>NZ_LZMK01000393.1:0-339529 GCF_001665865.1 Nocardia sp. 852002-20019_SCH5090214 | reverse complement strand
GCCGCCGTTCCGCTCTCGTGGTGCTACTCGGGTCTGCTGCGGTACGTCACCGACCGGCCCGTCTACGGTCTGCAGTCTCCGGCCGTCTCCGGGGGGTCGCGCAGGTACCACACCGTCGACGAGCTCGCCGAGGTGTATCTGCGCGAACTCACGCGCGTCCAGCCGGAGGGCCCCTACCACCTGCTCGGCTGGTCGCTGGGCGGGCAACTCGCGCACGCGCTCGCCGTCCGGCTGCGCGCCCGGGGGCACGCCGTGGGACTGCTCGTGATGTTCGACAGCGTGGCCTTCGACGAGGGTGCGCCCCAGCCGGAACCGCCCACCGTCCGTGATCTGGTCACCCACCTGCAGGGCAACGAGTCGGCCACCCCGGACACTCGGCCACTCACCCTGGACGAAGCTGTGGACGTGCTCGCCGACAGTCCCGGTCCCGGTCGCGGGTTGAGCCGTGAGCAGCTCGAACGCCTCCACCAGGGATATGTCGACAGTGTCGCCATGTCCACGAGCTACCGGCCCGCACGCTACGACGGCGATCTGCTGTATTTCTCGGCGACCGAAGGCATCACCGGCGAGCTGACCGGCGAGATGTGGCGGCCCTTCGTATCCGGGCAGATCACGCAACACCGCGTCGACGTCACCCATGCCCAGATGACCAACCCCGAGGCCCTCGCGGTCATCGGGCCGATCCTGGAGGCCGAACTGCATCGGCACGGCGAAGGGAAGAACAGATGAGCAAGCATTCCACTGCGATCGTGGCCGCCGCGGTGTCGGTTGCTTCGTCGATTCTGCTGGCCGCCCGCCGGCCGGCTGTGTTCGGTCTCCGTCTCCCGCGGTTGGCCCTGGCCGCCGTCGCGGCGGTCGCCCTGGCGATCGCCGCCAACGAGAGCGTGGGCAAACCGGTGATGTTCCTGCGATGGTCGTATGTGCGGTTTCTGTTCGGCCTCCGGCATATGGGCGCCACCTGGCAGGTCGGCGACGGCCGGGAACAGGCGCTGGCGGACTATGTGTGCGCGCATGCGCGAAAAGGCGACATCGACGACGTCATCCGGGCGATCGACGAGTTCTGCTATACCAAGAGTTACCTGATCAACATCGGTGACGAGAAGGGCCGGATCCTCGACCGGGCCGTCGCCGCCGCGCGGCCGCGGCGCCTGCTGGAGCTCGGAACCTATTGCGGGTACAGCGCATTGCGCATCGCGCGGGTCATGCCGGCCGATGCCGTGCTGTACTCGATCGAGTTCAATGCGGCGAATGCCGCTGTCGCGCGGCAGATCTGGGATCACGCGGGCGTCGGCGAGCGGATCGTCGTCATCGTCGGCACCCTCGGCGACGACGGGAAGACGCTCGGCGCGCTGGGTAATGAGCACCAGTTCTCCCCCGGCACATTGGATTTCGCCTTCCTCGACCACGAGAAGGACGAATATCTTCCCGATCTCCGCCGGATCATGGATCAGGAGTGGCTGCGTCCCGGCTCGGTCGTGGTGGCGGACAACGTGAAATACCCGGGCGCCCCGGAGTATCGAGCGTTCATGCGCCGCCACGAGGGCACCCGGTGGACAACCCGAGAGCATCGGACGCACGCCGAATACCAGAAGGTGCTCAAGGATCTCGTGCTCGAATCGACCTATCTCGGTTGACCGCATCAGGACCGCTCGGCCGATCCACGACTGCCCGCTGCCGCGATCGCGTCAGCGCCGAACATGTTAATCGTCGGTTATGGCGGGTAGTCGCAGATATGGTGCAACGTTGCGCCCCGACCTGATGCCGTCTATACGCCGAAGGACGAGATTCGCATGAGCACTCCCGATACCTCCACCCTGCTGGCCCAGCTGCGAGCTGTGCTGACCTTGACCAACACCGAGATCCAGGTGGCCGAGACCCGGATCGCTCAGGCCCGGACCGAGGCGGTTCGCCGGGAGCTTTCCGAGAACGCCGACAAGGGCCGCGCCCGCGCCGAGGCCATCGAGGCGGCCATCCGCGATCTGGGCAGTGTGCCCGAGGTGGTCGGCCCGTTCCTCGGCCGCGCGGTCGCTGCCATCAAGGCGATGGCCGAACAGGCTCAGCCGTTCGACGAGGCGCTGCTCGGCGACCTGGCGCTGGAGCACCAGCTGCTCGACCGCGCCCGCTACATCAAGGCCCTGGCGACCGCCGCGGGGCAGCGCGAGGTCGTGACGTTGGCCGACCGCCTGATCACCGCGCATTCGGCCACCGTGGATTGGCTGACCACCGTCCTGGCCGAGGACGCCCTCGGCGGACCGGCCGCGTTGCGCCGCACCGTTCTTCAGGCGGCGACGGGGACCGCGGTGAAACTGTTCAACCTGCCCGTCACGTGGTCGGCTCGCGGCCTGGATCGCGCGCTGGACTCCGTTCGCACCACCCCGCCGGCGCTCGGCGAGCTGCTCGCGCGGGGAGCCCACGCCGGTGATGTCGCCGTCAAGACGCTGTCGGCCTCGCGCGATGCCGCGCTCGAAACCGCCGAGCAGGTCACGCGCCACGAAGGCGCCGGTGCGGCCGCCGATGCGCTGCATTCGATCCGCGCCACCACGGGTGTTCTCGAACCTAGCGAGCTCCCGGTCGGCGACTACGACGAGTTGAACGTGTCCCAAGCCGTCGCCGCGGTGAAGGAGCTCACCGAGCCGGCCGACATCCGCGCGATCGTCGCCTACGAGGAAGCCCACAAGAACCGCCACGGCGTCGTCTCGGCCGCTCAGACGCGGCTCGCCGCGATCGCCCAGGAAGTGACCGGTCTGAGCTGACGGGCACTCCCCCGAAGGAGCTCGGTACTTCGTTCAGAGCTTTTCCGACCGACCGGCCGGCCCGATTCCGGGCCGGCCGGTCGCGTTTCGAATCCGGTCGTCTTCTTCGTCTCACTTGTCATCGGTTGCACATACCCCCCAGGGGTATTAACGTTTCCGATGTCGGACGAGAACAGATCGAAAGGCCGGGACGATGACCACACACGCTCACCTCGAACACCATGGGGCACAGGCGAATCACGGGGCCCACGGCCCGCGCGAGCAGCATGCCGGGCACGAAGGCCACGGCGGGCACGCCGAACACGCCGCGCACGGTGGTGGGCTGCCGGGCGGACTCCAGATCACCCAGGACGGTTACACTTTGGCGCTCGCCGAGCCGATCCTCGCACCGGGTGAGGTCGACTTCCGGTTCCGGATCCTGGGGCCGGACGGCACACCGGTCACCGAGTACACCGCGATCCACGATCGGGAGCTGCATCTGATCGTGGTGCAGCGGGAGCTGACCGGGTTCTGGCACGTGCATCCCGAACTCACCGCCGACGGCATCTGGACGGTGCGGCTGAACCTGCCGGCGGCGGGCGCGTATCGAGTCTTCACCGACATCGCCCCGCGCGCACTCGGCAAGACCATCACCCTGGGCGCGGATCTGGCCGTCACCGGGGCGTACGAACCTCGCCCGACACCCGCGGCCGAACGGACCGCGAAAGTCGACGGCTACGAGGTGACTCTCGACGGCGATCTGGTGCCCGGCGAGGGCCGCCTGCTCACCCTGACCGTGCGGAAGAACGGCGAGCCGGTCACCGACCTACAGCCGTATCTGGCGGCCTACGGCCATCTGGTGATCCTGCGGGCGGGCGATCTGGCCTATGTGCACGTCCACCCGAACGGCGAACCCGGCGACGGCGTCACCGCCCCGGGCCCGGAGGTCACCTTCCACACCGCCGTCCCCGGCCCCGGAACCTACCGGCTGTTCCTCGATTTCGAGCACGGCGACGTGGTCCGCACCGCCGCGTTCACCCTGCCGACAATCGGGTGAGCGGTCTCGCATGCCCCGGTCAGCCCCCCGCCGCGGCGTCGCGGATCTCGTCGAAGTGGCGCAGGAGCGTCGCGTACGCGGCGTCGGCCGCGACGTACTCGGTCATCGATCGGTCGAACAGGGTGTCGTTCTTGTCGTCGAAACTGCGCCGGCAGTCGTCACCGGCGCGTTTCACCACGGCGAGCCATGTCGCCCAGTCGGCCTGGGCCAGGTCGTCCGGAATCGGAACGAACGCGGCCGCACGGTCGGCGTCGGCGGCGATCGCAGCACACAACGGCGCGAATATCTCCGGATCGACGGCGACCGTCGGCTGTCCCTCGGCAGCGCGCACGGCGGCCGCAGTAGCCGCTCGTAACCGTTCGTTGTCGTCGTGGAGCCTGTTGGCTTCGGCCGCACCACCGACCCGAAGCCAGGCATCTATCCGGCGCGCCCGCGCCTCGGGGGTGGGCTGTGCTTCCCGCCCGAGTGTTCCGACGGCGGCCCCCTCGACATGTCCACGGTCGTAGAAGGAAATCGCGGTATTCGCAACCAGAGCGATCACCGCTCCGGCCGCGAGCACCACGACGACACCACGCACAACCGCCGATCGCGGCAGCTCGGGCTCCATGTCGAATCGCGGTGCCGTGGCCCGCGCTCGGCCGGCAAGCCGACGGCCGGCCACGGCGATGGCCGCACCCAGCAGCGCGGCCACCGCCGCGAGGTAGATCGCGAGACCGAGGACGAACGGCACCTGCAACGTGACGACCATCCAGGCCGGGCCCGGTCGCCAGCGGCAGGTGTGGGCCATGACCCGCATGGGTGCGATACATCCGTCGGTCGCCGCGAGGACGAACAAGCCGGCCAGACCGGCCAATCCGGCGCCGCCGGCGGCGGCGAGCCCCATGAGCAGCCGGAATCGCGCCGCGGTCGCCGATACTCCGATCGCCGTCAGCATGAGCACACAGCCGAGACCCGCGCTCAGCCACATCGGATAGCGGAACACCCACTCGTCGGGTAGCTGCCCGAACGGCGGCTGGTCGGGATGCAGTCGCGCCATGATCACCACAACGGTCAACCAGCACAGTCCACCGCCGACGACCGCACCCGCGGCGGCGTGCCGCACCGGCACGGCCCGATGCACCACCGCTCCCGCGTCCGATGCGTCGGTGCGGGCGCGTCGCACCCATGCGGGCGGGAATGTGTTCCATCGCCGCACCACGGCGAGCAACGGGAACAACCACAGAACGGATGCGCCCACGAGTACCAGCGGTCTGTTGCCGAGGTCGGCGACGACCCAGAACCATCCCGGGGTTCCCGGCAAGGACAAATCGGGCGACCGCAGCGCCCCCCTCTGCAAGAGGAAAAGCCCGTTCATCCAGTAGCCGTACCACGTGCCGAACACGATCAGGGCCGCGGCGAGTCCCAGTATCCGCACCAGGCGCAGCGATCGGCCACGACTACCCCGAATCCAGATTTCGGCGCACTGGGTGACCCAGCTCGTGAATACCGGAGCACTGATCAGCAGGACGATCAGAATCTCGGGGTCGGGAGGCAAGAGTCTCACACCGGCAGTGCGGAAGGACAGCAGTTCGCCGACCGCCAGGCCCGCGCCGAGCCAGACGCCCGCAATCCATCCCGAGGGCACCGGCCGATCGATGAGAACCGCGTAACCGACCGCGCGCCAGAGGATGTAACCCGCGATGCCGACGACGAGTACGGCGGTCGTCCAGGTCGCCACCTCGGCCGTAGTGCCGGGACTCGACCAGATGGTCGCCTGAACATTCGCCACCTGCGCGGTGACTCCGGTGAGGAACATCGGGAGTGCGGTCGCGCCGAACAGTATTCCCGGGTCGTTTCGCCATCGACTGCGGTCGGACCAGTCGGGGTGCGTGCGCATCAGCCCCAGAAGGCGATGCCGGGCAGGGAGTTTCGGACGACGCGCGCCGGGTCGATCCCGCCATGTGAAGGCGGTATCCCCGGCGAGGCGCGCGGCGTCGATATCGGCATAGACCTCGCGGGTACGCAAGATGTCCGCCCGGACGAGATAAGTCAACGCGATGAGGACCACGACCCGGATCAGGCCACGCAACCCCAATTCCCATTGACTACGCCAGATATCGGGATGCTGGAACAGTGATACGGCCTGCCCGACAATGTTGGGTAGCAGCGCGCAGATCAGGAATGCCCGCCACAGCGCGACCGTGGCGTAGGTGATGTCCACGTCGCGATTGCGGATGTGCGCCAGTTCGTGCAGTACCACGTCGCGCAGCACGGCGGGCTCGGCGCTGCCCCGTGCGACCAGGCCGGCGTCCAGGCATACGGTGTAGCGGCCCATCCGGCCGAAGACGACCGCACCGACGGAATCCGCCCTCGGATCGATGGCGAACGCCGGTGTCCTGCGTAAGTCGGCCCGCTGCACGAGATCTCGCAATTGCCGCGCCAGTTCGTCGGACGACTCGGGATCCACCGGCAGCAACCGGCCACGTCGGCGCCGCCACATCGGGCCCAGCACGAACAGCGCCGCGGCGAGAGCGAACACCACCGCGAGGGCCGATATCACCGTCACCGGATCGCTGTGGGAACGCACCCCGTGAGCCGCGTCGCACGAGGCGACGAATGCCGCACGCGTCATCATCGCTGCGGGTATATACGGCTCGGTCGGATCGTATCCCACTGCGAGACGGCACAACTGGAACCAGGTGTACCACTCGTCGCCCTCGCGTAACTGCACCAGGGTGGTCGACAGCAGAGTCAGGCTGTCGACCGTGACGAAGGCGAGCAGCAACGCGAACCGGACCGCGGTGCCTGCGGCGAAGAATCCGGTGTCTATAGGTACCGCGTCCGGACCCGCGGCAGCCTCCCCCTCCTCGGCACGCACGGTCAGCTCGGTGTGCTCGAATCGCGGTCGGGTTCGGCCGAGGGCTCGGCGAGCTCGGGCACCGCGTCGACGACCAGACGGCCGGCCACCGAATCGGCCAGCAGCCGAGCCCGATCGGCGTCCATGCCACTGCGCAGTGCGGAATCCAGTACCCGCGCCCGCACCTCCGCGATCTGTTCGGGCTCGAGCGGAGGCAATACCGTCACGGCCTTCGCGCGGCCGAGCCGCTTGCGCAACCAGCGCCGCGCCGCCTGGCCACCGCTGCTGATCGCCCCCTCCGTGAACTGCTCCGCCGCCTTGGTGAGCACGATCCACAGCACCGGGCTCGCCAGCACAGCGACCTCGTCGATGCCGAAACCGAGCAGATCACCACCACTTCTGCGGCGCGCGAGCAGACGCGCCGCGCGGTCGTCGCCCAATTGCCGCAGTCGATCCACCACCGGCAGCTCGTCGGGAGCTACCTCCGCGACGACATCCCGAACAACGGCACCGATCGGAATCGAACCGACGGGCACCGTGTCCCCTACCGCGTCCATCGAATCGCCCTCCCCGCCCGCTCGAACGCGGGATTCTCCGAAATACCTTCCCCCGCAGCGGCAGAACCAAACGGAGGATCTCCGGGTGTCACGGTAACCGGTCCGCGATCTCCGCACACGAAATATCTCCAACCGCTGTGCGCGACGCCGCGCCGACCGGCAGCCGCAGCGCCGTTATTTCCCCGTGAATACCGCGAGGTCGGCGTTCTCGTCGTTCGCATCGCCGTGGGTGAAGGCGGCGATCGCGAAGCCGGGGCCGAAGGAGGCCGAGGCGACCTCGGTGCCGTCGTCCGACCATCCCCATTTCGTGCCGATGATCGCGGGAAGATGCGCGGTGCCCCAGTTCTGCGCCGTACCGTCGGCGGCGATCGGGCTCGCGGTGGCCATCCACCGCAGCATGGGCGAACCGGGATCGGTGCGTTGCTTGGCGGCGAGGAATTCGGCTACGTCCCGGGCGCTGGTGTAGGAGTCGCCCCAGAACGAACCGCGCCGGGTGTCGGCCGATCCGAACTCCGCGGCGGTGGCGTCGATGGCGTGGGGGTACTTGGTATCCAGCTCACTGGCGGCGGCACTGTCGGAGAGCTGGATCGCGCGCTGCGCCGCCCGCCGATCCGAGCCGGAACCGTCGCCGTGGCGCAGCACGTAGTCGACCAGATACAGCTTGATGATCGACAGGGCGGGCCGGATCTCGTCGAAATTCTCTGTGCCCGCGCCGGTTCCGGGGATCAGTGCGGCCACAGCGAACGAGGTGCGCGGGTTCATCGGAATCGGATCGGATTGCGCGGGTGCCGGACCCGCCGTCGCGACGCCGCCCGCTGTCAACAGAGCCAGCACGAGCGCCACAAGAGTTGTTCGCACGAGTGAGTTCTCCCTCTTGGTCTGGCCACCTCCGGTCCGGCCGCGGCCTTCGCCGCGTCGGCCGGGAGGTCGGTGCCGGTGGTGTCGAGCAAGATCACTTCACGTTCGGGCTGAACCGCGGGCTGCGCATCGATTCCACTACAGTCGGCGGCGGGCTGGGGCCACGCCACGCCGGAGGCGAGTCCGCTCCGGCGCGCCTGCGGCGAATCGTCGCGCGCGAACCGCACAATCGCTGGTCATGGCGATGGGACGCAGAGCCGCACTCGCGTTGCTGGCCGGACTGCCCCTGCTGGCGCCGGGGACGGCACGAGCGCAGTCGGCGCTACCGGGGATCGGCGCCGACCCCCAGCGGGTGCCCACGCGGTACACCATGACGGCGTTTCGCACCGACAGTGACACCACCGTGGCCGTATACGAGTCGGCGGATGCGACGGTGTTCACGTCGGTCGCCGAACGCGCGTTCACACCGCGCACCGGATTGGCTCGCGATCCGAGCGTGCTGCTGCATACCGACGGCTGGTACTACCTCACCTACACCGAAGCCCCCGATGCGACCTCGATCGGCCTGGCGCGCAGCCGCGACCGGATCGCGTGGACGGAGCTGGCCTCGGTCCCGATGCTGGTGCCGGGCCGCCTGGAAGGGGCGTGGGCCCCGGAGTGGTATGCCGATGCGGCGGGCCGAGTCGGCATCATCGTGTCGCTGACCTGGGGGCACGGCTTCACCCCGCACCTGCTGATACCGGCGGGCGCGGGACTTTCCGCCTGGGCGCCGCCGATACCGATGCTCGGAGTCGGCCCGAGCGGTCCGGGTTCGCTGGGCTACATCGACACGCAGCTGGTGCGGTGGAACGGGCGGGTGTACGCGTTCGTGAAGAACGAGGACACCAAACTCGTCGAACTGGCGGTCGCGGACAACCCCTTGGGCCCGTATTCCTTTGTGGCCAAAGGTGATTGGGCCGGATGGGGCGGCCCGCGGGAAGGCCCGTCGGTGGTGCCGCTGCCCGACGGCGGGCATCGCATCTATCTCGACGCCTACACCGAGGACCGCTATCTCTACAGCGACAGCTACGACGGATTTCGCACCTGGTCGGCGCCGGCGGAGCTCCCCGGCCTCTCCGGTGTCGTCCGGCACGGCACGGTGCTGGCCGAATTCGGTTCCGCCCCATGAGATCTGCGGGCCGGCCGGATCACTCGTCGTCGTCCGGCGCCCAGTTCTCGGCGGTTTCCCCGGTGGTGAGGAAGATGGTGCGGCGTCCCACTTCCACGGCATTGTCGGCGAAGCGCTCGTAATACCGTCCCAGCAGCGTGAGATCGACCGCGGCCGTGATGCCGTGCGCCCAGTCGTGGTCCAGCACCGCGGCCAGCAGTTGCTCGTGCAGATGGTCCAGCGCGTCGTCCTGGGCGTCGAGACCGGCCGCGTCGTAGGGATCGCCGGTTTCGAGCACCGCCGCGGCGCTCGTGGCGATGGCACAGGCGGTGGAGCCGAGGCGCTCGACCAACGGCCGCACCGGTTCGGGAACGACGTGCTCGGGATGGCGCCGGCGCGCGCTGGTGGCGATATGCCCGGCCAGCGCGCCCATGCGCTGAAGATGACCGGTGAGCTGGATAGCGGTCACCACCCGCCGCAACTCGCTGGCGACCGGGGCCTGCAAGGCCAGCAGGCGCAGCGCTTCCTGTTCGGTCTGCTGCGCCATCTCCTCGACCCGGCCGACGACGTCCAGCGCGGCCTCGGCCTGTTCGATATCGGCGTTCACCACCGCGTAGGTGGCCGCCGAAATGGCCGTCCGGTCCTGTTCACACATCGCATGCAACAACTCGGCGAGCTGCCGCAGATTCGCGTGATAGTCCGACCGCATATCCCGATTCAACCCCAGTGGGACGCACATTGCGAATTTCGTGCCGGACCGCCCGATCGCTGCGAAGTAACCGGAATTCGCGTTCCGGACATTCGATCGCAATCTGCGACTCACCCCAGCCGGTAGTTGTAACTCGCGTAGCGGTGCGAATCCGCACCCGCTTCCTCCCAGCTGTAGCTGTAGGTCCCCACATGCCCCAGCCGGAACGAGCTGTCGGCCATGATCGAGTAGCCGCTGCGCCGCGCTCGCTCACAGAACGCGTAGTCCTCGCCCAAATACCAGGTGTGCTCACCGTCGGGTACCAGCATGGGCAGGAAATACGGGACGGTCGGGCGGTCGAACCGCAGATTGCACACCGGAAGTTGTTCGTGTTCGGCGACGGTTTCGTAGACGTCGCGGTGGGTGAACAGGAATCCGGTGGCGGCGTATTTGATCTCCAGCAATCCCCCGCCTTCACCGAACAGGATGCTCGGGGTTCCGGGCAACACATGGCAGGCCAGGCCGCGCACACCCTTCTTCGCATAGATCCCGCACACGATCGGCAGATCGTGTGCGCGCAACCGGTCCACCGAATCCACATCGAACGCGATATCGGAATCGATCCACATCAGCCCTTCGAATCCGTCGCGCAACGCGTCGGTGGCCATCTGACTGCGTCCCTGATCGATCGCCGCGAATCCCGTGACGGTCCGGACCTCGTAACCACGCTGCTCCAGCCGGGCCAGATTGCGGGCGAAATCCGGTGCGATCGATCCGTGGGTCGGGACCAGGACAACACAGCGCGAGAGCTCCATGCCCGCAGCCTGCCATGCGCGCGAGGGGGCCGCTCGGCGTGGGAAGCGCCCGATCGCCGGATCGCGGCCCTCGTCCCGCCCCCTACGCGGGCAGCGGGTTCTGCCCCAGAAAGCGGTGTCCGTCGGCTGCCCCGGTGCGGACCGCGGTGAATCCGTAGTCGATCAGACGTTGTTCGTACTCGTGCAGCGCGGAACGCCGATCCTTCCCTGCCACAACGGATTCGAGAGTCTCGGCCAGGTCGGCCGCGTCGCGTAGTGCGACGCAGGCGCCAGATCCCGCCGCCGGACTCATGGCGTGCACGGCATCACCCAGCAGGGTGATCGGCGTGGTCGGCCACGCCGGGATCGGCACGCTGGTTCGCAGCGGGAGGGCGAACATACCGGCCGGGTCGCAGGCGTCGACGATCGCGCGAATGCGTGGATGCCAGGTCCGGACCGCGGCGGAGACGAGATCTTTCAGGCGGCCGCCGTCGAGGTCGCGCAGGGACGTTTCCACGGCACCGAACCACTCGGTGCGAGCGCCGAACGAACAGGTCATGTAGTCCGGAACGGACGGCAGGTTCGCGGCCGGCACGAGGCGGGCCGCCGCGGTCGCCGGGTCCTCGGGGAATTCGACGGGCGCGACGCCGACGAAATTCCGGTCCGGGCCGGCGATCATGGTGAAGATGCCGAACATGCTGTCGTCGAACAAGTTCCGCGTCCGCGCGTTCAGCGCGATCGCACCGTAGAGCTGGCGCACACCGGTGTCGACGATCCGGGCATGCGGCAGATACTGCCGGCGCACAACGGAATTGATCCCATCGGCGCCGACCAGTATGTCGGCACGAACACTGTCGCCGTCGGCCAGACGAACGTCGATCCGATCGCCCTCGGTGCGGTATCCGACGACCGCCTTGCCGAAGACGACGCGGTCGTCGATACCGGTGAGCAGGATGCGGCGCAGCGTCAGGCGGTCGACCGCGTAGGCCGGCTCCGCCGAATCCTGGGCGAACCGTTCACCGAGTTCGGTGTCCAGCACCGTGAATCGGGGTTTCGGGGTGCCCGTGGTGGCGTCGAACAGTGCGCACAGCGACGCGGGCAGCACCTGGTGCAGCGCACGTCGTGCCGCGGCGTCCAGATGCAGCCGGTAGCCCTGACGCCGGGTATCCACTGCGGAATCACGTTCGTACACAACGACATCGATGCCCCGGCGGCGCAACCCGTGCGCCAAGGCCAGCCCGCCCAGCCCGGCTCCGGCGACAACAACAGTGAACTTCGACATGACCGAGTCCCTTCGCATGCAACATCATCGGAAGGGACGTACAGGTCACACCTGCGGAAGGTGCGGTGTTCAACGGTTCGCGTCACCGGGACTAACCCATACCCGGCCGGGTCTTCGCACGTCCGGAAGTCAGTCTACGCGGGTGTGGCCCCGCGCAGTCCGGCATCGGCCGCCGCGGCGGTGAGCGGTTCCAGGCCGAAGGCTTCGACCGGCCCGAGGGCGCCGGTGCCGACGAGACCACCGGCGAGCGTGGTGTGCGCGCCCCAGGCGAGGATCGCGGCGGTGAAGTCGTAGGGGTCGACGCCGGCCAGGGTGGCAGAGGACAGGATTCGGCCCGTGGCGTCGCGGGTTTCGGCGACCGACCAGGTGCGCGTCCGGGCCCGGGTGGCCGCATCGGGCCCCCCGGTCGAACCCTTGACCAGGGCATTCAAGGCACTCTCGGCCATGTGCTTCATGGGCGCCACCCGGGCGACGGTGTCCGTGACGAGGGAGGTCGCCTGCAGCACACGGGCGGCGCCGCCGGGCATGCCGAGATAGACGTCGGCCTCGCGCAGGTTCGGATGGGCGCGGTGCAGAACGAGGTGTTCCGACCCCGGAATCGAGGCGCCCCTGAGCGCGCGGCCCTCCACCTCGAAGGTGTGCGTCCGGGCCCCGGTTCGCTCCGGCACGATGTCACCGTCGCGAAGGGCGAAGCCGCGCTCGAACAACATGCCGACCATGGATGCGCGGGTGCCGCCGCTGGTGCCGGGGCTGGCGATGAAGTAGCCGATGTCGACTCGGGCGGCGTCCGGCGCGTCGCGCAGCGCGAGGGCGGCGGCCAGATTGCCTGGGACGTAATCGAATCCGAAGGCCGTCAGCAGGGCGACACCCGCCTGGCGCGCGTCGGCGTCGCGATCGAAGACCCGGCGGATGAACGGGCCTTCGCCGGTCGAGTCGAAGTAGTGCGCACCCGACTCGAGTGCCACCTCCAGCGCCGGGCCGCCGTACCGCAGGAACGGTCCCACCGTCGTCACCAGCACGTCCCCGCGATCGAGCAGGGCGCGCACCGATGCGGGATCGGCTACGTCGGCCACCGCGGTCTCGACGCCGCCGAGATCGGCCGCGAGCTGCTGTAGCGCGGTGGCGTTACGAGCGGCCAATATCGGCTCGGCGCCGCGATCGAGCAGGGCTCGAGCGGTCAGGCGGCCGGTATATCCGGTAGCTCCGAACAACACGATCTTTGCCATTGCCATCCCCTGTGTCCTGTTGGTCGCCGGCGGTTCGTGCCGGTTCGTCTCGACGTCGGCACCGTAACCGACGATAGGGCCGTCGAGCCGCATCCGGCCACGGTGGCATATCTAGTCGCCGGGGGCGGCCTGGTCCCGGAACCGTGCCAGCGACTCCCACGACCAGGTGAGCGTCCCGTCGGCGAGGGCGGCGACAACGCCTTCCAGCCACCGTATTTCGGCCTCGGTGACCGCACGCTGATATTCGTCCTCGAGCATGGTGACACGCGGCAGGCCGAACCGCGTGGCCTGCGCGAGGCCGGTCTCGAGCTCGGAATGCTCGGCGCGCAACGCTTTCAGCCGGCGCTCCAGTTCTTCGCGGGCCGCGTCGGGACCGAGGAGCATCAGAAACGACAGGGCGGCCGGGAATTCGGGAAATTCGTTGCGGGGCACGGCGAGCATGTCCGTGAGCCAGGCCGTGCAGGCATCGCGGCCCGCGTCGGTGATCTCGTAGACCGTGCGTTCCGGATACTGCTGGTCGCGACCGGTGGTGCGGACCGCCACCAGACCGGCGTCCTGCAGGCGCGCGATCGTCTTGTAGAGCTGGGCGCGCTGCCCGACATTGACGACCTTGTCCTTCCCCCACTCCTTGATGCGGCGCTGGATGGCGTACGGATGCATCGGCTCCAGGTGCAGGATGCCGAGCACCGCCATGGCGAGCGGAGATCGCTTGAACCGGTCGGAGGTGGGCATGTCACCCATCCTACTAGGTGCCACCAGACTAGTTTTTGAAAGACTAGTTGCTTCGATACTAGTTTGTGTGTCACTATTGAGAGGCAGGCGAACCCGACCACTGAGATCCGGAAGGACCAGAACAATGACCCTCACGACCGACACCGTCCGCATTCACGCCGATCACGAAACCGCCAAGCGTCTCGGCGATTGGACCCACGCCACCGCCTTCGAGGTGAAGGCCCGTTACGCGAGCGTCGTCATCGACCTGCGCTCGCCGTGGATCGAGGGCGAGGACCCGATCGTCGTCCATGCCGACGTGGACCACGCCATGGTCAAGCTGCTGGTTCCCGACGACGCGGTCGTCGAGCACAGCGACCTGGAGTGGACCGGGCGTGGCCGGGTGAAGGATTTCGCTCGGCCGCAGGATGCCGCCGGCCGAGTCGTCCGGTTGACCGGAACCAGCACCAAGAGCGAGTTCCGTGTTCACCGCGGCGGTATCGCGATCCTCTCGGCACTGTTCAGCCGCGAGTTCTTCGACGACGCCCAGCAGGCACATCGGCAGGGACGCACCCCGACCCTCGCCGACCCGGCCAACGCGCCGCGATGACCGAGGACCGCGCCGGGCGGCGGCAAACGCCCGGCGCGGATCGTCAGCGCGTGAGCGGTTCGATCCGCGCCAATGTGCGTGCGCTGCCGTCGACTTCGAGCTGCACATGCAGCGCGCCCGCATCCCGCCACGCGCGGATCAGCACCTCGTCGGCGCCCATCACCGGCCCGGCGTGTTCGAGAATCACCCGATAGGGCGGCGCCGGTGCGTCGGGGAACCGCGCGAGCGCCTCCTCCACAGCCTCCCAATGGACCGCGTTGTTCACGTGCCCGTAGCGGTCCACATCGGTGACCCGCAGCGGAAACGGACGGAATTCGGCGTCGTCACCGGCCCCCTCCCGCAAGGCGGCCCGCCACCGCAGGCGGTGCTCGACGGTGGCGGCGCGCATCGGCGCCATGAAGCGCTCGGTCATCCGCGCCGGCCGACCGGCCTCGATATCGACGTGAATGAGGAACATCTCGGTCTCGATCAGGCCGCCGTTCTCACTGCGCACCTGGATGCGCATGTTGCACCACCGATTCGACAGGGCGGACGGCCAGCGCCGCAGATGCACCCGATCCCCGAATTCGATGGGCCGCAGCACGTCGATCACGGTCCGCCGCACGATCCACCCCGGATGCAGATCGCCGTCCTCGACCACTTGCAGGTGGTCGTAGCCGATGTCCTGCAGATACCGCGCCACCGCATCGAGCCGCAGCCGCTGGTCCCCATCGGTGTCCCCCAGCCGCACCGGCCACTGTTCGTGAAACGCCCGGCTCTCGTCCGGACACGGCGACAGCGGAAACGCGATCTCGGCCAACCGATCGACAGCGGCACCCATGAACGCTCCTTTTCCCGGGGACCGCGCCAGCGTAGCGATCGAGCCCGGACCCCCGGCGTCAACACGGCGGCACAGGCGTACGGCGACCCCACCTGATCGATCGACGCTACCGATCGGACTACTGCGTCATCGGTCCGGCCGGGGTTCGCCGAGTTCCTCCGCGAGGATGGGTATGCCGAGGTTGCAGGCGTGGATGCCGAGGACGCTGACCATCTGGAGGACCGTCAGGATCTGTTCGGGTGGCACACCCAAGTCCAGTGCGGCGCGGATGTGCCGGCGCACGCCCGGGGCGTACATGTGGGTGCAGGACGCGTCGATCGCGATGCTCAGCAATTCGACGAATTCCGGTGGAAAGATGTGGCGCGCGATCGGTGTGGCGTTCATGGCCATGAACCGTTCGGTCCATTCCGGGTCCCATTCGTAGAGCTGATCCCACAGCGGGTTCCAGCTTCCGCCGGCCCGCATGCCGTCGACGACCGGTGTGGAAACCGGTGCGGGCGAATCGAACACGATGCCTCCTGAGATGTGGTCGAAGAATCCGGCGGCCGACTACTTGGCGGGTGCGGGCTGTGCGGGGTCCTTGCAGTAGGGCAGCTCGGGCGGGCACGGCGCCAGCACCGTCGAGAAGTACTGGATGGCGGAGAACAGCGTGATGGGACCACCGGCCAGGATGAGACCGGCCATCGATCCCACGGCGCCGAGCGTGGCGGCGCCCAGGACACAGCCGGCGACGGTGGCTCCGACGAACGGCGCCAGGAGCACGATCACCGGACTGGAGATCGCCGCGCCGACGGCGCCGCCGACCAGGCAGCCGATTCCGCCGCCGATGACCGCGCCCAGTACCGCGCTGACTCCGGCCGCGATGGCGACCCGCTGACCGAACGCGCCCAGCGCCTGTGAATCGCGTGGCGTGAACGATTCCGCCGCCTGCCGGACCGAGACGACATCGCGACGCGCCTGGGTGGGCCGCCCGTTACCGCTGTCCGGGGTGAGTGTCGCGGTGGAGCCGTCGATGTGGGCGGTGATCGGATACGCGATGTCGTCGACGGCGAAGGTCAGCGGTACGGCGGCGACCGGCCGATCCGCACGGTCGGTGAGAATCAATTGATCCGCAACCACTTTCAGCTTGCCGTCCGAAGTCGTCACCAGGGCAGAATCCGCCTGGCGGCCGATCTCGTAGTGCACCGCGGTGCGGTCGGGTTCCGCATGAGCGGTGCCGGTGGTGACGGCGGCGGCGGTGATCCCGAGCGCCGTGATCAGTGCGGGTGTCGTGAATTTCATCGGTTTCCTCATCATCGGTTGTGAACAGCGGCGAGTGTGCGCAGCCCGGCCGGGTACAGGCAGCGACCGGCCACCAGTGCGGCGATCGCGACGAGATAGGCGAGCGGGGCGAGTCGTAGTGCGGCGCTCAGGCCGTAGTGGTCGGCGAGCACGCCGACGACGAAGGGGCCCAAGGCCATTCCGAGCAGACTGTTGGACAGCGTCAGCGTTCCCATCGCGGAGGCGCGGACCGACGAATGGGTCAGGTTGGCCACCATCGCGGCGGTGGGCCCGGAGGAACCGCCCGAGAACCATGCGCCGACGCCGATCAGAATCAGTTGTGCCGCACCGTGTTCGATGCTGAATCCGAGCGTCAGGCAGATCAGCGAGATCGAGCAGAACACGATGGCGGCGAGCCATTTGCGCGACAGGTCGCGGCGGCCGATCCGGTCGGTGACGATGCCGCAGCACACCATTCCGGCGCCGACCAGCAGGACGACACCCGCAGCGGCGACGGCTGCGGTATCCGCCGCCAAACCGTAGACCCGATTGAAGAAGCTCGGCGTCCACGCCAGCAGCACCGCGGCGGCGAACAGCTGCACGCCCCCACCGACGTAGGCGCACAGCACCGCCGGGTTGGTGAACAGCGACGAGACGGGCGCCCGGAATTCGGTGTGCGTCGCCGGTTCGACCGATTCCGCGTCGGCGTGCCGAGCGAGTTTCCGCTCGTCGACCAGCGCGGCGAACAGCGCCGCGAGCAGCAGGCCCACGACCGCCATGGTGACGAACGACCACCGCCATCCCAGGTGTACCGCGATCGCGCCGCCGGCCGCGACACCCAGCACCGAACCGAACGAACCCCCGGCCATGAAGGCACCGCTCAGCGCGGCATGCACCCGCGGCGCGAACACGCCGAGGACCACCGCGATCCCGACACTGCCGTAGGCCGCCTCCCCGACGCCGACCAGGAATCGCGCGCCGAGCATCTGGTGATAGTTCGACGCGAGCGCGCACAGCAGGGTGGCGATACTCCACAGCGTCGCCATCAGCACCAGGCTGCGCACCCGGCCCCAGCGATCGGCCAGCAGCGAGAGAGGGAACGTCAACAGGCCCACCATGAGCGCCACCACGCTGTTCAGTGATCCGAGTTGTGAATCCGTCAGGCCCCATTCGGTTTTCAGGAGCGGAAAGACCGCGCTGAGGACCTGGCGGGACATGTAGTCGGCGAGCAACAGCCCGAAGGCGAGGGCGAAGACCAGCCAGGGGTAGCGCCGCGTACGGCCGGTCGATACGGCCGAGGCCTGCGCGGCGGGAAGCTCAGGGGTGGTGTTCAACTGCATGGGTGCTCCTACGAACGCGGCGGGCGACGCCCGCCGGAGCTGGGGAAGGTGCGGGCGCTGAGGCGCCGAAACGCTCGAGCCCTGTGGCCGACCGGCAACATCGGGCGGCCACCTCGCTGTGATGGAGACAACAGTAGGGGCGCCGGTCCTATCGTGCTTTACTCTCGGGGACACGGATGCGAACAATCTGGGACAGCGAGGCGCTGATGAAACCCCTGGCGCGATACGCGGCCTTGAACGACTACGTGGATCTCGGCCGGTCTCTCGGGCTCGATCCCGCCCGGTTGCTGCGCGAGGCCGGACTCGATCCGGCCGGCCTGAGCCTGCAGGACCGGTGGGTGCCCGCCGCGGCCGTCACCGAACTCCTCGAGCGTTCGGCCGCGGAATCCGGCCGGCAGGATTTCGGACTGCTGCTCGCGGAACGGCGGCGACTGTCCAATCTGGGCCCGCTGAGTCTGGTGATTCGCGAGGAACCCGATGTGCGCAGCGCCCTCGAACTGATGGTGCGCCATCAGCACACCTACAACGAATCGCTGCACATACGCCTCACCGAACGCAACGGGATCGCCCACGTCCGTTTGAGTCTGGATATCGGCGAGCACCGCAGCACCCGCCAGGCCACCGAACTGGCCATGGGAGCGCTGCAGGGAATTCTGCGCGCATTCCTCGGAGCGGGCTGGCAACCGGCGGAAACCACCTTCACCCATTCCGCGCCGCGGGATCGCACCACGCATCTGCGATTGTTCGGACCCCAGTTGACATTCGATCACGAATTCACCGGAATCACGCTCTACACAAGCGATCTCGATACCCCGAACCCGATGTCGGACCCGCTGCTGCGCCCGTACACGCAACAATTGCTCGGCGCCGTGGACAGCGGCCACGCAACGGCGATGCGCGACCGGGTCCAGGAACTCGTCGAAATGCTGCTACCGACCGGCCGCTGCTCCGCCGACCAGGTCGCGCGCAGTCTGGGCGTGGACCGTCGTACCGTCCACCGCCGCCTGGCGGACGAGGGCTGCACCTACTCGGAGATCGTGAACACCACCCGGCTGGATCTGGCCCGCCGAGTGGTGGGAAATCAGGGCCGTTCCCTCACCGAGATCGCGGATATGCTCGGTTTCTCCAGCCCCGCCAGTTTCACTCGCTGGTTCCGCAGCCATCACGGACGCAGCCCGAGCCAATGGCGTCGGGCTGCGTCGAAAGACAGTGGCGGACAGAGCGAAACAGGTCGATGATCCGAACTCGCGCACCATCGCGAGATCGAGAACGGTCAGTGTCCGCCGATGTCGGTGAGTACGGGGGCGCCGGTCGCGGCGCCGACGTCGTCCCCGGTCACGCCCGGTGCGCATTCGCGCAACACCAGACCGGAAGCGGTGACGTCGAGGACCGCCAGATCGGTGATGACGCGATGGACCACGCCCACGCCGGTCAGCGGTAATGTGCAGCGGTCCACCAGTTTCGGCGCGCCGGATTTGTCGGTGTGCTCCATCAGCACGATCACCCGGCGGGCGCCGTGCACCAGATCCATCGCCCCGCCCATGCCCTTGACCATGTGGCCCGGCACCATCCAATTGGCGAGGTCACCGGTGGCCGAAACCTGCATGCCGCCGAGAATCGCGGTATCGATGTGACCACCCCGGATCATCCCGAAACTGGTCGCGGAATCGAAAAAGGAGGCACCGGGAAGCACCGTGACGGTCTCCTTGCCGGCATTGATCAGATTCGCGTCGACCTCGGCCTCGACCGGATAGGGCCCGGTGCCGAGGATGCCGTTCTCCGAATGCAGGGTGACCCGGATATCGGCGGGCAGGTGGTCGGGAATCAGCGTGGGCAGGCCGATGCCGAGATTGACGTATTCACCCGGACGCAATTCTCGCGCGGCCCGCGCCGCCATCGCGGAGCGATCCCATCCGGAACGGGCGATGACGCCGCTCATTTCCTCTCCTCGCTCCGTACGGTCCGCTTCTCGATGCGACCCCGGGCCCGCCCGGCGGGCACGATGCGATCGACGAAGATGCCGGGCAGGTGAATCCGGTCCGGGTCGAGATCGCCTGCGGGAACGACCGTTTCGACCTCGGCGATACAAATCCGGCCCGCCGCCGCGACCAGCGGATTGAAGTTGCGCGCCGATTTGTCGAAGACCAGATTGCCGGCGGTGTCGCCGATGAGCGCGTGTACCAGGGCGAAGTCGGTGGTGATCGCCTCCTCCAGCACATAGGGTTTCGGCCCGGCGGGCCCCGCGAAGGTGGCCACCGGCTTCGGCGGCGACGCGACCGCCACGCTGCCGTTCGGCCCGAAGCGCCACGGCATTCCGCCGTCGGCGATCAGCGTGCCGACGCCGGCCGGTGTGTAGAAGGCGGGGATACCCGCTCCGCCGGCGCGCAGCCGTTCGGCGAGAGTGCCCTGCGGAGTGAGCTCGACTTCGAGTTCGCCCGACAGATACTGCCGGGCGAATTCCGCGTTCTCACCGACATAGGAGGCGGTGACGCGGCGTACTCGCTTGTCCGCCAGCAGAATTCCCAAGCCGTACGCCGTCGTGCCGCAATTGTTGGACACGACGGCGAGTTCGTCGGCTCCGGCGGCGGCGACCGCCTCGATCAACGTCTCCGGGATGCCGCACAACCCGAACCCGCCCACCGCCAGCGAGGATCCGGAGGAGATGTCGGCGACCGCTGCCGCCGCCGACATGATCACCTCGGTCATCGCGCCTCCCGACCGACCGCGGACGGGCGGGCCAGGTCGACGGCCGCCCGCAGCAGTTCCCCGGCGCGGTCCCAGGGTCCGAAACCCGACGCCGGATTGAGATGTCCGACATCGCCCAGGTCGACCAGCCGGCTGCCCCATGCCTCCGCCATACCGGCCACCCGCCGGAAGGATGCCAGCGGATCGGTGGTGCTCGCCGCGACGATGCTCGGAAACGGCAGCCGGCGCCGCGGAATCGGCAACCAGCCGTCGGCGTCCAGTTGCTCGGTCGTCGGATAGCCGGGAGGAAAGGGCTTTTCGATATCGGCCGGAGTGGCCAGCAGCGCACTGTGAACATCGCGGGTCGGTTGTTGTGCCCAGTGCACGGTGATCATCACGCCTGCACTGTGGGCCACCAGTACCACCGGCCCGGCCACGTCCGACAGCACCCGATCCAGGGCTTGTACCCGCGCCGCGAGGCCGATTCCGTCCTGCTCGAGCGGTGGCACGATACGTACCCGCTCCAGCGTCGCGGCGAGTTTCGTCTGCCAGTGATCGGGAACGTGATCACGCAGGCCCGGCACGATCACCACGGTCGGGTCGAGGGCAGTGTGCACTGTGCTGCAACTCCTTTCTGCAAGTCGGTGTGGCCGAGCACGGAGGCCCGGCGGGCGGAGCCGGTGGACCGCCCGACGGAGTACGTCCACTCAGGCGTGGTGGGTGAAGCCGACCTGGCCGGGCCTGCGGTTGGGGGCGTAGCCGAGCCGGGCGAGGGTTTCGTCGGCGTCGGCGTAGGTGGTGCCGATCTTGTAGATCTCACGCGCATCCTTGGCGGTGGCGACCTCGCGGCCCAGTTCACCGGCGATGCGGACAAGCTGCTGGATCTGCTGCACCGAGGTGAACTTCTCCCCCTTGCGCCCCCAGATGGTGTCCTCGTTACCGCAGCGCGTGTGCAGTCCCATGGCGATCGCCATCGCGTTGACCGGCAGCACCGAGCGCATCAGCGTCTCGAGGGTCAGGCAAGCCCCGTCGGGGACGCGCTGAATGAAATTCATGATGTTGTAGGGATTCGGTCCGTCGAAGCCGCCCCCGATGCCGACCCATGTCAGATTCAGCGGACCCGTGTACACGCCGCGACGGATCAGCCGCTCGACCGTCTCGAGCTGCGGAATGCTCGACAGCTGGAAATGCGGCTGGATCCCCGCGCCCTGCAGGCGACGCAGATGTTCGGCCACCCACGCCGGTCCGGCCGGGACGGTCATCTCCCGGTAGGCCTCGGCCAGTTCCGGCCGCTGCATCGAGGTGCCGGCGATATCGTCGGCGGTCATCAACTCCATGATGTTCATCTGACTGGTGTTGATCGCGATCGTCACCTGATCCGGCTTCGGATCGAGTTCGGCCAGCATGTGGCGGGTGTCGTCGGACAGCCACTTCGCCTCGGCGCCTTCACCTTCCGGCGCGAACGAAATCGATCCGCCCACCTGCAGGATCATCTCCGGGACGGCCTCGCGCAGCCCGGCCAGCAGCTCGTTGAACTTCGACAGGCGCTTGGACCCCTTGCCGTCGAGTTCACGCACGTGGATGTGCAGCACGGTGGCGCCGGCCTCGTAGCAGTCGACGGCTTGCTGGATATGTTCCTCCATGGTCAGCGGCAGATCCTCGCGGAAATCGTCGGGCTCCCATTCCGGCCCGTACGGCGCGCTGGTGATGACCAGCTTCTCCTGGTTCTCCGGGAACAAGGCGTCGTCGTGGAAATGCATGGCTGTACTCCGATCGAAATAGGCTGCTGTATCGAAATAGACTGTGGTTCAGTGACTTCAGAAGGGCTTGTCGCCGATGATTCCGGCGCGCTCCATCTTGCGAACGTCGGGGAAGTAGTCCTGCACGGCGTAATGCTGGGTGCAGCGGTTGTCCCAGATGGCGAAGCTGTTCTCGGTCCACCGCCAGCGGACCTGATATTCGGGAACGCTCGCCTGCCGGACGAGGTAGTTCAGCAGTTCCGATGCGCCGGGGGCGTAGTCGATGCCGAACCGCACATTCTCCGGCGTGTGGTAATTGACGAAATGTGTGGTGAACGCGTTGACGAACAACACCTTCTCGCCGGTTTCCGGGTGTGTGCGCACCACCGGGTGTTCCGCGTCCGGGAACTGTTCGTGCAGCCGCAGGCGTTCGGCGTCCGGACGCATCGCGCCGAAGCTCGCCTCGATGGAATGACGGGCGCGCAAGCCCGCGATCCGCGAGCGCACCGATTCGGGCAGGCGGCGATACGCCTCGGCCATATTCACCCAGATGGTGTCGCCGCCGACGGCCGGCGTTTCGACGCAGCGCAGCACACATCCCATGGGCGGAGCCTCCCGCCAGGTCGCGTCGCAGTGAAAGGCGTTCTCGTAGTGTTCCGGCGCGCTGTCGAGGTCCTTGTAGATGCGAACCAGGCCGGGATGTTCGGGGTCGCTGCCCAGGACGGGGTGGTCCTCCAGCGGCCCGAAACGCTCTGCGAGCGCGACATGTTCGGCGCGACTGATGTTCTGATCGCGGAAGAACAGCACCTTGTACTCGAGCAGCAATTGCTTCAGGGCGGCGAACAGAGCGTCGTCGCGCGCCACCTCGGCCAGGTCCAGATCGAACAATTCCGCGCCGATGGCGCAGGTGAGCGGACGCACTCCGAACGGCGCGGAGCGCGCCGAAAGATGCACGGGGGCAATGCTTGTCATGACTGTCCTTCCCGGCCCACGGTGAAGACCGACGAGCCGATGCTCGTGCCCTGTTCCAGATCGCGGTGCGCGGCCACCGCGTCCGCGAGTTCGTAGCGCTGATTGATGTCGATGCGGATGCGTCCCGCCGCGACGTGGGCGAACAGCTCGCCGGCCAGTTCGGCGCGCTCGGCCGGGTCGGCGATGTAATCGGCCAGGGCCGGCCGGGTCACGAACAACGACCCCTTGACGGCCAGGCTCATGGCGTCGATCGGCGGCACCGGACCCGAGGCCGTGCCGAAACACACCAGCAGCCCGCGTCGCGCCAGCGAATTCAGCGAGGAGTCGAAGGTCGTCTTGCCGATGCTGTCGTAGACGACCCGGACGCCGGCGCCGCCGGTGAGTTCACGCACGCGCTCGGCGACATCCTCGCGGGTGTACACGATCACGTGATCGCACCCGTGGTCCCGCGCGATCTCGGCCTTTCTGTCGGAGGAGACGGTGCCGATCACGGTGATACCCAACAGCTTTGCCCATTGGGTGAAGATCAGGCCGACCCCGCCCGCGGCGGCGTGCAGCAACACCGTATCGCCCGGACGCAGCGGGTGGATGCGGCGCAGCAGATACGCCGCCGTGAGGCCGCGCATGGTCATCGCCGCCGCGGTGTCGAAGCCGATGCCGTCCGGAAGTGCGATCAGATGTTCGGCCGGCATCACCCGCTCCGTGCTGTAGGCCCCCAGCGGACTGCCCGTATAGGTCACCCGGTCGCCCGGAGCGAAGTCGGTGACACCCGGGCCCACCGCCTCGATCACACCCGCGCCCTCCACGCCCATGCCCGCGGGCAGCGGCGCCGGGTACAGCCCGGTACGGAAATAGGTGTCGGCGAAGTTCAGGCCCACGGCACGGTGGCGAATCCGCACCTCGTTCGGCCCCGGATCGCCGACTTCCACGCGCTCCCACCGCAGCACCTCGGGCGCTCCGGTCTCGTAGTAACGAAAGGCTTGTGGCACAGGACATCTCCTCTTCCGACAGGACCGGAGCATCGGTGCCGCGAGGGCTCGCGATCCACGGTCCGCACTGTCTCGGTGCGTCCGGTCGGGCGGTTCGCTCGCCGCCGAGTCCGGCACCGGGTGATGCGTTCAACGGTAGGCGCAGACAGGCGCAAATACTTACCGCATCGGGACTTGGAACTTAACATCTCGGGACATCAGTAGCCGGTCCACACGGTAATAGCCAGACGCAGGCGACGCCACCGCGCCGATGTCCGCGCCGCTGGTTTCGTTTGCGGGAGCGGGGAATCCTCCCATCAGAGCGACCCGGTTGCCCGAGACGACTCCGGCATCCGGCTGATTTCGATGGATCGACCGATGGGAGCCGGACCATGAATGTTCGACGCGCCGCGGCCGGAGCCGCACTCACCGCCGCCACCCTTTCCGCGGTGCCGGCCGCCGCCTTTGCCGACGACCCCGGAGTTCCCCGCAACGGGATCCTTCCGGCCGGGAACTACCACATCACCCAGCACCCCGACAATATGATCGGCTCACCCGTGCACAACTGCGACCTGCAGGTCTTCGTCGACGGTGCGACCGTGACGCTGGTGTGCGGGAATTCCTCGAAGACCGGCCGCCAGAACGCGGCCGGCCCCGATGAGACATACGTGACGTTCGAGGGGATGCCGACGGGTTTGGACCTGCGCGCCGTCGACGCACCGCAGGGTTATTGGGAAGGCACCGTGAATGCCGCCGCGACCTCGATCGACGCCCCGTATTCGCTCGCGGGATTCACCTTGCAGCGACGCTGATCGCACCATCGCTCCCGGCGGCATGTCACACCGCGGCCCGCCGCATCGTCACACCGGCATGGACATCGCGTATTACATCGTCGGCGCAGCGGCCGCACTGTGGATCGGCTTCTCCGGCTACTCACTGTTCAACAAGAGCGAATTCGTCGTGGAACCGCTGAATCAATACGGCGTGCCGCGAAGCTGGTGGAACTGGCTCGCCCTGGCCAAATCCGCCGGGGCGCTGGGACTCGTCGTGGGCTTCTTCGTCCCGGTGATCGGGGTGGCCGCGGCCGTGGGATTGATTCTGTATTTCCTCGGCGCGATGGCAACCACGGTACGAGCCCACTCCTACGGAACCACGATCTTCCCGGCGCTGTATCTGATCCCGGCCGCCGCGACCCTGGCCCTGCAATTGGCCCGCTGACCCGCATTTTCGGCGCGGGTGCGGTACCGTACCCACTCACGAACATCGATGTTCGTAGAAGTGAGGAGTCGTCGTGGCGGAATTCGAATATCAGGGGCGGCGCGTGGTGTACGACCGCGCCGGCCACGGCGATCCGGTCGTCTTCCTCCACAATGCGGGCGCCCAGCGGCGGATCTGGGACGAGCAGATGGCCGCGTTGCGGGGCGAATACGAGGTGTTCGCCTTGGACCTGCCCGGCTACGGAGAATCGGAGCAACCGCACGGGTATCGGCTCGCCGATTATGTGGCCATGGTGCGGGCCTTTCTCGACGAGTACCGGCTGAACCGGGTGATACTGGTCGGGAATTGCCTGGGCAGTGCGACGGCGCTGAGTTTCGCGATCGGTGATCCGGCGCGGGTGCGCGGATTGGTGCTGATCAATCCGCTCACCTGGAATACCGTGCGGCACGGAGATCAGGCGCCGCTGATGTGGTTCGACCGGTTCGTGCCGCTCGCGCCGTTGGCCCGGCGGCTCGCGCTGCCGAAACCCCTCGTCGCATGGATCGTCGCCACTCAGCTGGGACCGCGCGGACGCGACCGGAAATTGCAGAACGACCCACGCCTGCAATCACATTGGGCCGATCGCGGCCGCCTGCTCGCGCTCGACCGGCTGGTACAGGACTTTCCCGCTTTCGCCGCACTCGACGACTTCACTCCGGGCCCCGAGTTCCCGCCGATCTGCACCGTCTGGGGCCGGCGCAATCGGATCCTCTCGGCCGCCGCCGGCGCCCGGCTCGACGAAACATTGCGCCCCCGTGAGCGTCTCGTGCTCAGCGACTGCGGACATCTGCCGATGGTCGAGGATCCGGAAACGGTCACCTCGGCGATCACCACCTTCCTGGCCGGGCTTCCGGCCACGACGGAGAAACTGTCTCGCTGAGCGAGACGCCTTCGGACGCTTCCGAATCCGCCGCGCTACGGTCCGGCTCCCCGCACGTCGTGCGCGACACCGCACCCGGACCGGGGCCGGGCGTCACGAGCGCCCGGTGGATCGAGACGAGGGGGCGCCCCATGAAGATTCGGATCTCGACGACAGTGGCGATCTGCGCGACACTGGCCGCGGCGGGGACCGCGGCGGCCGATCCGGCCCCGGCGGTGGTCGCCTACCGTGCCGCATCGACCGATACCGGCTCGGTGACAGTCGAATTGACCAACGGCCGCTTCGCCGTCGATCCCGACGGCACCGCGGTCACTGTCCGGGACGATGAGGACCGCGTGCTCGATGCCCTGCCGCTCGCCGATGCGATCGGCGACCAGCGCATGCCGATCCACGCGCGGATCGGCGGGGATGCGACGACTCTCACGCTGACACCGGAGACCGCGGGCCTGCGCCGCGACGCCCCGACCCCGGTCGCCTCGCCGCTGGAGAATCAACTCGCGATGAACGACCTGGTCAACGCGGTCAGTATCGGCACCTCGGTCGGCGCGCTGATCGGCACGGCGGTGGGCGCGGTCCTCGGCATCGGGCTCGGGATCGCCCTGGCGGGTGCCTCGTGTGCGGTGTTGAGCGTCGGCTGTGTGGTCGCCGTGCTGCCGATCGTCAGCCTCGCGGGAGCCGCGGGCGGCGTCGCAGGACTGGTACTGGGCGGCGGTCCCGCCACCGCGGCGGGGCTCTACCGCTACGTCACCACGCTGCTGGCTCCTCCGGGAACCAGCGAATACGCCCCCGATCTGCGTGGCCGGCCGGGTGTGCCGGACACCGGTCGCTGAGCGTGGGAGGCGCAGATGTCCAGCCGTACGATCGCCGCGCTCACCGCGGCCACCGCGGCCTTGGCCGCATCCGTCACCGTCGCCACCGCGACCGCCGAGCCACCGGCTCCGAGCATCGAAACCACCTCTGGCGCCGTCGTTCTCAGCGGCTTCGCCGCCGGTACGTTCAGCGCGGGTGACGACGGTTCCGCCCGCGTCACCGTGGGCGGCACTCCCGTCACGACGCTGCCGGCGAGCTTCACCTTGGACGGCACCGCCCACCGCATCGCTACCCGCATCGGCGACGGCGGGCGCACGCTCACGATGACACCGGATATCGCGAGACGCCCCGCGGCTTCCGCGATGGAGAATCAGTTGGCCCTCGACGATTTCGCGACCGTCATGTCGCGCGGCCCCGTGATCGGGACGGTCGTCGGCACCGTGCTGGGCGCCCTCATCGGCGCCGCGGTCGGAGCGAGTACCTGCCTGGTGGTCGGCCCCGGCTGCCTGGCGACGATTCCGGCGGCCGTCCTGGCGTTCGCTGGTGCGGGCGGTGTCTTCGGGACGGTGCTGGTCGGCGGGGGTGCGCTCGCGGCGGGATTGTGGAATTACCTCACGGTGCTGCAGGCGCCGCCGGGCCGGAGCCCCTACGCCGGCCAGGGCGGAATGCTCGACCCGAACGGCACCGGCGCACCGGACGCTCAACTGCAACTGCCCAGCGGGTCCGCGAACGGCCTCGGCGCCGGATCGGCGTCCGGATCCGGCGGGTGAGCTCGGCGTACCGAATGGATAACGTGGCCCTCGCGCGGCGCGAGTGACTTCTACCATCGGTACATGTCCGAGGTAGCCGCAGCTCAGCTGCCTTTGACGATGCTCGAGCGCGCCACCTTGGTGATGGATCTGTTCCAGGCACCGGATCGCCACCTGACGCTCGGCCAGATCGCCGTCCGGACCCGGCTGCCGCGCGCCACCGTGCATCGGATCGTGCGGCAGCTCATCCAGCTGGAGTGGCTCACCCACAGTGCGGACGGTTATGCGCTGGGCCGGCGCGTCCGCACATGGAACGCCGACACCGCGCGGCTGTCCCGGTTACGTGCCTGCGCGGCGCCGATTCTGCACGAATTGCTACTGGCCACCGCGGCCGTCGTCCATCTCGGCGCCCTCGACGGCGGCGAGGTGCTCTACCTCGACAAACTCGGCGGCCGGGCGGCGACGGCGGTGCCCACCCGGGTCGGGACCCGGGTGGCGGCGCATCGCAGCACCCTCGGCCGTGTCGCGCTGGCCCACCTGCCGCCGGAGGATGTCGAGGCGCGGGTAACCGATATCGAGCCCGGCGTCGATCTGCCCGAACTGCACCGCAAGCTGCACCGAATCGCCTGCCACGCAACCGATTACGACGACGACGAATTCGGATCCGGACTGGCCGCGGTGGCCGTGGCCGTCGACGCGTCGGCGGCCGTGGGTGTCGTCTGTGATCGTCCGGCGGCGCTGCGGCGCATCGCACCGCGGGTGCGGGCGGCGGCCGCCGAGATCCGCGACGCGCTGACACCGCGGTCGCGACAGGTGAGCGAGCACCATCGCCCACGCCCGTCGCGATGACGGAGTGGTCTCGATTGCGCCGACACGCCTCACCGCCGATAACACACACCGGCCGGGCGCGGATCACACGATGACGGCACCGATCGCATCAGGAGAACGCCATGCGCTCCCACACCCGACTCCCGCACAGATCCGGCCATCGGCAGATCCGGGCCACGGACATACCCCGCGTCATCGCCGTCGCGGTCGGTGTCGCGGTCGCCGTACCCCTCGGCGCCTGCTCGACCGATTCGCCGGCCTCGGAAGGGCCGAATACCGCCGAATACCGCTCGACGACGCAGACAGCCGCCGTGAACACCACCGTCGAAACCCACGACGGCTCCGGCAGTGTCGAGCGGCCTTCGTCCGGCCGCGCCGAATTCCCCTCTGCCCCAACGTCCGAGCTTCCCGTCGTCTCGCCGTCCGGCCCGACCGCAGGCGACCATCCGCCGGCCGGCACCGCCTTCCCCGGCGAAGGCATCAGCGGCGATGCGGCCGCGCAGTTGCAGCAGTCGGTCGACGCCGGTCACCAGCCGTGGCGGCTGGACGAGGACGCCGTCGCACGTGCCTTCGTCTCCGGACGCTTCGGCTGGTCGCAGCCGGCGATCACCCACGGCGGGCCCTACCTGGCCGTCGCGACCGGGCCGGACGGACAGCGTGTCTCCCTGCAACTGTCCCAGCCCGCCCGCAAGAACAACGGCGGCGTATGGGTCGTCGAATCGGGCATCTGGTTGTAGGACCCGCGCGGCCCACCGCATGGATCCGGCATGCTGGAGGGATGCGTGTGCTGGTGGTCGAGGACGAGCCCCGGCTCGCCGTCACTCTGCGGCGCGGCCTGGAGCTGGAGGGTTTCGTCGTCCAGCACGCTCACACCGGCACCGACGGCCTGTGGTGGGCGAGCGAGGACGACTTCGACGTCATCGTGCTCGACATCATGCTGCCCGAACTGAGCGGCTACGAGGTGCTGCGCCGGCTGCGCGAACGCGACATCACCACCCCGGTGCTGATGCTCACCGCGAAGGACGGCGACTACGACCAGGTCGACGCGCTGGACCTGGGCGCCGACGACTACCTGACCAAACCGTTCTCCTTCGTCGTCCTCACCGCCCGCCTGCGCGCCCTGCTGCGCCGTCGCGCCCCACAGCAGCCCGAAATCCTGGCCGCGGGTGATCTGAGATTGGACCCGCGGCGGCGCTCGGTCACCCGCGCTGATTCCGAATTGTCCTTGACACCAAGGGAATTCGGACTGCTCGAATACCTGTTGCGGCACAAGGGCAGTGCCCGCACCAAAACCGAGATCTTGCGCAACGTCTGGGATGCGCACTACGACGGGCCGGAGAACGTCGTCGAGGTCTATATCGGTTATCTGCGCAAGAAGATCGATACGCCGTTCGGCAGCAACAGCATCGAAACGCTGCGCGGTGTCGGCTATCGGCTGATCGACTCGGAAGTCACCGCCGCACCGGAATGAGTCACCGGTCCGGCGGTCCCGTCACCGGCAGTTCGACAACGAATCGTGCTCCACCCCAAGGTGACTCGTCCACAAGCACCACTCCCCCGTGGGCGGCCACGATTTCCGCGACGATCGCCAGCCCGAGGCCCGAACCCCCGGTCGTCCGGGACCGGTCGGCCTCGAGTCGCACGAAACGATCGAAGACCCGCGTGCGGTCGGCCGCGGGAATGCCCGGCCCGTCGTCGTCCACGACGAGGCGGGCGCCCCCCGACGCTCCCGGCGCGATCTCGTCGGTGACCGCGATCCGGATCCGTGAACGGGCACGGGCGACCGCGTTGTCGACGATATTGCGCAGCGCCCGCGCCAATCGCTCCGGATCCCCGACGATACGGGTCGGGCGGATATCCGTATCGACCGTTATCCCCCCGCGCAGCCGAGCGGCGACGGCCGCCGCCTGGGCGATGTCGTCGAGATCGACATCGCCCGTACGCAATTCGAGTCCGCGTTCGTCGGCGGCGGCCAGGGTCAGCAGATCGTCGATCAGCCGGCGCATGCGCTCGGCTTCCGGCAGCAGCGTGCCGTCGATCAGCTCCGCGTCCACCGTTTCGGGCCGGTGGCGCGCCAATTCCAGTGCGGCCGTGACCGTGGCGAGCGGACTGCGCAATTCGTGGGAGGCGTCGCCGACGAAACGGCGCTGGGCCCGGTGTCCGGCCTCGACGCGCGCGAGCATATCGTTCATCGTCTCGGCCAGCCGGGCGATCTCGTCGCGCGGCGTCGGCACCGGCACCCGCTCCGAGAGCTGTGTGGCACCGATCCGGGCCACGCGCTCGCGGATCGCCTCCACCGACCGTAACGAGCGGCCGACCAGCAGATACGTTGCCACGGCGGCGGCCAGCACCACGATCGGCGCTCCCACCGCCAGCAAGGCCCCGACCCGGCCGACCGCCCGCTCGACCGATTCGGTGTCGACCGCGACGAACACCTGGTAGCGGCCCGAGGACGTTTCGGCGACCCGGCTCGCGACCCGCAAGTCCTCGTCGTATCCAGGCGAGGCGGACAGTCCGACGGCCCGTCTCGCACCTGCGGGGGCGGTGGCCAGTACTCCGTGCGGATCGTCGAAACCCCAGATCACGGTCCCATCCGGCGCGACGACCTGGGCCGCCGCGACGCGCCCGTCCTCGGCGCGCGGAAGTTCGCGCACCCGAGCCGGGTCGTGTTCGAGCGTCTCCGCGATCTCGCCGGCACGGGCCTGCGCGGCGGCGTCGAGTTCGTCGATCAGCGAACGGTGCAGCAACCAGACCATCGCACCCGCGGCGACGAGCAGCACGACACCGACCGCCAGAGCCGAAACGAGGGCAGACCGGATCCGCACACCCCACCGCGACGGATGTATCCAGCGCCGGAACCGATTCACCCACCCATCATCGACCACGACCTCGGCGAGCCCGTCACGATCTCAGCGTGGTCTCAGCGACCGGCGGGCAGAATGCCGCCGTCCCTGTGTCGAGACGGTCGCCGGCTCGCGGCCCGGAAAGGACTACCACGTGACCAACCCGGCACCGGCCCGGACCGTATATAAACTTCCCCAGGTCACGGCGTTGTTCTGGGTTCTGAAGATCGCCGCGACCACCCTGGGCGAGACCGGAGGCGATCTGCTGGCGCAGACCCTGAAGCTGGGCTACGCGGCCGCTTCGCTGCTGTTCCTCGCCATCTTCGTGGTGAGCCTCATCGCCCAGTTGCGGGCCCGCCGCTTCCATCCCGCCCTGTACTGGACGGTGATCGCCGCGACCAGTACGGCCGGCACCACCATGTCCGATCTGATCAACCGCGGGCCGGGTTCGGATACCTCGACCGACGGCGGGCTCGGCTACGGCGCGGGCGCGGCGTTGCTGATCAGCGGCCTGGCGATCGTCTTCGTGATCTGGCGGTTCAGCGGGCAGACCTACGACGTCTCGAATATCCGGACGCTGCGCGGCGAGATGCTGTACTGGGCGGCGATCCTGCTGTCGAACACCCTCGGCACCTCGCTCGGCGACTACCTGTCCGACAGCTCGGGCCTCGGCTACGGCGGCGGCGCGGCGCTGATCGGCACGATCATGGTGGTCATCCTGCTGGCGCACTACTGCACGCCGATCTCGGGTGTCGTCCTGTTCTGGATGGCCTTCATCCTCACCCGGCCGCTCGGCGCCACCGCGGGCGATCTGCTCTCGAAATCGCACAGCAGCGGCGGACTGGGATTCGGAACCTACGGCACCTCGGCGGTCCTGCTGGCCATCCTGGTCGCCGGCATCGCCTACAGCCACGCGAAGGCGGCCAGGACCACACCGGAGAACTCCGACGACGATCTGATCCGCGCCATCGAGTAAGCCCTGGGAGAACATCGCGCACGGGCTCGTAACCTGGATTCATGCCCCAGCTCGCGACCCTGCCGACCGACACCGGCCTCGATCGTGCGGTGGAGGTGCTGACGGGCCGCCGGATCGTGGTCCTGACCGGGGCCGGCATGTCGACCGACAGCGGTATCCCCGACTATCGCGGGCCGGATTCGCCGCCACGCAATCCGATGACCTATCAGCAGTTCGTCGGTGATCCGGTATTCCGGCAGCGCTACTGGGCACGCAATCACGTCGGCTGGCGGCGGATGGACGCCGCGCGGCCGAATCTCGGCCATCGCGCGCTGTCCCGGCTCGAACATGCGGGGGTGGTCAGCGGACTGATCACGCAGAATGTGGACCTGCTGCACACCAAGGCGGGGCACCGCGCCGTCATCGATCTGCACGGTACCTACGCGCGGGTGCGCTGCCTGTCGTGCCACGGACTGATCTCGCGCATGACACTCGCCGATCGGCTGGAAGCGGCCAACCCCGGCTTCGCCGAGCTGGCGACCGCCACGGGTATCGAGGTGGCGCCGGACGCGGACGCCGTGGTCGGCGAGACCGACAGCTTCCGCATGGTCGACTGCACCGACTGCGGTGGCATGTTGAAGCCCGATATCGTCTACTTCGGCGAGAACGTCCCGAAAGATCGGGTGGCCGAGGCATTTTCGATGGTCGACGCGGCCGACGCGATGGTCGTCGCGGGTTCTTCGCTGACGGTCATGTCCGGGCTGCGCTTCGTCCGCCGGGCCGCGAAATCCGGTAAACCCGTCGTGATCGTGAACCGCGGCGCCACGCGAGGGGACGAATTGGCCACCGTCCGTATCGATTCCGGCTGCTCGCCCACCCTCGCGGCGCTCGCCGACGCGCTGACTCCGCCCGCCACCGTCTCGGTATAGAAACGAGTAGCCGGTGGGCCACGGCCCACCGGCTACTCGCCTACGATGTTCAGTTCCAGCCCGGTTGGGCCTGCCGCTTGACCGACGACGAGTTGGCCAGGATCTCCAGGTCCTCGAGGAACCGTTCGATACTGTCCGACTTCGCCTCCGGTGTCGCCACCTGGTCGCGAACCTTTTCCTCGGTGATCGCCAGCATCGCGGCCGCCAGATCCGTTTCCAGATCGCGCACCATCTGGCGACGCAGCTGGGCGACCTGATCGCGACCCTGCCGTCGCACCCGTTCGACTTCCGCTGCGGCCGCTTCTCGCATCTGCGCCACGATATACTCGGCGTCGGCGCGCGCGTCGGCGCGAATCTGCTCGAGTTCGGTGTGCGCTTCGGTGATGGCGTTCGCGTACGAGCGCTTGGCCTCTTCCAGCTGTTGCGCGGCGTGATCGCTTTCGGTGAGCTGCTTGGCGATCGCGTCCTGACTCTTCGCCATCAACCTCTTCACCGGCGGGACAACCCATTTCCAGATGATGAAGACGATGACGGCGAAGCCGAACAGCTGACTGAAGAAGACCGGCCAGTCGAAGGTGATCTCGTATCCGCCTGCGGCAAGCACACCGCCGCTGGTGTCAATCATTACGAATCCCTGCCCCTCCTACGACCGGCGGTGCCGGCGTGGCGACTGTCACCGACCACCTGGTCGGCGAGCGATTGGGCCAGCGGCTCGACCTCGAGTCGCAGCTCGGACTTGACGCGGTCGGCCTCGGCGCGCAGATGGGCAGCGGATTCGGCGACGATGCCGTCGACCTCCTGCTGAGCCTGCGTCCGCAGGTCGTCCATGATCGCCCGGCCCTGGGCCCGTGCCTCGTTGCGGATGTCGGCCGCCTCGGTACGGGCTTGTTCCAGCGCCGTCTCATATTTCGCCTGGGCGTCGGCGAAGACCTGTTTCGCCTCTTTGGCGTTGGCGGCGGTCGCCTCCACCCGCTCCTCGCGTTCGGTCAGCACCTTGCGGATCGGCGGAACGACGAAGAACCAGATGACTCCGAGCACGATCAGGAAAATGATCAGCTCGACGAAGAAGGTGCCGTTGGGGATGAGGAAGTTCCCCTCGGCCACCACATCGGTTCGCGCGGACATCTCGCCGATTACTTACCGGGAGTTGCGAATACGAACAGCGCCATGAACGCGAGGTTGATGAAGTACGCGGCCTCGACCAGACCGACGGTCAGGAAGAAGTTACCGCGCAACCGGCCCTCGGCCTCGGGCTGCCGGGTAACGCCGTTGATCAGTGCCGAACCGGCCAGACCGTCACCGATACCCGCGCCGATGGCGCCACCGGCCATGATGAGGCCGCCGCCGATGAGGGCACCCTGGACGATTGCTGGATCTGCTGCCATTTTCTCTTCCTGTTCTCCAACGTTGACCGATCGGTGAGGCCGACCGGGACTGCCGTTCAGTGGTTTTCGTGCTCCAGCGTCATGGACTGGCTGAAGTAGAGGACGGTCAAAAGCGAGAAGATGAACGCCTGAATGGCGCCGACGAACAAGTCGAACAGCTTCCAGATGGCGTTGGGGCCCCACGCGATCCAGTACGGGAACAGCGCGATCACCGCGACCATGACGCCGCCGGCGAACATATTTCCGAACAATCGCAGCGACAGCGACAACGGCTTGGCGATCTCTTCGATGATGTTGATCAACACCATCGGTCCCCACCCCGTGTGGCCCTTCAGCAACTGTTTCACATGCGTCACCGGACCGCGGCGCCGGACACCCGCCGCGTGGTAGAAGACGAAGACGAACAATGCCAGGGCATAGACGAAATTGACATCGGAGGCCGGCGGGAAGATGAATTCGCCGCGGCCGTACTGCATCGGCAGCACCGATATCCAGTTCGACAGCAGGATGAAGGTGAAAAGCGTTACCGCCAGCGGCAATACGAACGGCGCGATACGCATTCCGATCGCGGACTCCACCTGCCCGCGCATCTGCACGGTGATGGTCTCGAAGAACAACTGCACGCCGTTCGGTACGCCCGAGGTGATCTTCATGCGAAGGAAGAGCGCCAGGGCGATGACTATCACCGCGGCGACCGCCGTCGAGAGGATGGTGTCGACGTTGAACGTCAATCCCCAGAGCTCGGTGGTGGCGTGGTGACCTACTTCGATCTTCGGCTCTTCATCGGCCAGGATCATCGTCGCGATAGTGCTGCTCATGACTGCTGACGGAGCCCTCTCCACTCGGGCACAACGGTATGCAAGACGAGGATCACCTGGAACAACGCGAGTCCGAAGAAGATGCCCACACCGTTCGGGCGCGTCAGGAACGCCACGATGATCGCCAGTACGGTGACGATGATCAGCCGCGCGGCCGTCGACAAGGCCAGCGCCTGCTTATTCGGCGATTCCGAGCGGGTGATGCCGGTGACCGACCGCAATGTCAGTTGCGCGTTCAGCCAACCCAAACCCAGCCCGATACAGATGAAAACACCCAGCATCAACCGATCCAGTGGACCGGTCACCACCAAAGCCAGCACACCGAATGCGGCTACCATGTAGCTCGCACGGCGCAGCCGGAGTTTGTCGATACTCACTGCGACACCACCATCGCCGCCATCCCACCTCGTAGTAGGTCGTGATCGAGGTCAGCTTACACAGACCAACCTTCTTGCGTAGCAACATTTTTGATCTTCATATACTTGATCTTGAATTTTGCACTGGACACTCCGGGACAATTGCCCCAGCCATCGACCGGCTATCACTTTCTACGCCGTACGACCTGCAAATGAGGGCGTTTTCCGGAACATTCGGACGCCACGCGCAGCGGCGCGGCAATGGTAAATCAACGGTCAATACTCTGCCGTGAAACAGTAAATCCGTCGGCGCGTCGTAATCGCAATTTGTCTCGAATGCCCGAATTGCCGGGATTTCAATTCGGCGATCTATCGATGCCTTATATATATATATGCGCGCCTCGGCGCCCGAACGCGGAGGCGCCGGCGCGGCCGTGACGCCCCGGACACCCCCGGCAGGACCGGCGACAGGGTCCGCCGCGATGTCCTACCGCTCAGTAATCCCGCCCGCGTACCCCGGCTCACTTGCACAAATTTTGCGTTCTACCAGGTATTCCCGGACATTTTACTGCCGAAGGGTTACCGTGTCTGCTGCTGGGTACATCACCCACCGGGTCGCTCCGGCCCGCCCGATGAGGGAAACCGAAGTTCCCGAGAGACGCCTGGTGGTTTCTGGTCTCTCGCCATGCTTGGTCGCAGCTTCACACGTTGAGGAGGCAGTACCATGAGCAGTAACCCGTCAGGCTCGGATTCCGCGGGCCCGTCCGGCTCCAGTCCCGTCGAGTGCGACGACTCCCTGCACTATCCGGAATCGGAGTACTCGGCCTCTTTGTCCAGCGCATCGTTGTCCGGCGCATCGCTGTCCGGCGCTTCCGCGGCCGGCGCCCTGCGCGGCACCACGTTGGAGGACGCTTCACTGGCGGACTCGGAATCCTTGATCTACCGGCTCCACGAACCCGGCGCGTCCTTACACATCGTGATGGTCGCACCGCCGTACTTCGAAGTGCCGCCTGCCGGTTACGGCGGCGTCGAAGCCGTGGTGGCTCAACTGGCGGACGCACTGGTAGCACGCGGGCACCGGGTGACCCTTTTGGGCGCCGGCCGCTCCGGGACTACTGCACGGTTCATCCGGGTATGGGACGACATCCTCGCCGAACGCCTCGGCGATCCGTTCCCGGAGGTGCTCAACGCGCTCAAGGTTCGGCGCATCATCACCGAATTGGCGCAGACCGAACGGATCGACGTCGTTCACGACCACACCTTCGCGGGGCCGCTGAACGCTCCGATGTACTCCGCTCTCGGCATTCCGACCGTCGTCACCGTGCACGGTCCGGTCGACGGGGAAGCGCAGGAGTACTACAGCTCGCTGACCGATACCGCGCAGTTCGTCGCGATCAGCGATCGGCAACGCTCCCTGGCGGAGAATCTCAACTGGGTCGGCCGCGTCTACAACACGGTCCGCCCCGCCGAATGGCCGTTCCAGACCCGCAAACAGGACTTCGGCCTGTTTCTGGGGCGCTACGCCCCCTACAAGGGCCCCGACCTGGCCCTGCACGCCGCCCACGAGGCGGGGATGCCGCTGGTGCTGGCGGCGAAGATGAACGAACCCCCGGAGAAGGCCTACTTCGAGAACGCGGTGCGGCCGCTGCTGCGCGACACCGATTTCGTCTTCGGTGAGGCCGACCAGATCGCGAAGCGGCTGCTGCTCGCCTCGGCGCGCTGCCTGCTGTTCCCGATTCGATGGGAGGAGCCGTTCGGCATCGTGATGATCGAGGCGATGGCCTGCGGCACCCCCGTGGTGGCCCTGCGCGGCGGCGCGGTCGAAGAGGTCGTCGACCACGGGGTCACGGGCATCATCTGCGACGATCCCGCCGAACTGCCCGCGGCCATCGCCGCGGCCGACGAGATCGACCCGGCCGCCTGCCGGCGCCGGGTGGTGGAGAAGTTCTCCGTCGACCAGTTGGGCGCCGGATACGAGGCCGCCTACTACGCGGCGATCGACAAACTCGCCGGCGTCCCGGTACCCGTCGCATCCGACGGCGTTCCCCTGATCCGCCCGCTCTCGGCCGTCGGAAACGGCTGACGCGCAGGCGAATCCACCCGCATCCGGTCCGCTTCGTCGTACGACCGGATGCGGGCGTCCTCGGGAGAAGCGGAGCGAGTCGTCTCGAGAGTCAGCGGGGCAGCCCGCCGAACCGTCCCTCCCACCGCACCAGCACATCGGCCAGAATGCGAGCGAGTTCGCGCTGGTCGTCATCGGGTAGTCCGGACAGCAATCCGGCCTCGTAGGCCAGCTGTCGCGGCATCAGCCGATCGATCAGCGCGCGGCCGTCCGCGGTCAACGCGATATGGGAGACCCGCCGGTCCCTGGTGTCGGCCCGACGGCCGACCAGCCCGCGCTCTTCCAGCCCCCGCAGCCGCTTGGTCACGGCCGCGGGCGAGGCGAACGTTTCGCGCGCCAGCCGGCCCGGCGTGAGTTCACCGCCGACCCGTCGCAGCGCCAGCAGAATGTCGAATTCCGGTCGAGCCAGTTCTTCGTCGCCGAGCGGGGCGTCGGCGACCTGTTGCAGCAGGGCCGCACAGCGGGTGATGCGGCCGATCACCGCGATCGGACGCAGATCGAGTTCCGGTGCGGCCCGCGCCCACTGCCGCATCACCTCGGCGACGGCATCGTCGGCTACCGCGTTCTCGGCCGCGTTTTCTTTGGCGTCTTCGAGGACCGGGGAGGGAGAACCGGCCGGGGTCCGCGCGGTCATCACGACACCGCCGCGAAGGTTCTGACCGGCAAGCGATCCAGGAGCTGATGTCCGGTGCGTTCCGCGGCGACGATGCGTTCATCGGGGAGCGGAGCACTCCACCATTCCCCCGCCGCGGTATCGGCGCACGTGCGAACCTCGATCAGGGCGGCGGCGAGCCGGGCCCGATCGGCCGGCGCCGCGGTGCCGGAGTCCACCGCCCGGCGGGCCCGGCCGATCGCGGCATCGAGGTCGCCTAGCGCCGCCGCCACCCGGTCGGTGACCCGGCGATTGGGGATGGCGAAGCAGATCAGGACCGCGACCACCGCACCCACACAGGTGTCGAGCCAGCGATCGAGTCCGAGCTCGGAGGCCGGTCGCGGGGTGGCGAATTCCACCATCGCCAGGGCCATCGGTGTGATGAACACCGAAGCGACCCAATAGTTCCGGGAGATGGTGGCCTCGACGATCACCTGGCAGATCAGCGCCATCACCACCAGCGCGACGGCGCTGTGCGCCCACGGCGCCACCGCCGTGAACAGCGCGACACCCACGAGATTGCCCAGCACGCGTTGCACAGTACGCTGCCACGACTGCGCGGTATTGACGACGATCAGGACCGCGGCGGTCATCACGGCCCAGTACGGACGATTCACGCCCAGCGCCAACGAGATCCAGCCCGCCGCCGCGGCGCCGAGGGTGACGCGGGTGGCGAGCGGCAGTCCGGGCGCGCCGGGCAGGAAGGCGTGGCCCACGCGCCGCAACGCCGCCCCGCGGACGGCACCGGTTCGGCCGAGGCCGATACCGCGAATCTCGGACTCTTCGGCTGCGGCGCAATGGATCCGGGGCACCTCGAGGCCGCTGCGCAGGGCGCGGGCGTACCGGTCGAGGGTGTCGGCGCCGGCGTCGGCGCCGAGTCGGGTTCGATCTCGTGCCGTGGCGAAACCCGATGCCGCGGTGTCATTCTCGGCGTCGGAGGGGTACAGCAGATATTCGGGACCGGCGGGCCTGGTTGTGGCGGCGAGGGTTTCGGCGCGGGCGAGCAGACCGGCCAGCGCGGCGAGTTGCGCCGTGGTGCGGGCGGTCGCGGGCACCCGGGACAGCGCGGTCCATCCGGCCTGCACGGCGACCGCGGCGTCGTGCCGGGCGCGCGGTACTCCCGCATCGCCGAGTGGCACCCGCAGCAGCCGGGCGGTCGATTCCAGCGCCCGTGCCACGGCCAGGCGTTGCGGCGCGTGCGGACGGACCAGCGCCGGAGCCATACAGACACACCACGCCAGGACGCCGCCCAGCAGGATCAGAGCGAGGTGACCGGGAAGTTGTCCGGCACGCTGCGGGATGAAGGCCGCGCTGGAGACCACGAAGGTGAAGATGATGTTGCCGGGCGGTCCCATCCGGGAGGCGTCGCAGACCAGCTTGTAAAGCCCGGCGAGCACCGCGATCACCAGGACCCGCACCGCCGCGGATTCGATCAGCGCCGACGCGGTCAACGCGACCGCGGTGCCGGCGAACATCCCGAGCACCACCCAGGCCAGGGTCCGGCCGCGGGCGGCATACGGCAGGCCGTGCCCGTACAGGGCGCACAGACCACCGGCGCTGGTGTAGAAGGCCAGCTGCACCTGCCCGGTCGCCAGCAGCACGACCTCCGGTCCGCCGATCGCGATCAGCGCGCACAGCGCGGACTGGTACCAGGTGTCGGCGACCGGACGCATCCGGAAGACCCCGCGCAGCGACAGCATCCGCAGCGTGGTGCGGATACCGGCAGCCGGGGAGGACGAGGCACGATGCGACACCCGAGAAGGTTAACAGGTATTTTACTAGGAAACTATATGAGGGCACTCACCCTGCCGCACGGCCGGACATGGTAGCCGGCTGGGCACCCGACGTTTCGCCGTCGAGCTCGGCGGGGCCGGACGGCCGGTGACCCTGAACCGAGGCGCCGAGACACAACCGAGCGGCTCGGTTTCCCCGTTGACCCGCACGCGCCCACCATCCGGCCTCGGCGCAATTCACCGGCATTCGGTCGCCATATTGCGAATGCAGAATGTGCTCGTGAAAAAACGCGCAGCGAGTTATCCGGAACACCGTGCCACACATTGTTGCGGGCACCTTAAATCACGGATTCCCCGAAATCCGAATACGCGTCAGGACACGATTCGCTATCGATTTCGGGTCAGCGACTGCCGGTAAGCCCGCGGCGACATCCCCATCCATCGGGTGAAGGCGTGTGTGAAATTAGCCGTTTCCGCATATCCGAGCCGGCGGGCGACATCCTCGACCGTCGCCCCGGCGCGCAGCAACTCCGCCGCGGTGCTCTCGCGCACGGTGTTGAGCAGGCCGCGGAAGCTGGCGCCCTCGGAGGCGAGCTGGCGGCGCAGCGTACGGACGTTGATGTGCAGCTCGGCGGCCACTTCGGCCATCGACGGCACCGAACCCGGTTCGCGCAGCAGGCGCTCGCGGACCAGTGTCGACAACTTCCAGCCGCCGTCGAGCAGGACCTGCAGCGCCTCGCGGCACTGCCGCTCGATCAGATTCGCGGTATGCGAATCGGCATGTGGCATGCGCAGATCCAGGAACGAGCGCGGCAGGACCAGCGCGGTACGCGGGCAGTCGCTGAGGATGGTGTCGATCGAGGCGAATTCGGCCAGTGCGGCGGCCCGGTCGGCGTCCAGCTCCAGTTCCAGGCGGACGGCGGGGATGGTCACGTCGAGCGCCCGGCCGGCCACGAAGATCAGCGCCACCTCGCGTTCGACGAAGAATCCACGCAGGTCGGCAGGTATTCCCGAGCCGTCGGCCACCAGCGCGACCTCGTCGCCACCGGAATCGTCGAGGTGATAGCGCGCCGCGACCGAGACGAGATCCTGATAGCGGACCGCGATGTTCAGCACGTCACGCATGGTCGCGCTGGCCAGGGCCGCGAGGCCGACCAGACCGGCCTTGCCGAGCGACGCCTGCGCGGCGGTCTGCACGCCGAGCCCGGGACGATCGCCGAGCGCGCGAATGAGATTGCGGGCGACAGCGAATTCTTGATCCGGCCAAATTCGCACCTGTTCATCGGCCAGATCCGCGGGTTCGATTCCGGTGCCCGCCAATAACAGCGGTTCATCCAATCCATGCGCGAGCCCGACACTCACCATCATGCGCACACTGACGCTGCCGTGCGGTAACACATCGGACGGCGTACCGATCCCAACCACAGTCCGAAATTACCAATATTCGGTCCGTTCGGCACATTCCGGCCCCCGAAAGTGGGGGCATAACCTCGACAGACCGACATCGGCACGGGATGGCCGAAGGTCAGGCAGGGATCGAGGAGGGCGACTACACCGTGGACATGTTCAGTACCTGTTGGATGGAACCGCTCGACCTCACCCCGCAGAAGGCCCATCAGATCATGCAGATGCACCGGGGCTGCCGCACCGACGAATGCCCGCGCCGCCGTGCCGCACTGCGTGTTCTGGTCGAGGCGGGCCGACTGATTCCGGATTCCTCACGGGTGCACTGACACCGCCCGGGTGACGGTTACCGGCCCGCCCAGCGGTCGGTCCAGTCCCGCCCGATCCGGCGAGCCCGGGCCGGCGGCATGCGATCGGGTTCGGTGAGGACGGCGAGCGTGAGACCGTCGAGCAGCGCCAGCAATTCGGCTGCGGCGTCGGCGGATTCGGCGGACCGGTCCGGATTCACGGCGGCCAGCGCCCGGGCGAGCAGTTCCTCGGTGTGCTGCCACTGGGCTCGATGCAGCGCCGCGATCTCGGGGTCGTGGGCGGCGCGGGCCACCAGGGCGAACCACACCCGGGCGAGGCGATCCTCGCTGTCGGGGGCGATGAGCAGGTCGACGAGGCGGGACAGGCGCTGCGCCGGCGGAAGCTGTGCCACCGTCGCGGCGTCGAAGCGGCGGGCCGCCTCGTCCCGCACGTATTCCCACACCCGGTGCAGGAGGTCGGTTTTCGTCGAGAAGTAGTACTGCACCGTACCGATCGACACCTCGGCGCGGGCGGCCAGCGTGCGGATACTGACGCCCTCGATCCCGTCCTCGGCGATGACGTCGGCCAGCCGATCGAGCAGCTGACCACGACGGTCCATCGCGGCACCGGCCGCCCCGGCCCGCTCAACGCCCACCACGTCGACTCCTCTCCCGCTCATCGCGAGCCTGATAGTAGTGCCGGATCTGCGCTCCCACCCGACGCGCCACCGCCACCGGTTCCCGGCGGCCGTCGCCCCGGGAGGCCCGCTCCACGACGGCGGCGAAGAACAGCAGCAGCACCGCGACGCCGCTCAGGCCGAAGTAGACCGCATCCCCGAGCAGGCCGACGAGCATGCGGGCCGATTCGTGATCCGGTCCCGCCAACGCCGGTAGCAGCGCTTCGAATTGCAGCAGACGCAAGCCCTCGGCAACCAGCCACAACACCGCTGCTCCGGCCAGCGACCACCCGGCGAGGCGATAGCTGCGCGCCAATCCCACGCCGGCCACCAGTGAGACCACAGCCAGCACCACCACCGCCAGCTCGCCGACGCCGAACACCACCTGCGCGCCGCTCATCGCGCCGGCTCCGGCCGCACCGGACGCCGCAGGATGGCGACCAGCAACAGCGCCCAGGCCAGCACCAGCAAGAGGTTGCGGACGCCGACGCCGAAGTCCATGCGCCGCGTAATGCCCTCGGCGCCACCGGAACCGAACCACATCGCCCGGCTGGTGACCAGTCCGACCACCGAGCCGATCACCGCCACCCCCGCGGCGAGTACTGCGGCGCCGAAGGCTCGCCCCAGCCGCCGCCGGTAGTACAGCGCGATCGCCGCACCCAGCAGCGGCGCGCACAGACCCAGCAGTTCCACGAGACGAAACATCGGCAGCCACCCCTCTCATACGTTCGTATGAGAACTACCATACGAACGTATGAGGCCTTCGGTCAATACGACCGTATGAGACCGGTCAGGGCGTCGCGAAACTCCATTCGTCGCCGTCGGGCCAGACGACGCGGGAGCCGTCGCGCCGGCGCAGGGTTCCGGCCGGGTCGACGATCCATTCCGCGGGGTCGAAGGTCTCACCGCCATCGGCCGGATGTTCGACGGCGAGGTGGTCCCGTCGCAGATAGGCTCCGTCCTCGCGTGGCGTCCACGCGTCCGGATCGAAAGTGCGCAGCGCGTTGTCCGCGGCGATCACCGCCATCGGGCCGTAGCGCCGCAGACGGGAGCCGTCGGAACGGACGGTCCAGGCCGCATCGGTGATCGGCTCGGATTCGTCGGTACCGGCCCAGACGATCTCGGATGTGCTGGGCGCGTACAGATCGCCGCGCTCGCCGTGGCGCCAATATCCCAGTTCGCGCCGCGTCCACGGCCGGTCGGCGAGCAGATCGAGCACGGCGTCCAGATCCTCCGGCGCGCCGAAATGCGTTGCTGCGATGGACTTTTTCGACCGTAACACCATGGAGGTGAGGCGGGCGCCGGGCCCGGCTTCGATCACGTACCGGACGCCGCGGGCCGTCAGTCCGGCCATCACGGCGTCCCAGCGCACGGGTGCGCAGATCTGTGCGGACAGCGAGCCGGCCGGATCCGCTCCGGCTCGCCAATCCCCGGATGTGCCGTCCACCACCGGAATTCGTGGCGTCGTGAATTCGGCGCGGGCCAGCTCGGATCGGAAGGCGGCCGCCGCCGGTGCCATCAGTGCGCAGTGAAACGGGGCGCTGACCTCGAGAGCGCGGGTGATCGCGCCGCGTTCGTCGGCGAGTCGGCGTGCCCTGCCGACCGCGCCGGTGTGCCCGGAGATCACCATCTGACTCGCGCCGTTGTAGTTGGCGACCGCGACGACCTCGGATTGCGCTGCGGCAGCGCAGATCCGATCGACCTCGTCGGCGGCCAGACCCATCACGGCCACCATCGCACCCGCCCCGGGCGGCACCGCCTCCTGCATCAGGGCACCCCGGCGGCGCACCAGGCGCACCGCGGTCTCGAAGTCGAGGGCGCCGGCGCAGACGTAGGCGGTGATCTCACCGAGGCTGTGACCGGCCACGACCACCGGATGAATGCCGGTCTCGGACACCAGAACCCGGTACGCCGCCACGCTGGTGGCCAGGATGGCGGGCTGGGCGTACTCGGTCCGGGCCAGCTCCGCCGGGTCGCCGCCGAAGCAGAGCTCGCCGAGGCCGAATTCGATCGCCGCGTCGGCGCGGTCGAACACCTCGCGCGCGACCGGGTAGGTGTCGGCCAGCGCCTTGCCCATGCCGGGGAATTGCGCGCCCTGACCGGGGAATACGAATGCGAGCATGTCAGCCGATCCTCAACAGTGCGACGCCCCAGGTGCCGAACCCGTGGCTGATGGTCATGACGATCTCCCCCGGCGCGACGCCGTCCTCCAGATAGGTCTGCAGGTTGATCAAGTTGTCGGCCGAGTGCACGTGGGCGTAGTCGGCGATGTTGTCGAGATAGCACAGGTCGTGGTCGAGTCCGGCCGAATCGGCCATGAAGCGCACGGCCTCCTCGTTGACGTTGTTGGCGATGATGCGCCGCACGTCGGCGCGGTCCAGGCCGGCGCGGTCGAGCATATCGGCGACCGCGCGGGACAGGCCGCGTTTGGTGAGCCCGGCCAGCGCCGGCATCTTCGCCACGCGGATCAGCTGGTTGGTGCCCTGATTCGAGCCGAGCACCTCGATGCGCGACGGTTCGGCGGAGGTGATCAGGCAGGCGGCCGCACCGTCGCTCAGCACCGAGAGCGCGTCGCGCAGGATGCGGGCGTGCGGGTCCGGGCACGCGTCGGAGGTGACGACCAGGACATTGCGGGCCGATCCGGCGGCGACCAGGCTGTGCGCGATCCGCAGGGCGCTGCCGAAATTCGCGCATTCGGCGAGGGTGACACCGATCGGGGTGGCGCGGGTGAGGCCGAAACGCTCACAGAAACGCAGGAATTCACCACCGGCCAGGGCACCGGTTTCGGGACTCGACGACGCGTAGACCAGCAGGTCGATCTCAGCCGCATCCACCGGGATCCGGTCGAAAGTGCTCGCGACCACCTCGGCGGCCAGTTGCAGCGGGCTCTGTTCGGTGCGGCAGTAGTGGTACAGGCCGAGGCCGTGCATATCGCGCAACATGGCGGGGTCCTCGCGCAGCGGCTCCAGGCCCGCGATCGGCTCGCGAGCGCCGACGGCATAGGAGATCCCGTGCAGATAGACGCTCATCGGGACTCCTCCTCGCGCAGGCGGCCGGACAGGTAGCGGTGCATCGCCCGCACGGTCGGATGCTCCCAGTGCACCGCGCCGGGCAGGTCGATCCCCAGCGCCGCCGACAGCCCGTTCTTGAATTCGAGCAGCGCCAGCGAACTCATGCCCAGTTCCAGAAACGGTGTGGCGGGATCGATCTCGTCGGCATCGATGCGCAGGACCGCGGCCGTTCTGCTCAGCAGCAGCTCCCACAGCGCGGCCTCGCGCTCCTCGACCGGGAGGCGGCGCAGCTCGTCCGCCAGGGCCGAGGTGGCGCCGGAACCCATGGCGCGCAGAGGTTCGTACATCGGCACGGCGCGCGCGAAGGGATGGGCGCCGAGCCAGGCGTCGGCATCGAGACCGATGATGGCGGCGCGGGGACGACCGTCGTCGAGCAGTGTCTCCAGCAGCGTGTATGCCGTCGCCGGCGCCAGCGAGCGGATTCCGCGGCCGGCCAGATACTCCTCGGTCGCGGCGCTGCGCGCGGCGAGTCCGGTATCGCGGAACGGACCCCATGCCACCGCGGTGGCCGCCAGCCCCTGCGCGCGCCGGTAGTGCGCCAGGCCGTCGAGAAACGCGTTGGCGGCGGCGTAGTTCAATTGACCGCCCGAGGGCAGCAGGGTCGCGGTGGAGGAGTACATCACGAAGTACTCGACGGGATCGCCCGCCACCGCGCGGTGAATGTTCCAGGCGCCCAATGCCTTCGGACGCAGCACGGGATCGAACCGGTCCCATCTCTGATTGGTCAGGACGGCGTCGCGCAGAACGGCCGCGAGATGGAACACCCCGCGCACCGGACCGACCCGGGAGCGCAACCGCCCCACGGCGTCGGCGACCTCGACCGCATCGGCGACGTCGGCGCGTTCCACGATCACGCGCTCTCCGGCGGCGTTGAGTTCGTCGATGATCGCGCGTTCGTCGGCGGTCGGCTCACGGCGAGCGAGCAGTCCGACCTGCGCGCCGCCCCGTTCGACCAGGGTGCGGGCCAGTTCGAGACCCAGCCCGCCGAGGCCGCCGGTGATCAGCACGCAGCCGGGTTCGGCCAGCCCCTGCGCGGCGCCGCGCACGATGTCGGTGGTGGCCGCGTCGTCGGTCACCAGCACCAGTTTGCCGGTGTGCGCACCGGTGCTCATCAGCCGGAACACCTCGGCCGCCGCGGCGATCGGATAGGTCTGCACCGGAAGCGGTTCCAGTTCGCCGGAGACGACGCGGTCGAGCGTGTCATGCAGCAGTTCGGCGAAGACCGCCGGGCGCTCGCGGTGCAGGCCGGCCATATCGACGGCGGTGTAGGTGATGCGGCGTTTGAAATGCTCCAGGGCGAGTCGCCCCGAGCCGTAGATATCGCGTTTGCCGAGCTCGAGGAAGATCCCGTCGGCGGCGACCGTGCGCAGACTCGCCTCGGCGGCCGCGCCGGTGAGGGAGTTGAGCACGACATCGACCCCCGCGCCGGCGGTGACGTCGAGAACCTGCTGCTCGAATTCCGTGGTGCGCGAGTCGAAGACGTGCTCGATGCCCAGCTCCCGCAGGAAGCGGCGCTTGTCCTCGGTGCCCGCGGTCGCGATGATCTCCAGCCCGTGCCGCTGTGCCACCGCGATGGCCGCCGCACCCGTGCCACCCGTAGCCGAATGGATCAGGATGCGCATGCCGGGGCGCACCCGGGCCAGATGTTCGAGTGCGTAGCAGGCAGTGGTGTAGGCGGTGGGCAGCGCCGCGGCGTCGGTGAGCGCGAAGGTCTCCGGCAGCCGAAAGACCAGCGCCGCGTCGGCGACGGCATGGGTGGCCAGGCAGTTCAGCGCCACCGCCACCACCCGGTCGCCGACGCGCACCGTGTCGACCTCGGCGCCCACGGCGACGACGGTGCCCGCGCATTCCGATCCCAGCGGCACGTCGTCGAGATCCGCGAAAAAGCCCATGGCCCACATGACGTCGGCGAAGTTGAGGCCGGCGGCGGCCACGGCGACGACGACCTCACGGGGGCCCGGTCGCGGCCGGCCCCGACCGCGCAGCGTCAGCGTCTGCAGGCGGCCGGGCTCGTCGATATCCACCCCGAAGCCGCGGGTGCCCGCGGCGACGACGGGTGGATCCGGGTTCAGCCGGACCCGGTCGAGGCGCGCGACCCAGCGGAGTCCGGAGCGCAGCGCGATATGCCGCTCGCTGCCGTCGGCGAGTTCCGCGATCAGGTCGGCCGCGTCGTCGCCGTCCACGCCCGCGTCGGCGGCCAGGTCGACGAGCGTGGTCCGCAGTTCGGGGTGTTCGGCGGCCAGGGCGGTGCCGAAACCCCACAGGGCCGCCTGCCACGGGTCCACGCACTCCTGCGCCACCGCCTGACCGCCGCGCGTAACCACCCACAGCCGGGGCGCGGAGGTCATCCGCACGGCCGCCCGCGCGAGGCCGAGCAGTGCGGCCAGATCCGCGAATGCCGTTGCACCGTCCTCGGTTCCGGCGAGGTACAGGATGTGATCCGCGGGCTCGTCGAAGGTCGGGGCGTGCGGTTCGGTGTCGTCGGCACTCGGCGCGACCGCGACTGTGGCGGCGTCGGCGCCCGCCGCGACGAGTTCCCGGATCAGCGTTTCGGATCCCAGCGGTGCGTCGTCGTCCGGGTCGCCGCCGACGACCACCCAGCGCCCCGAGAGCCGCCCGGTCGCGCGCGGACGCTGCTGCCAATCGACCGCGAGGACGGCGGCATCGGCGGTATCCGCCGCGTCGACGCGGGTCGCGGTCAGCTCGCGCACCGTGGCGACGAGCGAGCCGTCGTCGGCGTAGATGTCGAGGTCGGCGGTCTGCAGGCGACCGTCGCGGGCGTAGCGGCGCACATGGGCGTGGACCTGGGGCGGAATGTGGTCTGCGACGTGCAGGGCGCCGATCGCGGACGGCAGGAACAGTTCGTCCCCGGCCAGTGCGCCGACCACCTGGAAACATCCGTCGAGCACCGCGGCGGCCGCCACCCCGTGCTCCGGGTCGCGCGCACCGGCCGCCGCGCTCACCCGCCCGAGCGCCTCACCATCGCCGACCGAGAGTTCCGTCACCGTGCGGAAGGCGGCCCCGTAACGGGTGCCGTTGCGGGTGTAGGCCGCGTAGAGATCCTGCGGGTCCACCACGGTGAGGCAGTGCCGCCGCGCCGCGGCCAGTCCGGGGACCTCGGGGATGTTCTCGCCGGAAACGATCCGTCCGCGAGCGTGCTCGGTCCACACCGTGGCCGCGCCACCCGGCTCGGCGGCGCGGGCGCTGATGCGAAACTCGTTGTCGCGCAGTACCACCTGCACTCGACGGCCGGATTCGGGCAGGGTGAGTACCCGTTCGAACCGGATATCGGCGAAATGGCAGCCGGGCCCGAAACCGTGCTGCAGGCGGGCCGCGGCGGCGAGGTTGACCAGCCAGGCACCCGCGGCGACCGGCGTATCCCCGACCGCGTGGTCGAGCAACCAGGGCGAGCGAGCGGGATCGACCACGCGCTGAAGCAGGCGTTCGCCGCTGACGGACGATTCGACCACCGCCTGACCACCGTGCTGTTCGGCCGCCACATCCCAGTCGGAGCGAGCCCAGAACCGCTTGTGCTGCCACGGATACGCCGGCAGTTCGACGATCCGGCCGCGCACCCCGGCGGCCGCCCAGTCCACGGGGACTCCGTGCACGTACAACCGGGCGATCAGTTCCAGGATGTCGCGGCGCGCGTAGCCGTTGCGTTTCAGGGATCCGGCCACCGCACCCCGGTCGTTCGACGCGTCGATGCGGGCGCGGATGCCGTCCACCAGAACGGGATTGGGCCCGATCTCGACGAAGGTCGCCGGACCCTCCGCGAGCACCCGCTCGACGGTCTCGTCGAGGCGGACCGTGCTGCGCAGATTACGACCCCAGTAGTCGGCGGTCAGCGCATCGGTGGGGACGTAGTCGGACTCCACGGTGGACAGGAAGGCGGCCCGGCCACCCGGGATCGCGGTGATGCCGGCGATCCGCTCGACGAAGGCGTCCAGGTGCGGATCCAGCTGGCGGCTGTGCGCGGCCGACTCGATCTTCACCCGCCGAGGATCGTAACCGGCTGCGGCCAGCGCCTTTTCGAGCCGATCCAGATCGGCGACCGTTCCCGAGACGACGACCTGCGCGGGTCCGTTCACCGCGGCGAGGTCGAATTCGCCTTCGATCTGCTCCAGCCATCCGGCGAGCTCACCGGCGCTCATCGGCACCGACAACATGCCGCCGGTCCCTTCGATCGCGCGCAGCACGCGATTGCGGTGGACGATGACCGCGGCGGCGTCGGCGAGGCTCAGTGCCCCCGCGACCCGGGCGGCCGCGATCTCACCGACGCTGTGACCGATCACGGCATCGGGCCGGAACCCGGTCGCCGCCAGCAATTCCGCCAATCCGATCTGCACGGCGAAGGACATGGGCTGGGCGAGATCGATACGGCCGCCGTCGGATTCGCCGGTGGCCAGCAGTTCCGCGATGTCGGCGCCCAGATGAGGTTCGAACGCCGCCGCGCACCACCGTACCGCCTCGGCGAATACCGGATAGTCGGCCATGAGCTGGGCACCCATCCCGGTCCAGTGCCCGCCGAATCCGGCGAAGACGAAGACCAGGGCGCCCGGTTCGCCGCGGCGGCCGCGAATCACGCCCGCGCGATCACGATCCTCGGCGATGGCGGTAAGTCCGCGTTGCAGTGCGGCGGCGGTTTCCCCGATCACCACGGCACGATGGTCGAGTGCGGCGCGACGCGACGCGGTGAAGCACAGGTCACGCGCAGGCGCGCCGGCCGCCAGCCGGTCCCGCCAGCGAAGCGCGGTATCCCGCAACGCTTGTTCGGTGGCCGCCGACAGCGGCAGGACCAGCAGTTCCCGAGCCGGTTCGGCGGCAACCCCGGCATCCCCGGCATCTTCGGCCGCCGGTTCGATCCCCGGGGCCGCGGTGATGATCGTATGCGCGTTGGTCCCGCTGAATCCGAATGCGCTGACCCCCGCGTACACCGGCTCGGCGCCGGAGATCTCCCGCGCCTCGGCCGGGATCACGATCGGCGTGGCGTCCCAGTCGATCAGCGGATTCGGCGCGTCGAAATGCAGTGTGGGCGGGACGATCCGGTCGCGGACGACCGTGATGGCCTTGAGCAGTCCGGCGATTCCGGCGGCCGGTTCCAGATGGCCCAGATTGCCCTTGGCCGATCCGACGAGCAGTGGACGGTCTCGATCGGCGCCGAAAACCGCGGACAGCGCACGCAATTCGATGGGGTCGCCCAGCGGTGTGCCGGTGCCGTGCGCCTCGATGTAGTCGATGCGGCCGGCCTCCAGCTTGGCCTCGCGCAGCGCATCCCGCAGCACCTGTTCCTGGGCGCGGCCGTTGGGCGCGGTGAGGCCGTTGCTGCGGCCGTCCTGATCGACGGCCGTGGCCACGATCGAGGCCAGCACTCGATCACCGGCGGCGTGGGCGGCGGACTCGCGCTTCAGCACGACGACGCCGCACCCCTCGCCGCGCACCAGTCCGTCGGCGGCGGCGGAGAAGGGCGCGCAGCGATTGCTCGGCGAGGGCGCGCGGAGTTTCGACATCGAGATCATCGACTGCGGGGACACGATCAGATTGACCCCGGCCACCAATGCCAGCTCGCACTCCCCCGATCGCAGGCTCTGCACCGCCAGATGCAGCGCGACCAGTGCGGACGAGCATGCGGTGTCGACGACCAGGGCGGGCCCCTGCAGTCCGAGGTGATAGGCGATCCGCCCGGCCGCCACCGACGGCGCCAGACCGGTGGCGGAATAGATGTCGATCGCCGCCGGATCCGTCGCCGCGGCGCCGTAATCGTTGGGGCACATGCCGACGAAGACGCCGGTCCGGCTCTCGCGCAGGGACTCCGGTGGAATCGCGGCATGCTCGAGCGCCTCCCACGCGACCTCGAGCAGCAGCCGCTGCTGCGGGTCCATGGCCTCGGCCTCGCGCGGCGAGATGCCGAAGAAGGCGGCATCGAAATCGCCGATATCGGTGAGGGCGCCCATCTTCGCGATGAAAGATCTGCCGGGTACGTCGGCGTCGGGATCGTAGTAGTGCTCGACATCCCAGCGGTCCGGTGGAATATCGACCACGCCGTCGCCGCCCGCGCGCAGGAATTCTGAGAATTCCTCCAGCGAACCCACGCCGCCGGGCAGGCGACAGCCCGCACCGATCACGGCGACCGGCTCACTGCGCTGTGCCAAGGCCCCGCGGGCCGTGCGCAGGGCGGCGATGGCGCCGCGTAAGGCCTCACTGCTGTCGCCGCCCTCGGGCAGCGCACTCGGATTCGTCGCGGTCGGGGTCAACGCAGCACCTCTTCCAGGGCAGCCACTTCCGCGCGAGCCAGCGCGATGAGATCGGATTCGCTCAAGCCGTCGAGCGGGATGCGGGTCGTGCTGACGGGGATGTCGAACGACACGGGGTGCGGGTCGGCCGGGTCGTGGTACTTCGGCTGCGGCTCGATCGTGGTCGGTTCCGCCGCAGTCGCCGGTGCCGACATCGCCGGTTCGGCGGCCGGCTCGGACGGAATCGTCGGTGCGGCGGCCAACCGCGCGGTGAGCTCGGCGATCTGCACTGTGGCCGTCGGGAATTCGAAGGCGAATGCCGCTTCGATCGGCAGCGCGAGCGCACGGCCCAATACGGTTCGCAATTCGATCGCCATGAGCGAGTCGAAGCCGAGTTCCTGCAGCGGTGTCTGCAGATCGACGGGATCGGAATCCGGCAACTGGAAGACCTGCCGGATACTCGCGACCACCACCGCGCTCACGCGTCGGCGCAGCAGGTACAGCTCCGCCTCGGACGGCGCGGGCCGCGCCGATGCGACGGCTCTCGCGGGCACGTCCGACCCGGTCGCATCGGTGCGCACAGGCGGTCCGGGAACTGCGGACCCCTGGACAGTTCCCGGACCATCGCCCGAAGCTGTCGTGGCCGATCGAGCGGCATCGAGGCTGTCCACATCGAGGGCTTCGACCTGCGGAAGCCGAGCCGCCGCAGCGGGTGCGCTCGGCTCGTCGGTCGCATGCGTGGCGCCGGACGCTTCCACCCAGTAGCGGCGGCGCTGAAAGGGATAGGTGGGGAGGGTGATCCGGGGATAGTGGGTGCCGTGCAGGTCGCGCAGATCGTCGACGGCGCCGGCCACGAACAGCCCGGCCGTGCACCGGATCACTTCGCCGCGAGTGGTTCCGGTGGTGAACCAGCGGCTCTCCGGGGCGGTGCGCCGGCTTCCCAGTTCGGTCAGCGTCGCCCCCGCGACCTCGGCGAATACCGTGCAGTCGAGTTCTCCCAGCGTGGCGAAGGCCCGGTCCAGGTGCGCGGGCCACAGCGGGCGGCTCGACCAGTAGGCGGGATCGGCCGCTTCGTGGCCGAGGCGCATCCCGGTGTGCGCGGAGACGACGGTGAGTTCGGGCTCGCCCGGCTGTCCCGGATCAGGGACGGCCGTTCCCAGGTGGTCGCGCAGTTCGGCGTGCGTCGTCGCGGCGACACCGGCGGCGCGCAGGCGGTGCAGGAGCGGCTCGCGACCGCCGGGGCCCGCCTCCAGCAGATAGCGGTCGCCGGCGTGACCGCACAGGCGCGCACCGGTTTCGCGCAGTACCGCGTCGAGCAGCGCACGGTCGTCGGTGCGTGCCACCACGCGTTCGCCGAGCAGCGCCGCGGTCGAGACCGAAGCACGCAGTGCCACAGCCGGTTCCAGAATTCCGGCGATCGCGGCGGTCACGTACTCGCCCACGCCGACGCCCAGCACGGCAGCCGGGCGCAGACCGAATGCCAGCAACTGGCGAGTGGTGGCGTACCGGTGCACGAAGGCAAGCGCATCCGCCAGGCCGGGGACGCGCTGCGCCTGATGCGGTGCCAGCCCGGCGAACAGAGCGGTCCGGAAACTCTCCCGCGAGGCGGTTGCCTCCAGGCATTCGTCGACGGCGGCGCGAAAGACGTCGGAGCCGGTGTAGCTTTCGCGATCGAGCGGTTCCACACCGGGTCCGCGGTGCCCGATCAACAGTGCGGTACGCACGGCACGACCACGCGGCACGTGGCCGGTCACGATCGTCGGCTGCCGCTGCCCGGCGGTATGTGCGTCCAGGGCGGCCGCCATCGCGGTCGTACTCCCGGCCACCACGGCGAGTCGATGTTCGAACGCGCTCCGTCCGAGATTTGCTGTCGCGCACACCGATTCGAGTCTCGACGGTTCCACGGTGCGCAGCGCGAGCGCGAATCGCCGCGCCTGCGCCCGCAACGCCTCGTCGCCGCGAGCGGACAGCGTCAGCAGGCCCGAGGGTACGACGCTGCCGGATTCGGCTGCCGCCGGCGGTTGTTCGACCAGCACGTGCGCGTTGGTCCCGCTGAAACCGAACGAACTGACACCCGCGATCCGCGATCCGGCGGGCCACGGTGTGGTCTCGGTGACCACCCGTGCCGAACCGGACGCCCAATCGATGCGTGGATTCGGTTCCCGCACATGCAGCGTCGGCGGCAGCACACCGCGCTCGACGGTCAGGGCCGCCTTGATCAGACCGGCGATCCCCGCCGCCGTCTCGGCGTGCCCGAAATTCGATTTGATCGACCCGACCCACAGCGGCGCACGCGCGCCGCCGAAGACGGAGTTCAGCGCACCGATTTCGATCGGGTCGCCCAGCGCGGTGCCCGTGCCGTGTGCCTCGATGTAGTTCACTTGCGCCGGTTCGAGATTCGCCGCCCGCAGCGCTGCCCGCACCACTGCCTCCTGGGCGCGGGCGCTCGGCACGGTGAGTCCGCCGGTCCGGCCGTCGTGGTTGACCGCGGAGCCGCGGATCACCGCGTAGATCCGGTCGCCGTCGCGCTGTGCCTGCGAGAGCCGCTTGAGCACCACCAGACCGGCGCCCTCGGCGCGACCGTATCCGTCGGCGGAGGCATCGAAGGTCTTGCAGCGGCCGTCCGGCGACAACGCCCGGATGCGGCAGCAGAACATCGTCGAGAACGGCGAGAGGATCAGGTTCACACCACCGGCCAGCGCCGTCGAGCAGTCGCCGTTGCGCAGACTCTGCACCGCCTGATGGACCGCCACCAGCGACGACGAGCACGCGGTATCCACCAGTGACACCGGTCCGTGCAGATCCAGCGTGTACGCCACCCGGCCCACCGCGATACTCGGTGTATTCCCCAGTCCCGCATAGGCGTTCATGGCTTCGGGGATATTCGCGACGGCGATGCGGTCGTAGTCGCGCCAGCTGAATCCGACGAACAGGCCGGTATCGGATCCGCGCAACCGCTGGGGCGCGATACCCGCGTTCTCCACCGCCTCCCAAGCGATCTCCAGCAGGAGCCGTTGCTGCGGGTCCATCGCGTGCGCTTCGCGCGGTGAGATGCCGAAGAAGTCGGCGTCGAACATGTCCACCGCGTCGAGAAATCCGCCGCGGGTGGTGTAGATGGTGCCGGGCTTGTCCGGGTCCGGATCGTAGAACCGCTGCACATCCCACCGATCGCCGGGCTGTTCGCCGGTGGCGTCGACACCCCCGGCCACGACGTCCCACAGGGTGTCCGGCCCGGTGATGCCGCCGGGGAACCGGCAGCCGATGCCGACGATCGCGATCGGTTCCGCCGGACGAGGTTCGGCCAGCCGCTCCCGCGCCGCGCGCAGGGCCGCGGCGATGCGCTGCTCGCGGTCGGGTGTCACACCGGTGGTGGAGACGGATTCGGAACTTGCTGCGGACATATCCCTCACCACTGTGCGTCGCTGTGTAATGCCGCCTCCAGCAGAGCCAGCTCGGCGGCGATCGGATCCTCCGACTGGGGCGGCGCCGGCGGGGCCGACGGGGCCGACGGGGCCGATTCCGAAGCCGCCGGTTGCGATTCGGCCGGAGGCGGACCGGCCGGACTCGCAACAGCGGGGGTCGGCGCGGGCGAATCCGCAGCCGGAAGCGCATCCGGCGAAACCGGCACGGCCGGGGCCGAGGTGTCCGAAGACGGCCCGGCCGGAGCCGAACCCTCGGGCGGTACGTCGGTGAGGTGCGGCGCTCCGTCCTGTGTCGTCGCGTGGTGGGGCCGAGCATGAACGGCGGCAGTGGCCGGGTCGGGCGCGTCGGGCTCCCCGGAACCGATTGCGGCCATGAGATATTCGGCCGCCTTCTCGACGGTCGGATGGTCGAATCCGAAGGTCGCGGGCAGCGCGAGTCCGAAACCGTCCTGCAGGCGTGAGCGCAGTTCGACGACCGCGAGGGAGTCCATCCCGAGCTGGGTGAATCCCTCCTCCGGGTCGATCAGATGTCCGGCGTCGAGGCCCAGCACCGCCTTCACCTCGGTGGCCGTGAGCTCGCGCACGAGGCCCGCCCGGTCGCTCCGGGCAGCCGCCAGTACCCGTTCACGCAGCGAGGCGGCCGGTCCGGCAGCGGCGGGGGTGGTGGCGATACTTCCGTACCACGGGTCACCACCCGCGGCCGCGGCCAGCTTCGGCCAGTCCAGATCCGCGGCGACGACGGTCGGACCGGCAGCGACCAGATTGCCGGCCAGCAGACGCAGCCCCTGCTCCGGCGAGAGCGGGCGGTAGCCGCGCAGCCGGGCCCGCTCGCGCTCTTCGGCGTCGAGCCGGGCCGCCATCCCGATGTCGCCCCACGGACCCCACGCGATGCTGGTCGCGCGGATCCCCTGGGCCCGCAACAGCGACGCGTACCCGTCCAGATACGCATTGGCCGCCGCGTAATTGGCCTGTCCGCCCGCCCCGACGGTTGCGGTCAGCGACGAGAAGCACACCACGAATTCCGTATCCGCACCGATTATTTCGCGCAGCCGGTGGATACCGCCGACCTTGGGCGCCAGGACCTTCTCGAATCGGCCGGCGTCCAGCCCGGCGATCGTCGCATCGTCGAGCACACCGGCCGCATGCACGATGCCGCCGAGCGGATGCGGCGCTGCCGCCACCACGCCGGCGAGCGACTCGGCGCCGATGTCGGCGGTGTGCACGGTGACCGAGCAGCCGCCGTCGCGGATCTCGTCCAGCAACCGCGCGGTCTCCGGATCGGGTGCGGTGCGGCCGACGAGCACGAGGTGTCCCGCGCCCTGCTCGGCGAGCATGTGCGCCACGCGGGGGCCGATCCCCCGCAGCCCGCCCGTGACGAGATAGCTGCGATCGCGCCGTATCCGCACATCCGTCCCCGGCTGCGCCCGGCGGAGCCGTGCGACGTAGCGATTCCCGCCGCGATGCGCGATCCGCGTCTCCGGCGACCAGCGGTGGATCTCGACCGCCAGCCGGATCAGCGACGAATCGTCGTCGCCATCCAGATCGACTGTGCTGCACCGCAGTTCCGGATACTCGCGACGGACGACCGTGGCGATACCCCACAGCATGGTCGCCGCCGGATCGGTGACGTCGGCGTCGCCGGTCACCGGTTGGGCGCCGCGGGTGGGCCACCACACGCGGACGCGTTCGGATGCCAGCGCCGGTAGTGGTCGCACCGCCGCGGCACACCGCCGCGCGGCCTCGCCGACGAACCGCGCGCTCTCGCCGTCGGCTCTCGTCAGGCCGCGCAGGTCGACGTAGCCGCGACGGTCCGCCGCGGCGAATTCGACCGGCCACGCGCGTATTTCGGCGTCGGCGGCCGCGCTGCGCGTGATGCCCGATCCCGGCGGGGCATCCGCACCGATCAGTACCGTCTCGGCCGGAATCGCCCGCGCGCGCAGCACCCGCGCGAAACGGCTCAACCGGTCGGGTTCATCGTCGACCACCAGCAGCGAGGCCGGCTCGGTGCCCGTGTCGGCCGGCTCGGTGCGCTGCCAGTGTTGCTCGTGGGTGATATCGGCCGTCTTGTGCGCGAGCGCCCGCTCCACCTGTGCCCGGCTGATGCGCCGCGATTCGAATCCGTCCACGGCGACCACCAATTCGCCGGTGGCGCTGTACATCCGGATATGCGCGGTGAACGCCTCGTCACCCGCGCCGTGCCCGCCCGCCAATCGGGCATGGATCCACAGCGGGCCCTCGGTGCGGCGACCGGAGAAGTAGTAGCGGTCGATACTGAACGGAACGTAGATGTTCTCCTGCGCCCGCAGCAGATCGTTGTCGTATTTCCAGCAGCTGTTGAGCACCTGGAACGCGGCCTCGACCAACCCCGCGTGCAGCGGTTCCGGCCCGATCTCCACACCCTCGGGACGGGTGGTCAGGCACAGTGCCTCGTTGTCGCCGCGCCGGATGCTCTCGATCCAGTGGAAGGAGTTTCCGGTGTCGAGCCCCGGCACCCACACATCACGATAGAACTCGAGTCCGGACAGCTCCTGCGGACAGCGGGCGAGAATATCTCCGCGCTCGGTCTCGCCGAATGTCGAATCCGATTCGGCGGGAGCGCTTTCCAGCGCGGTGCGGAACAGCGCCGGCCAGGCCGCGCCCGCACCGGATTCCTCCTCGGCGACGAGGGTCACGTCCCAGCCCGGACCGCTCGGCCGCAGCACCAGTTGTGCGCGGCGGCTGCCGCCGTCCGACACGGCGAACGGATGCAGGAACAACGTGTCCCGCAGCACGTAGGGCCCGTCGATGTGGTGCGCGGCCGCGGCCAGCACCATGGCGATATGCGAGGCGCCGGGCACCACCGCGGTACCGAACAACCGGTGATCGGTCACATACGACGGTGAGTCACAGGCGAAACCGCGTTCGTAGCGAATCTCCTCCGACAGCGGCAGATCCACCGGACGGCCGGGCAGCCCGGTCTCCTCGGCGGCGCTCTCGGCACGGCGGCTCGCCCGTTTCGGTTCGACCCAGAAGGTGCTGCGCTGGAATGCGTAGGTGGGCAGCGGGATTCGACACCCCTGGGCGAACGGGCCCCACGGCGTGGGACAGATGTCCACACCGCTCGCATAGAGTTTCGCCGCCGCGACCAGCAGGCCGCGCGAGAAATCGTGCGGCCCGTCGGCCGCCGGTACCGTGTGGACGCCGTACCGATCGGCGGCCAGCCGCAGCCGGGCTCGTTCGTCGCTGCGACGGCCCAGCACCAGCATCCGATCACAGCCCACGGCCGCCACGCACGAATCGAGCGGTGCGTCGGCATTCGGTGCGTGCGATGCCAACCGCAGGTCCCGGCGTTCACCCGCCCACGCCGGTGTCCCAGCCGCGGCGGCCCGCATGGCGGTCGCCAGGTCGAGGACGCCGGAGATCGTCGCGGCCACGTATTCGCCCGCGCCGTAACCGATCACCGCATCCCAGTGCAGGCCGCACGCCCGCCACATCTGCACCAGGACGTACTGACGGGCCAGCTCCGCCTGCACTCCGGTGGGTTCGGCGCCGCCGAGTGCCGCCGACACCTCCGCGCGCGCCTTCCGCACCACCGCATCGTCGGCGTACCGGTCGAGGAATTCGTCGACACCGGCTTCGGGAGCGTCGCCCAGGACCAGGCACAGGCGGTGGTCCGCATGCTGCTCCGCCTCGGTGAACAATGCCGCCGCGGGTTCACCGCGCAGGTACGCCGCCAGCGCCGCCCGCAACTCCGGCAGCGTGGAGATCACCGCGGCAAGCCGCCGCCCATGATGCTCCCGGCCGAAACCTGTCGTGTAGCAGACGTCTTCGACGGCGACATCGGCATCGGCATCGGCATCGAGCCGATCGAGGTAGCGCTGCGCGAGGTCACGCAATGCCGCCTCGGAACGCGCCGACAACCGGAACAGTCCGGTCCAGTCCGCGGGTGCGGCGCTCGCGATGCGCGGCGGCGCGGCCTCCAGCACCGCATGCGCGTTGGTGCCGCCGATGCCGAAGGCCGACACCGTGGCGATCCGCGGCCGATCCGACGGCCATGCGCGCGAGCGCGGCGACACCCGGAAAGGCGTCTCGGACCAAGGAATCCGGCTGCTGGGCTGGTGCAGATCCGCGAGTCCCGGCAGGACCGCGTGGTCCAACGCCAGAACGGCTTTGACGAATCCCGCCACACCGGCGGCGGTATCGAGGTGGCCGATATTCGCCTTCACCGATCCGACCTCGCACCGGTCCGCGCGCGGACCGCCGAATGCCTCGGTGAGGGCGGCGATCTCCATCGGATCCCCCATCGGCGTGGCGGTACCGTGCGCCTCGACGTATCCGATCTCCGCCGGCGCCACCCCGGCCACGCGATGCGCCCGGCGGATGACCTCGACCTGGCCGTCGACACTCGGCGCGGTGAACCCGACCTTCGCGGACCCGTCGTTGTTGATCGCGGTGCCGCGCACCACGGCGAAGATCCGGTCACCGTCGCGCACCGCTGCGTCGAGCCGTTTGAGCACGACCACGCCCGCCCCGTTGCCGAAGACGGTGCCGCCGGCCTGCTCGTCGAAGGCGCGACAGTGCCCGTCCGGCGAGGCGACCATCCCCTCCTGATGCAGGTAGCCGACCCGATCCGGCACGCGCACCGCGACCCCGCCGGCCAGGGCGATCTCGCATTCGCCGCGGCCGATGGATTGGCAGGCCAGATGGACCGCGACCAGCGAGGTCGAACAGGCGCTCTGCACGGTGACGGCCGGTCCGTGCAGGTCGAGGCGGTAGGCGATCGAGGTGGGCAGGAAGTCGGGTTCGTTGCCGACCTTGATCTGATAGTGCTGGGTGGAGGGCAGCTGCGTGAAGTCGTCGGCGAAATAGCGGTGGAAGTAGCTGCTGGGCAGCCCGCCCACGAACACCCCGGTGCGCGGACGCTGCGGCGCACCACCGTAGCCCGCGTGTTCGAGCGCCTCGACCGCGCATTCCAGCAGCAGCCGATGCTGCGGATCGGTGACCTGGGCCTCGCGGGCGGTGAAACCGAAGTACTCGGCGTCGAATCCGGCGATATCGTCCAGGACGGCCGCGGTGCGCACGTAATTCGGCGCGGCGATGCGCTCCTCCGATTCGCCCGCGGCCCGCAACTGCTCGTCGTCGAGTTCGGTCATCGTCGTGCGCGCATCCGCGATGACATCCCAGAATTCGTCGAGATCGGCAGCGCCCGGCACCCGCACGGCCATGCCGATCACCGCGAACGGACCGCTGTGGTCGCCGGCATCGTCGACCGACTCCCGGGCAGCGACCGAACCGGCGAGGGCCGCGGCCAGTGCGGCCACGGTCGGATAGCGGAACAGGTCCGTGCGCGCGATCGAGATCCCGAGCGCCTCTTCCAGTGCCAGGTGCACCCGGGCGACGAGCAGTGAATTGCCGCCCAGATCGAAGAAATTCGCGGTGGCGGGCACCGAATCGCACTCGAGCACTTGCGCCCAGACCGCCGCTATCGCGTCGGAGAGATCGCTCGGTGAGGCGGCGGTCGAGCCGGGCACCGCGACGACGGGCGCGGGCAAACTCCTGCGATCGATCTTCCCGGCCGAGTTGCGGGGAAACTCCTCGAGCACAACGATTTTCGCGGGCACCATATACGCCGGCAGCAGAGTACGGGCATGTGCGCGCACCGCGTCGGTGTCGACACCCGCGGCGGCGGCGCTCACGTAGCCGACCAGTTCGCTCCGCTGCGGATCATCGCCGAAGACCGTGACCACGGCCTCGCGCACTCCCTCGGCGGAGCGTAACGCGGCCTCGACCTCACCGGCTTCGATCCGCAGACCACGCAATTTGAGCTGATGGTCGGCCCGGCCGAGATACTCCAGGCGTCCGTCGGGCAGCCGCCGCACACGATCACCGGTGGCGTACAGCCGTTCTCCGGTCCGCCGGTCGGCCACGAAGCGGCCGATCTCGTCGGCGGGGTCGACATAGCCACGCGCCAGGCAGACCCCGGCCAGATGCAGCTGCCCCGGAACACCCACCGGCACGAGCTGTCCCGCGGCGTCCAGGACGACGGCGCGCACATTCTCGATCGGCCGGCCGAGGGTGACCGCCGCCCCCGGAAGCACCTGTTCGCAGGTGACGTCGACGGCCGCTTCGGTCGGTCCGTAGTAGTTGTAGAGCGCGGTATCCGGCAGCAGCCGGTGGAATTCGGCGGCCACGTCGGCGGGTAGCGCCTCACCGCTGGTGGTCACGTACCGCAGCGAGGTGCACGCCTCGGCGCCGGGCTCGGCCAGCCACGTGCGCAGCATCGAGGGCACGAAGTGCGCGACGGTGATCTCCCGCGCGCGAATGACATCCAGGAGATAGCGCGAATCCCGATGCCCCTCGGCATCACACAGGACCGACTGCGCGCCGTGCACCAGCGGGTAGAACAGATCCCACACCGACACGTCGAACGTCAGCGGCGTCTTCTGTAGCACCCGGTCGGACTCGTCGATGCGAATCGCGTCGTGCAGCAGGCGATTACAGATCGCCGCATGTTCGATCAGCACACCCTTGGGCCGGCCGGTCGAACCGGAGGTGTAGATGACGTAGGCGAGATCCGTCGGCGCGCCGACGCGGGCGGGTGCGGGCTCGGTCCGGTCCAGTTCGTCCCCTACGGCGTCCAGATCGATCGCCGTGACGCCCTCGGCGGATAAGCGCTCGGCGATCTCGGCGTCGTCACACAGCACCACCGACGCCCCGGAATCCGCCAGGATCGTCGCCAGCCGCGCATCCGGATCCGCGGGATCCAGCGGCAGATAGGCCGCACCGGCCTTCATGACACCGAGCGCCAGCACCGGCACCCGCGGCGAACGCCGCAGGCACAGCGCGACGATCTGCCGGGGCCGCACCCCCGCGGCGCTCAGATATCCGGCGACCCGCGCGGCGCGGTCGTCGAGTTCGCCGTAACTCAGCGTGCCCGCCTCGGACACCACGGCGGGACTGCCGGGCCGGCTCGCCGCTCGTTCGGCGATCAGTGCGTGCAGCGTCGTCGCGGGACGGGCCGGCTGCGGCCCGGTCGACCACTCGTCGAGGGCCGCCCGGTCCTCCTCCGGCAGCATCGGCAAGGCCGCGAGCGCGGTATCCGGCTGCGCGATGAACGCGTCGATCAGCATCGCCCACTGCGCCAGCAGCCGCCGCACCGTCTGCGGTTCGAACAGCTCCGCATCGTATTCGCAGCGCAGTTCACCCGCGCCGCGATCCTCGACGAAGACCAGATCGCAGCCGACGACGGCCTCGAGCGCGTCCTCCGCCGCGTCCGGGTCGTGCTCGCCGGTGATTTCGCAGTAGGCGATCTGGAACAGCGGATGGCGATCGAATACCGGTGTGGGACAGAGCGTCGCGATCAATTCGTCGATGTCGAAGCCGGCGCGTGCGGCCGCCGCTCGCGAGCGGGCCGCATCGACCTCTGCGGCCAGCGCCTGCGCCGTGCGATCCGGCTCGACGGCCACCCGCAACGGACTCGGTGAATCATCCTCCGGCGCAATCACTCCGAGTGTGACCTCGGCGTGTTCGGAATACCGGTGGATCAGGGCGATCAATGCCGCCACTGCTGGACCCGACGAGCGGGGACGATGCTCTTCCCGGGCACGCAGGTATCGCTGCACCGGTGCGCGGCGGAAATCGGTGGCGATGGCGATGACGCCGGGAAGAAAGTCGGCTTGCACAGTAACTCGATCCCACTTATCCGGCGCGAACCGGCTCTACCAGGTAATTGCCGATGGCCAGCACGTCCAGTCCGGCGGTGACGAAGGTGTCCAGGCCCTCGGCCGGCGTGCACACGATCGGCTGGCCCTTCACGTTGAACGAGGTGTTCAGCAGGATCGGTGTGCCGGTCTCCTGCCGGAAGGCGTCGATCACCGTCCAGAACCGCTCGTTGCGCTCGCGCGACACCGTCTGCACCCGAGCCGATCCGTCGACATGGGTGACCGCCGGCAGCCCCTCGCGGAATTCCGGCCGCACCGAGGTGATGAACAGCATCCAGGCATAGGTGTCGACCTCGGCGTCCTTGATGTCGAAATACGTGGTCGCGTACTCGTCGAGGACGGCGGGAGCGAAGGGGCGGAAGCCCTCCCGCTTCTTCACCTTCGCGTTGATGATGTCGCGCATGCGCGGATGGCGCGGGTCGCCGAGAATGCTGCGATTGCCCAGGGCGCGCGGACCGTATTCCAGACGTCCCTGAAACAGCGCCCCGATCTGCCCGGCGGCCAACCGGCGGCCCAATTCGGCGGCGAGCGCCGCGAAATCGTCGAATCGGGTTGCGGTGCAATCGGTCCGGCCCGCGAGTGCCGCCGCGATCTGCTCGTCGGAGTATTCCGGGCCGTTCAGCGGTGTCGCGATACCCGCGATCGGGGCGGCCCCCTCGCGCTGGTGGTGCACATACAGCGCCGCACCCAGCGCGGTGCCGTCGTCACCGGCGGCGGATTGGATGAACATGCGCTTGAACTGGCGGCTGCGCAGAATCACGCCGTTGGCCGTGCAGTTGAGCGCGACCCCGCCGGCCATGCACAGATTCTTCGCACCGGTCTGTTTGCGGAAGTACCGCAGCGTGTGCAGCAGGGTCGCCTCGAGCGCCGCCTGCAGGGCGGCGGCGATATCGCGGTGGTGGTCGGTCAACTCGTCGTCGGGGCCGCGGGCCGGGCCGAAGATCTCCTCGATCGCTTTCAGTGTGCCGCGGTAGGTTTCCCGGTCCAGATCGGTTTCGTTGCGGTACAGGATGGGAATCGTGAAAGTACCGTCGGGCCGCAGATGAATGAGATCCATCATCGCCGCGAAGTGTTTGCGGTGGTCACCGTAGGGCGCCAGCCCCATGATCTTGTACTCGTCGAGGCCGAACGCGAAGCCCAGATAGTAGGTGAAGACGCCGTAGAGAATTCCGAGGGAATTCAGTTCCGAGACCGTCGCGATCGGTTCGATGCCCGCATCCGTTCCGAGCGCGACGGTCGCGCTGTGCTGCTCCCCCATGCCGTCGGCGACGAGGACCAGCGCCGAATCGAATCCGCTGGGATAGAACGTGCTGGCCGCGTGGGCAAGGTGATGCGGTACCTGCACCAGCCGGTCGTCCCAGTCGCCGCCGAAGGTCTCGGTGAGTTTGTCCAGCAGCACCTGCCGGGCGAAGACCTCGCGGAACCGCGCGCGTCCGAGTTCGCTGTGTTCGAATTCGGCTCGCAGCGGCTCGTAGGAGAAACCGTGGGCGAGCACGTCGAGCGAATCGACCGAGATTCCGGCTCGTTCACAGCCGAATCGGATGGCGTGTTCGGGAAAGGCGCCGGTCGCCTTCTCCCCGGTGAACCGCTCCTCGGCCACCGCGCTGACCAGCTCGCCGTCGTGCAGCAGTGCCGCCGCGGAATCGAAGCCCTGGGTGATGCGGTAGTCGCGCCACTCCAGCCCCGGGAAGCGGGCCTGCTTGAACGGCACACTGTTGTGCAGACCGCTGATCCCCATGATCGACTTCGGTTGCGCGGCTGGTGTTCTCACCATGGCGGAGGCTCACAATCTTCGTGCCCGCGGACGTTTGCGGGCGAAATACTGGCTGGTCGCATACAGTTCGACGGCGATGTCGGTATCCGGGACGACGCGCTGCAGGAAGGCGCGATGGGCATCGATGGCCGCCGGATCGGCGCCGGCGTGTTCGAGGTAGGCCGGCACGCACTGTTCGAATCCCAAGGCGTGCAACATCTTCGCCTCGGGCATCGCCGAGACCGGCTGGAAGCGGTCGCGACGCGCGATGATGAAGCCGGCCTCGGTGAGCAGCTGTAGGGTGCGCTCGTAGATGTCGTGGGCGGCGCCGCGCGCCCGGCCGAGGGCGAACCACCACTCCCGCCACAGATCCGCGGCGGGATCGTCGGCGGGCACGAATCGCAGCGCCCCGACATCGGACATCTCCAGCAGCAGCGCGCCGTCGTCGGCGAGCATGCGCTCCATCGCGGTGAGCGCGGCGGCGGCGTCGGCCACGTGCATCAGCAGAAAGCGGCTGTACACCCAATCGACCGAACCGGGTTCGAGCGGTGCGTCTTCGATGCGCGCGTGCACGTAGCGCACCTGCGGCAGATCGCCCACCAGGCGGCGCGCGATCTCGAGCTGTTCGGCGGAGGCGTCGACGGCGTAGACGACGCCGTCGGGTCCGACCCGCTCGGCGAGCCAGGCCGTCATCGCGCCGTGCCCGCAGCCGATATCGGCCACCGTCGCGCCGGCACAGAGCCCGACCGATTCGAGGAAGGCACGCGAACTCGGGTTGTAATGCTGATCGAGCAGGGCCAGGCGCGCCGCGTCGCGATCGCCGACGGCCATGCTGTAGGTCATCGCTGCAGCCATATCGGATTCGTCTCTCTACGAACGCGCGGCCGGTTCGTGCTCGAGTGTGGAGGCCCACTGCAGGCTGTGCGCCCGCTCGGGGTCGGGCAGCAGATAGCACCCGTCCTGGCGCGGCCGGCGGCCCGGCGTCACCAGACCGACCGGCGGCCCGGCGCCGAAATCCAGCCAGGAGGCGGGGATCCGGGACAGATTGCTGACCAAAAAGCCCGACTGCGGCGGATATCCCCAGACCCGGTCGAGTCCCGCGATGCCGTGCACCTGCAGGAACGCCTCGAGTTCGGCGATCGCGTCGTCGATGCGTCCGGGCGCGGTGGCGATCGCGTCACGCACCCAGCCGGCGATCTCCGGCACCGAGGCGTTGCGGACGCGCTCGGTCTCGACATCGATCAGCACCTGCACGAAGGCGTTGCCGAAATAGGTCGGGCCGAGTTCGCGGACGAAGCGGCGGATGTCGACCGGGCAGGCCAGGGTCACCAGGTCGGTGTCCTTGGTCGCGGCGTAGTCGCGAAACAGGCCCGCTGCCACCAGATCCGCGGTCGACAACCCCGAAACCTCGGCTTGCGCCTCGCATTCGGCGAGATCCAGCCGACCGGTGTGGACGTCGAGCTCGGGCAGTTCCAGATCCGGCTCGACCGTCACGAATCCCGCCCGGCGCAACGCGTCCGGATCGACGCTGTCGCGGTCGCGTGCCTGCGGGCGGGTGAGCACCTCGCGGTCGCAGCGCGGCGACAGGAAGCGAGCGCCGCGGGCCCGGGCCGCCCAGGCCGCCAGGAAGAAGAACATGCCGTAGCCGTCGGCCAGGCCGTGCGACATCGACAGCCCGACGGCCGTGCGGTCGCCGCGGGTCACCACCCGCCCGCGGGCGAGCACATGCCCCACTCCGATCTCGACCGGATCGAGGCATTCGCTCAGCGGCACGGTGGATTCGGCGACCGTGGCCCGGATCGCGGGGCGCGGGTCGTCGACATCCATCGCCAAGGTGCGCTCGTCGAGTTGCACCAGCGCCGCGTCGGCGCCGACGAATTCGCGGGCCGTCTCGATATAGGCCTCGACGATCCGATCGGCGTCGAGCACCTCGCCGAACTCTACCACGAACTGCAGCGGACCGGCCATATTCGCCGTCCACATGTGGTCGACGGTCGACAGCGGTACCGGCGCCATCGTCAACTCCTCTCCAGGGCGTCGAATTCGCCCTGCAGCAACTGGTTCCACATCACCCGCCGCCGCGGCTTGCCGCTGGTGGTGCGCGCGATGAGTCCCCGGTCGCCGATGAACAACCGCAGCGACGTATCCGTTCCCAGCTGCCCGGCCAGGACCTGCCGCAGCCGCACGGCCTCGACCGGCTTGTCCTCGACCAGCACGGCGACGCGTGCGGCGCCGAAGGCGTTGCCGGCCAGCGCGACCACTCGGTTGGCGGGCACGCCGAAGGCCTCCACCACGGCCGCCTCGATGTCCTCGGCGTAGATCGTGCGGCCCCGCACCTTCACCGCGTCGCCGACCCGGCCGATCGGATACAGCTGCCCACCCACCAGCAGCCCCGCATCACCGGTCGCCAGAGCACCGTCCTCGGCACGCGACAGATCGCGGGTGCCCTCCGCCGTCTGGTATTCCCGGGCGACGCTCGGGCCACCGACGATCAATTCGCCCGGCGCTCCGGCATATTCGTCGGTCGCCGCGGTCCGCACCGTCACTCCGTCCAGCGGTGCGCCACACCCGACCAGCCACCGCCGGCCGTCCTCGAGCGGCGCCGACATCAGCTCGAACGGACCGTCCACGGCGCCGGTTTCGGGTGTCACCGCGGCGGCCTGCACCGGCTCCGACGGCCGTAGGCCGGAGACCGCGAGCGTGCCCTCGGCCAGCCCGTAGGCGGGACACGGTGTGCGCGAATCGAATCCGTAGGGCGCCAATCGCTCGGCGAATCCGCGCAGAATCGCCGGATCGATCCGTTCGGCGCCCACGATCATCACTCGCCAGGGATCGAAATCCATTCCGGCCAAGGCCTCGTCGGTCATCTTTCGCAGCAGATACGCCAGCGCGAAGTTCGGCGTCGCGGTGATCGTCGCGCCGTCGCGGCCGAAACAGGACAGCCACGACAACGGATCCCGAATGAAATCGATCGGCGTCATGGCCTGAATGTCCAGATTCAGAATGGTCGGCGTGATGATGCAGCCGATCAGGCCCATATCGTGATACGGCGGCAGCCAGGTGGCGATCCGGTCAGTCGGGCGAAACTCCAGCCACCGGTCGATCGCGGCGCAATTGGCCTCCAGATTCGCCACCGATACCCGGACCGCTTTGGGCGAACCACTACTGCCGGAGGTGAATTGGAGCAAACCGATGCGGTCCGGCGCACACCCCGGCAGTTCGGTCACGGCGGGAGTCGCATTCGACGTGCCGACAATCGTGACCCCGCCCACGGATTCGAGCACCGGATGAACCACTCCGGCGAGTTCCTCCGCCACGATGATCGCCGAGGGAGCGGCCGCGGCCAGCAATGCGGACAGTTGCTGCCGATACGCCGACTCGTTCTGCAGTGGTAGTGGCGGCGCCAGCGGATTGGGAGTGGCTCCCGCGGCCAGCACGCCGAAGAAATTCGTCATGAATCGTTCCGGGGCCGATTCCACGATGGAAACCACCGCACCCGGACGTACCCCGGCCTCGATACAGGCCGCGGCCACCCGTCGCACCTGTTCACTCAACCGGGGATAGGCGATGCGGCGCCAGTCGCCGTTGTCGGCGATGGTCCAGCCTCGTTCCTCGCCGTCGTAGGCCAGCCAGTCGAGCAATCCGGTCATGGCTGTTTCGCCCGCAGCGCGTCACACACCATCTGCTCGATATCGCCGACGGTCACCACATTCGTCGCACCGGAATCGCCGCCGGCGTCGATGCCGAAACGCACCTGCAGGCCGAGCGCGAGTTCGATCAGGGCCAGCGAGTCGTAGCCCAGCTGTTCGGCCAGCACATCATCGGAGGCCAATTCCGCCGAAGGCTGGGGGGCGTGCCGACGGACCAGTTCCCGTACCTGGTCGCGCACTTCATTTTCGTCCACGAAATGCTCCCGAGTTGTTTTTGTTCATCGAACGAGGTACGTGATGGGATGTGATTCACCGTGCAGATCGGCATATTCTCCCGCGGCTGCCGCACAGGATTCCCGCCAATTCTTCGTGAGTTCCGAAATGGTGTCCGAAGGAATTCCGATCGACGTCATTCTCCGGCCGAGAGAACTCTCCGCGAATTCCCATTGCTCCTGAAGTATTTCGGCGCGTTTCCGCAACACCGGCACCAATCGCGGAAATGGATCACGCGTTTCCGGATCGACCAATGTCCGGGCGGCCGCCGGAATATGTTTGCGAATCATCGCGACAATATGGTCGCGCTGTCCGCCGCGCACTCCGTTGCGCAATGCCAGCACACCGAAGGAAATATGCCGCGATTCGTCGCGGGCGACATTCGTGATACCGGTCCGCAGAATGTCGAAGCGTGGCAGCGCCCGCACGGTTCCCAGCACGGTGTGCAGACCGGTCATCGCCACCGCACCCTCGACCAGCAGGTGGTAGACCACCACGCCCTCGTACCAGGCGGCGATGTCGCCCGGGTCCGCCCGCACCCGCTCGACCGCGTCCACGAGCGCCTTCTCGAACAGGTCACCCACCCGATCGACGCCACTGACCTGCGATAACTCCTCGTTGCCGAGGGTCTCGGAGAGAAAGGCGAGGTAGCGCCGGAAGAAGACGGTGTGGCGCGCCTCGTCGGCCAGTTGGGTGGCCAGATACATCTTGTAGTCGACCTCGGGCGCGGCGTAGGCCAGCGGCGCCAAGGTCTCGGTCACGGTCGTCTCGCCGACCAGGAAGCGGGCCAGGGTGGCCAGCAGCGGCAACCGCGCGAAGGCCGGCAGCCGGGTCCAGCCCTCCGCATCACGCTCGTATTCGAGGCTCTGCGCCTGCCATTGCTGCATTTCCCAGCGGCGATAGAGATCGAGCGCGGTTACCCGTTCGGCAAGATCGATCTCGATCTCGTCGATGACCGTTGAATTGTTCATCGCGATTTCTCGATCTGTTACGCGAGCAGGCCGGTGAAAATCGATAGCAGAGTGCTTTCATACACGTCGATCAACCCTTCCAACCGCCCAGCTACCCCACGCGCAGCGTCCTCACCTGCTGCGGCGTGTCAATACCCGTGACCACGCATCCGTACCGGAAGGATTAAATCCTTCGATCTTGTGGACAGCGATTCTGCACGGTGCCCGAGCTTACTCCGGAAATAGCTCGCGAGCCACTCGTAACGGGGAGATCACAGCGACAAAAGGTTACCTATGAATTTGCCGCCTTCTCGGCACTCCCGGTGAGTGGACACGGACGTTTCACATTCCGGCTGACAGCCCACCACACACCACCTCCCCTATGAGATGCGGAGAGTTAGCCACGAGCGCCGATTCGTCCGGCCACAGCCGCGAAAAAACGCCAGGGCACACCGAAACGGCCGCCGCTCGCAGCTCCTGGCTACGATGCGGCGGCCGTCGGCAACCGGCTCCCCGGCTCCTATTCGCCTGCGGCGCGGCGGATTTCACCACCCGCGGCCCGGTTCCGGGTGGCCCGGGCAGCGGCGGCGTCGAAATGTTCCAGATGGTCGAACAGCGGGTCCTCGTCGTCGACGTCGAGCACCACCGCGCGCCGGCGCAGCGCGCGGGCGGCATCGCGATCCATCCCCGGACGACGCTCGGCCCGGACCCTTTCCTGCGCAACGGCTTCGGCGTTCTCGGCGGGGCGCTGCCGCGCTCCGGACAGCCGTGCCGCGCGGCGGCGGCGGATGTCCTCCTCGAAGCGCACCTGCCGCCGCAGGTAGGCCAGATAGCCCCCGAAGGCCACCACCGAAAGCGCACACCCCCACCACAGGGTCGCGCTCACGGCGATCGCGAAGGCGCCGAAAAGCAGTGTGCTCAGGATCAATCCGAGTGCGGTGCGCTGCCGGAAGCGATACCGGGCCGCGCGCGCGATGGCGTCGGCCTCCGGATCGAACCCGCCACGGCCACGCCGGGAGGGGACGAAATCGCGTGCGGCCGATCCGGGTTCGCCGTCGGCGCCGTCGTCGAGATCATCGAGCTCGTCGTCCGGATCCACATCGCCGCGCCGGGCCGGAACAGCCGCGTTCGGTGCGGGTGGGATGCGGGCCATGCTCGCCTGCGGGCGATCCTCGGTCTCGGCGGCGGCCGGGACGTCGTCGGCCTCTTCACCTTCCTCGGCATCGTCCGGATCGTCGGCGCGGGCGTCTCCGGCGAGATCGCCGTCGCGATCGACTTCGCCGAAGTCGTCGTGCTCGTCGCCCGGCTCGGCATCGACGGCGTCGCCGGGGGTTTCACGGGCGTGCTCCTCGCCCCCGTCGGCGCGACCGGGCGGATCACCGGCGCTCCGGTGTGCCCGCGTCACCTCCGATTCGGCGCGCTCGGGTGCGTTCCGGTCGTCCTCGATGACGGGCTCATCGGCCGATGTCGTCATCCGGTCCTCCGCATCATCGCCGTGGGAAAGCCTTTTCTGCCGAGGGGTCGGCACCCAGTCCGGATCGGTCTCATGCCCGGTGGCCGGCCCTTTCTTCGCACGTCGTCTGGTACCACCTCGATGCAGCACCCGGGTTGCCAGGGCCACGTCCGTGGTGCGGCGGATCCGCGGATGCCGATCGGCCAGCATCGGGAACAGCACGAAGACCCAGAGCACGACGAGCGCGATCCACAAGATCGAATTCGGCATCGCGCTCCCACCTCCGTCCCCGCCTGACCACTGTCCCTTCTCGACCGCTGGGCAGGTTCTCGCCACCTGTTTCGTCCTGGCACCGGACGCACCACCGACGTCCGTAGGTTAATGCGGCGTCACAGGAATATCCCGCAGGCGCGCCGCCCACACCTGCCCCACCCGTCACAAGGCGGTCATCACCAGGCCCGGGCGCGTCACCGCCGAAAAACGCCGCGCGACCGGGCCGCTCACGGCGGCGTGGCACGACCCGAGCGGATGAGGCGATCGACGACCGTGCCGGACACCTCCTCGACGGTCATCGCGACCAGCAGATGGTCGCGCCACGCGCCGTCGACGTCCAGATAGCGCCGCAACGTGCCCTCCTCGCGGAAGCCCACATTGCGCAGTACCGCCTGGCTGGCCAGATTCTCCGGCCGCACCGTCGCCTCCACCCGGTGCAGGCCCACGGGCCCGAAGCAGTGGTCCAGTCCCATCGCCAGCGCGGCGGTGGCGACACCCTGGCCGCCGACGTCCTTGGCGACCCAGTAGCCGATCCAGGCCGAACGCAACGCACCCCGCACGATGTTGCCGATGGTCAGCTGGCCGCCGAAGGATCCGTCCACCTCGATCACCAACGGCACCATCGCCCCCCGGCGCGCCTCGGCCTTCAGGCTCGACCACAGCGACGGCCAGTTGGAGGCGTGATTGCGCGCCTCCCAGCTACCCCGGCCGGTCGGCTCCCACGGCTCCAGATGTTCGCGGTCGCGCAGGCGGATTCGCGACCAGGCCGCCGCGTCCCGCAGCCGGATCGGGCGCAGGGTCACTCGCCCACCCGCGACTCGAACCGGACCGAGATGTGCGGGCCAGCCCGGATGCTGGGCGGCCCGGAATACGTTCATGTCCACAGATCACCCGCGCTGTGCGAGAAATGCGACCTGGACCTCGTCACCGGTGCGAATATCGGTGACCTCCGGGTCGATGACGATCAGGCTGTTGGCCTCGGCCAGGGTCGAGAGCAGATGCGACGAGCCGTTCACCCCCAGCGGCTGCACCAGGTATTCACCGGTCTGCTCGTCGCGCATCAGTTGGGCGCGCAGGTAACCGCGACGGCCCTCCATCGAGGTGATCGGCATGATCGTGCGGGCCCGCACCACGCGGCGCATCGGATGCCGGCGGCCCAGCGCGATCCGGATCAGCGGCCGCACCATGATCTCGAAAACGACTAGGGCGCCAACGGGATTCGACGGGAGGAGGAAGGTCGGCACCTCGTCGCGGCCGAGCCGGCCGAAGCCCTGTACCGAGCCCGGATGCATGGCCACCCGGTCGATCGTCAGCTCACCCAGCCCCTCCAGGGCCTCGCGGATCTGCTCGGAGGCCCAGCCGCCGACCGCACCCGCGATCACGACGACCTCCGAACGCACGAGCTGTCCCTCGACCACATCGCGCAGGCGCTTGGGATCGGCGCTGACGATGCCGACCCGATTCACGTCGGCGCCGGCGTCGCGGGCGGCGGCGGCGAGCGCGTAGGAGTTCACGTCGTAGACCTGTCCCGGGCCGGGCGTGCGATCGATGTCGACCAGCTCACCACCGATCGAGATCACCGACAGCCGCGGCCGGGGATGCACCAGCACCTTGTCCCGGCCGACCGCCGCCAGCAGGCCGACCTGCGCCGCACCGATGATGGTGCCCGCCCGGACCGCGATATCGCCGGGTTGCACGTCGTCACCGATGCGCCGCACGTAATCACCGGAGCGAACCGGCTCGTAGATCTTGATCCGGGCCCGGCCACCGTCGGTGAAATCCAGCGGCAGCACGGCGTCGGCGAGGGTCGGCAGCGGCGCGCCGGTATCGATGCGCACCGATTGCCGCGGCTGCAGTCGGATCGGCTGGCGCGAACCGGCCGCGACCTCGCCGACCACCGGCAGCGTCAGCTCGATGGGATCGCCGTCCTCGGTGCGGATGTCGGCGCCGGCGCCCTGCACGTCCACGCTGCGCACGGCATAACCGTCGATGGCGGCCTGATCGAATCCGGGCAGCGGACGCTCGGTGACCACGTCCTCGGCACACAGCAGACCCTGAGCCTCGGAGATCGCGACCCGGACCGGCCGCGGGGCCACGGCCGCCGCGGTCACCTTGATCTGCTGGTCCTCAACCGAGCGCATGCCGCCCTTCCCCTTTACTCCGACTGATCACCCGGTCCCGCGGTGACGGGACCCGGCCGACCCCGTCGTCACGACGAGATCAGCTGCGGGTTCCAATCCGGAGCAAGCCGACGCTGCAACCACTCGCGCAAGGCGGGGCCGTATTCGTCTCGCTCCAAAGCGAAATCGACCGCAGCACGAAGATAACCGCCAGGGTTGCCGAGGTCGTGGCGCGACCCACGGTGGACAACGACATGTACCGGATGTCCCTCCGCGATCAGCAGCGATACGGCGTCGGTGAGCTGCAGCTCACCGCCCGCACCCGGCTCGATGCGGCGCAATGCGTCGAAGATCGCACGATCGAGCAGATACCGGCCCGCGGCGGTGAAGGTCGACGGCGCCTCCTCGAGCGCCGGCTTCTCCACCATGCCGACCACACGCAGCACGTCGGGGTTCGTACTGTCGGTCACCGGCTCCACGTCGAAGACGCCGTAGGCGCTGACCTCCTGCTTCGGGACGTCGATCGCGCACAGCACCGTGCCGCCGCGTTTGCGGCGGACACGGCTCATCACGTCGAGGACGCCGCAGGGCAGCACCAGATCGTCGGGCAGCAGCACCGCGATGGCGTCCTCGTCGGGGTCGAGCGCCTGCTCGGCCTGGGCGACGGCATGGCCCAGCCCGAGGGGCTCGTCCTGCACCACCGAGGTCACATCGAGCAGGCCCGGAGCCTTGCGCACCTTCTCCAGCAGCTGGAACTTCCCGCGTTCGGCGAGCGTGCTCTCCAGCACCAGGTCCTCGACGAAGTGGGCGACGACCCCGTCCTTACCGGGCGAGGTCACGATGACCAGCCGCTCGGCGCCCGATCCGGCGGCCTCGGCGGCCACCAATTCGATACCGGGCGTGTCCACCACCGGCAGCAGCTCTTTCGGCACGGTCTTGGTCGCGGGCAGGAACCGTGTCCCGAGTCCGGCCGCGGGGACCACCGCGGTACGGAAGCAGGAACTCACGGCCTGCGTCGCGTCCGATCCGGCGTCAGCTGTCATAAGTGCACACCCTATCCATCGCTCTTGTCGTCGGACCGGCTCAACACCGGCCCGGCATCTGGGAAGCCTAGGCGGCCGCGGCGGCGCCGTCGCACCGAAACGGTGCGGCAGCAACCCTGCCGAGGTCCGCCGCCGACCCCCGCGACTACCCGTCGGGGAACCGGCCGCAACCATGGTTTCACTGCGTTACCAGCGTGTTCGCGATACCGCGTCGGGTCAGCGATTCCCCGCCGAGGGCACCTGGAAACACGGGAGCGGGCAAACTCACCGTTCGCCCACCTAGGGTGAGCCTGTGGAGATCGCCGGTCAGCGGGACAAGGGGCGGTGGCGAGCGGAATTGCTGGCCGCCCGGGCGGCGGTGCCGCCGGAGGTCAGGGCCGCGGAGGCCGACGCCCTGGCCCGTTCCGTGACGCGGGTACTTGACATCGACCGGTCGCGTATCGATGGGTCCGGTGGCGAGCGGCACCGCCCGGCGGGCGGATCCGGCTCTGGTGCTCCGGGCTCGGCGTGGGTGGCCGGGTATCTCCCGGTCGCGGGTGAACCCGGTTCGGTGGCGATGCTCGACGCGCTGCGGGCCGCGGGGGCTCGGGTGATGGTCCCCGTGACCGGACCGCCCGGACCACTGGACTGGGCGGAGTACACCGGAATCGAAGGGCTGCGGCGCGCCCGCTACGGCCTGCTCGAGCCCGAGGGACCGCCGCTGGGCGTGGCGGCGATCGAGTGGCCGGAGGTGATCGTGATACCCGCGCTCGCCGTCGATCGGCGCGGCGTGCGGCTGGGACGAGGCGCCGGCTACTACGACCGGACACTGCCCGCGGCACGACCGGACGCACGCCTGGTGGCCGTCGTCCGGGACTCGGAACTGCTGGATGTGTTGCCGGAGGAACCCCACGATCGGCGCATGGGCTGGGCTCTGCTGCCGGAGGCCGGGCTGTGCACGCTCGACGCGGACGATCGCCGGATCGACGTCCGCCCGGTGCCACGGTGAGAGCGAGACCACCGCACCGGCGCCCGACCGCACCGGCACCATGGGAATCAATACCGGATTGGCACTGTTGGCACTGTCGGCTGTAGAGTGCTAAAAGACGAAAACCGTGGAGGTTCGCAGGTGCCTACTTACTCGTATCAGTGCACGCAGTGTGGCGACAAGTTCGACATCGTGCAGTCGTTCTCCGATGACGCCCTGACCACCTGCGAGAAGTGCAACGGCAAGCTGCGCAAGCTGTTCAACTCGGTCGGCATCGTCTTCAAGGGCAGCGGCTTCTACCGCACCGACAGCCGCAACGGCTCCTCGTCGGCCAGCGAGCCCGCCGCGAAGTCGAGCGAATCCAAGTCGAGCGATTCGTCCGCCTCGAGCAGCTCGGCCGGCTCGTCGAGCAGCTCGGGTTCGTCGTCGAGCTCCTCGCCGACGAGCACCGCCGTCGCCTGACCCGGCCCGCAATCGGGCGGCCACGGACCGCCCGGTCGGCCACTGTCTTCTGTCCGCGCCGGTCTCCGGTTGTCCACAGCCTCTTCGTTATCCACAGAGAAGTTCTGACCTGCTCTTTTCCGGGATGACCGAGCTGCTGCGGCCCCTACGGTGGCCGGTATGCGGACCTTGCGATTCGATCGTCTACGCCCCCTCGACGCCGATCTCGGCCGTGCTCGCGGCACCGAATTCCTGTCCCGGATACGGCCACCCTGGCTCGACGTGACGCTGATACGGCGCCTGTCGGCCGTCGGACTGGCCGCCGCCGCGGCCGTCGTCGCCCTACGCGGCGACCCCGCCGGGCATCGCACGCCGGTCGTCGTCGCGGCGCGGGATGTGGCACCCGGACAGGTGCTGTCCCCCGCGGATCTGCGGGGCGCGAACCTGCCACCCGACGCGATACCGGACGGCGCCGTCACCGATCCCGCGAAACTGCTCGGCGCGACCTCCACGGGCGCCGTGCACGCCGGGGAAATACTGACCGATCTCCGGATCGTCGGCCCGCGGCGGGCACCCGCGGCGACCGGTGTGCCGAATGCCCGGATCGTGCCGATGCGATTGGCGGACAACGCCATTGCCGATATTCTTCGGCCCGGCGACCGGGTGGACGTGGTCGCCGCGGAAGAGACCGGCGGCCACGGCGATCCGGATACGGTTGCGCCACGGGGGCGTTCACCGTCCGCGCACACCCTCGCCTCCGATGCCGCGGTGGTCTTGATCTCCGGCGCCGCCGACGCAGGCTCCCGGACCCGAGCCGCCCCCGAACGAATCGTGCTGCTGGCACTCGATCCGGGCCATGCGACCACCGTCGCGGCCGCCTCGTTGCAGACGGCGCTGACCGTGGTGTTTCACTGATGTTCGCTGTGTTCGCCAAGCATTTGCCGTAACTGTCCGTTAGCATCCCGAGTACCTCATTCGATAGCGGAAAGCGATCGCATCGGATGCCACGACCAGACCGAACGGCGAGGCGGGGGCACGCCGGATGAGACAGGAGCCGCAATGCTGAAGGGTTTCAGGGATTTCCTGCTCCGTGGGAACGTGATCGATCTGGCGGTTGCGGTGGTCATCGGTACCGCGTTCACCGCGGTCGTCACCGCCATCGTGAACGGAATCGTCAATCCCCTCTTGGATTTGTTCGGCGGCGCGAACGAACACGGCTGGGGCTTCTATCTGGATTCCAGTAAGCCGTCCACGTTCATCGCACTCGGCCCGATCGTCACCGCCGTAGTCAACTTCATTCTGATCGCGGCGATCTTGTACTTCATCCTGATCCTGCCGGCGGGCCGCCTGATGAAGCGATTCGGCACCGAGAAGGAAGCGGTGATGACCGAGGTCGCACTGCTCGCCGAGATCCGCGATCTGCTCTCGGAGAGCAGCAAGAGCGCCGGCGGCCGGCACGAGTTCTGAGATCGAATCCGCAGGCCGCCAGGGGTATCCGGCTCGGGCTCAGCCCAGGCTGAACGGCTCGCCCCACAGCGTCACCCATGAGATGACGTTGTCGGTCTCGACCTCGACGCTGACGAATGCGCGCGCCTGCGCGTCACCGCCACATCCGGTCAGGCCGATGGTTTCGTCGGACCAGGCCACCGAACCGCTGTCACCCCGGAACTTGTTGCGGGGCTTGTGCACATCCTGGCCGACGTCGTCCTTCTCCTCGATGTCGAGGACATAGAACGACTTCGCCTGGCCCGGCGCGAGAATCAGATTGCCGCCGACATTTCCGCCGGCATCCGGCTTGGCGTTCTCGCCGTCGCTCCAATCCATGCTCGCGCCGGGACCGCCGTCGACGCCGACACCGGAGATGTCGACCTGGCAGCCCACGGTGTACCCGGGGTAGATGCTGGCGCCCACGACGGTCGTGTCGCCGGACAGTTCGACATGGGCGTTACCCGAGACCCGGGCAGTGCGGTGCACCGCCGGGACAACGATCGCCGGATCGATGGTCGCGGATTCGCCGTCCAGCCGGACATGCACCACGGTGCCGTCGGACAGCGTCTTGGACAGGTCGCCGCCGGGCAGCGTGACGAAGGTGCCGGCGTTGGCGGCGCCGGTGGAGAACAGGCCGAGCGCGGCGGTCGCCACGGCACCGATGCCGGCGATGCGCGCACCCCAGACCCGACCGTTCGTATTCATATTTCTCTCATCAGCTTCTTGCGGTCGGCCGCGATGAACGTCGAGATTCACAGCTGCCGACAGGGGACGGTGACATGCCTCGGCATCCGAGGCACCGCAAAGTCCGATTATCCGTGATGTGGCGGGACCTGCGCGCGCAGCCAGTCGTCCCCGGAGCGGGGCAACTCACCGTCGGGGGCGCGCTCGTCGCTGCTGGTGCGCGGCAGCGCCTCGCCGAAGATCCGCGCCAGGCGCGCGGACTCGGCGGCCGAACGGGTGCGCCCCTTCGCCGGGCGTTCCGCCGATTGCGAATCGTCCGGGCGCTGCGCCCCCGCCGGCCGGTCGGTCATACCGCGATTATTCCGCCAATCCGGACAGTTCGTCGACGACCCGGCTCACGAGCGGACCGAGCGTGGCCATGCCGTCGCGAACGGCGTCGCGCGTGCCGGGCAGGTTGACGACCAGGGTGCTGCCCGAGACGCCGGCCAGACCACGGGACAGACCGGCGTCGAGCGAACCGGCCGCGAGTCCGGAGGCGCGCAGGGCCTCGCTGATTCCGGGCAGTTCGCGATCGAGCACCTCCAGGGTCGCCTCCGGGGTGACATCCCGCGGCGACATACCGGTGCCGCCCACGGAGATCACCAGGTCGACCCCGCCGATGACGGCGGTGTTGAGGGCATTGCGAATCTCGATCTCGTCACCGGCCACCGACACCGTGGCATCCACGAGGAAGCCGAATTCGGTGAGCAATTCGGTCACCAGCGGGCCCAGCGAGTCCACCCCGCCGTGCGCGGTTCGATCGTCGACGACCACAACAAGTGCCCGGCCCGCCACGGGAGCATCGATTTCCATATTGCTCACCGTAGCGTCCGTGGGCGACAACCACTCCGGTCCCCCGGGCTCGTCGGCGTCGGGTGTCGGGAGCACTGTCAAAGGACGCGGTTCACGGATCATCGGCCACCCTCCGCCGGTGCGGCGCCGAGGGTCACCTCGACGGTTTTCGGATTCTGTCCCTGTGGATCGGTGTAGGTGACCTTTACCTTGTCACCTGGTTGGTGCGACCGCACGGCGGCGATCAGCGAATTGCCCGAGTCGATGACCTGATCGTCGACGCGGGTGACGATCGCGCCCGACGGGATGCCCGCCTTGGCGGCCGGACCGTCGGGTGTCACGTCCAAGACCCGGGCGCCGTTGACGTCGTCCTGCGCGCGCACCGAGATCCCGATTTGAGCATAGGTGGCGTGACCGGACTTGGTCAGTTCGTCGGCCACGCGACGGGCCTGATCGACCGGAATCGCGAAGCCCAGGCCGATCGATCCGCTCTGCGAACCGGGCATCTCGGAGGCGCCGAGCGTGGCGATCGCGGTGTTGATGCCGATCAGCTTGCCGTTCGTATCGACCAGCGCGCCACCGGAATTGCCGGGGTTGATCGCGGCGTCGGTCTGGATCGCGGAGATGACCGTGCCCTGTGAGCCGGCCTCACCACTGGTCGACACCGGGCGGCTGAGCGCCGACACGATCCCGGTGGTGACGGTTCCGGCCAGGCCCAGCGGCGAGCCGACCGCCACCACGGGCTGGCCGACCATGAGGTTGCGCGAGGTGCCCAGTTCGATCGGCGTCAGGTTGGTCTTACCTGCCGCCTTGATGACGGCCAGATCCGACACCGGGTCGACACCGACGACCGAAGCATTGGCGGTACTGCCGTCCTGGAAGGCGACCTCCATCTTCGCGTTGGGACCGGCACCGCTGGCGACATGGTTGTTGGTGAGGATCAGCCCGTCCGAGGACAGCACCACACCCGAGCCCTCGCCCTCCGCGCGGGCGCCCGCGACGCGGATCATCACCACGCTGGGGAGGACCTTCTGCGCGACCGCGGGGACGGATCCGGGCGGCGCGCTCGCCGAGGCCGGATCGACCGGAGCGGGCGCGTTCAGGGCATTGTTGACCGGCGCGTTGTTGTCAGAACGCGTGGCGAGGCTGCCGACCGCACCGCCGATACCACCCGCGACGAGCGCCAGCACGACGGCGCCGGCGAGCAGCCCCGCCCGGCCGCGGCGGCGAGGTGTCCCGGCGTGGACACCGCTGGGATCGACGCCGGGTGGATACGGTTCGCCCGCGCGATGTTCGCCGGTGGCGGCGTAGGGCGTACCGGAGGGGTACGAGCCGGGCTGCTGATAGCCCTGACCCGAGGCGTGGCCCGGCGCGGCGTACGGGTTGTACGGCGGCATCGGCGCGGTGTGCGCGGGCTGTTCCTGCGGTCCCCCACTCGGACCCGCCGGTCCCGGCGACTGCGCACCGGCTTCGGCACCACCGGCCTGCGACGACGGCCCTGCCCATTGCGACGGTTGTCCCCACCCGCGCGACGCGTTTCCGGCATCGCCCTCCGGCGAAGCGGGCTGCGCCCCACTCGACGGCGACGTCGGCTCGGGCCCTCCCGACTGGGGAGTCGAACCGGTCGGCTCGTCGCGCCTGTCCCTCGAATCCTCGGTCATATTTCTCGTTTCTCCTCGAGTCTGTCGCCCAGCCTGGTGACAGCGACTGAGAGCGGACTGAGACCGTGCTTTCAGTTCTCCGTGACTCCCTGCCGTATCCGGCCGCCGCAGCCGGGTTTCCGCGGGACGGTACGCATGCGTGCCAGTTTATGGGGCCGCCCCACGCGCGCCCATCGATTCCGGATCGCCGCTGATCACTCCCGGCGGTCGGCGGCGGTCGGCGGTTCGCCGGGAAGGACGATGCGCACCAGCGTGCCACCGCGTTCGGAGGTGTCCACGGTGATCGTGCCGCCGTGCTTGGACACCACCTGCTTCACGATGGCCAGCCCCAGTCCGGATCCGGGCATCGATCGCGACGCCGTGGTGCGGTAGAAGCGTTCGAAGACCAATTCCCGTTCCTCCGGCGGAATGCCCGGCCCGGCATCATCGATCGCGATTTCCATGAGCCCCGGCCCGGTTTCGCGCATGGTCAGGACGACCTGCGCCTCCGGCGGACTCCACTTCGCCGCGTTGTCGAGCACGTTGAGGATGGCCCGCTCGAGTCCGGCGTCGTGGCCGTAGACGAACCACGGCCGCAGCTGCGCCGAGAATTCGACGTCCACGCGCCGCCGCCGCACCCGTTCCAGCGCGCGCTCGGCGACTTCGCCGAGATCGACCCGCTCGTAGACGGTTTCGGGCGCATCCTCGCGAGCCAGGTCCACCAGGTCACCGACCAGCGTGGACAACTCCTCGATCTGGGCGATCACATCCGCGCGCAGCCCGGCCATATCCTCCTCGGGAATCGGCGGTGCGTCCGGGCGCGAGGAGGCGATGAGCAGTTCCATATTGGTGCGCAGCGAGGTCAGCGGCGTACGCAATTCGTGTCCGGCGTCGGCGACCAGCCGCCGTTGCCGGTCGCGAGATTCGGCGAGCGCCCGCAACATCAGATTGAAACTCTCGGTGAGCCGCGCCAGTTCGTCGTCACCGGTGACCGGAATCGGCGCCAGATCGTCGGTGCGCGCGACGCGTTCGGTGGCCGCGGTCAATCGCGCGATGGGCCGCAGCCCCGTCCGCCCGACCGTCGCACCGGCGGCCCCGGCGACCAGCACGCCGCAACCTCCGATCGTGAACAGCAGCCACGCGAGCCGGTCGAGCACTTCACGGGTGGGTTCCAGCGACCGCGAAATAACCAGTGTCGCACCGGATTTCGTGCGCCGGGCGAGTACGCGCTGATTGTTCGCGGTCCGCAGCGAGACATCGGCCTTTCCGTGCGCCACCGCCATCTCGGCCGGGCCGATCGGCGGATCCATCGGTTGCGGCGGGGCATAGGGCACATCGACGTCGGGATAGATCAGCGCGATGCCGATATCGTTGGAGTACAGGCTGCTGAACATGATGATCGCCTGGAAGCCCTGCAGGTCGATGTTGTTCTTGACCATCACCTCCGAGCGGCTGCGCAACTGACTGTCCACATCGGCGTACAGGGCGCGGGCGACCAGTGCGTAGGCGGCGATCGAGGTCACCGCGACGGCGATCGCCACCACCGAGGCGGCCAGCAGGGTCACCCGCCAGCGCAGCGACACCGAGCGGGTCAGCGGCATCGGCGGGCGCATCTCGTGCGGATCGGGGCGCGGCCCCAGCCGAGCCACACGATCGGGGCGGCCGCCGTGCCCAGGATGAGCTCTTGCCACGACGACCCGGCCTACGGAGGAGTCTCGCGCAGCACGTAACCCACCCCGCGCACGGTGTGGATCAATCGCGGCTCCCCCTCGGCCTCGGTTTTGCGGCGCAGATAGCCGATATAGACCTCGAGCGCATTACCGGAGGTCGGAAAGTCGTAGCCCCAGACCTCTTCCAGAATGCGGCTGCGCGTCAGCACCCGGCGCGGATTCGCCATCAGCATTTCCAGCAGCGAGAATTCGGTGCGGGTCAGGCTGATGGCGCGCTCCCCGCGCGATACCTCGCGCGTCACCGGGTCCAGGGACAGATCCGCGAAACGCATCGTCTCCGAGGAATCGGTGGCCGCGTCGGGGGCGGTGCGGCGCAACAGCGCGCGCAAACGCGCCAGCAATTCCTCCAGCGCGAACGGTTTGGGCAGATAGTCGTCGGCGCCGGCGTCGAGGCCGGCCACTCGCTCCGATACCGAATCCCGGGCGGTCAGCACGAGAATCGGCAGATCGTCACCGGTGCTGCGCAGGCGGCGGCATACCTCCAGGCCGTCCAGCCGCGGCATCATCACATCGAGCACCAATGCATCGGGCCGGGACGCGCTGACCTTCTCCAAGGCGTCGACGCCGTCGACCGCCAGCTCGACGGAATATCCATTGAAGGTGAGCGACCGGCGCAGCGACTCGCGCACCGCGCGATCATCGTCGACTACCAGAATGCGCATGGCCTCCAGTTTGACCGGATCGACTGAGAGCCGACTGAGAACCGACCATTCGACACGCCGCGCATCCACAACAGGTGACCTGCGGAATCATCGAAAATAGTTCCGAGAAGTATCTGTTGCACACGAAAGTTGTTGCGCCGAGCCGTTTTAGACCGTTGTCGCCGGACCCCTCCAAATTGCCGCGAACGTGTTCTCGCGGTATGTTGCCTGCGGTAAAAGTAAACCTCTAGTTGGTTCTCAACCCGTTGGACCCGAACGGCCAGACGCGGGCGGCGGCCGGAACCCGGGGCACGTGCGCGAGCGGAGGCGACGGAAGCGGGATGGGCACTGCACCGCGGCCATGGCAGAGGAGTCTGTCCAATCTGTCCGTGACTAGCAAGGTCGGCATCGTGCTACTGCTGCCGGTCGTGCTGGCATCGGCATTCGCCGTTCTTCGAATCAAGGACGAACTCGGCACCATCTCACAGCTGAACACGGCCAGTGAGCAGGCGCGGATCATTCGGCCGACCCTCGACTTCGGTTCGGCGGCCAACAATCTCGCCGTGACCCTCGGCAACGGCGAACACGTTCCGCAGTCGGCGCTGGACCAGGCCGCGGCCCGGTTCGACCAGGCCGCGGCGGATCTGCAGACGGCGCTGCAGAATTCGGCGACCGACAAGCGGGTCGCCACCGAACTCACCGAGGCGCTGGCGGCCGGGCGCACGTTGCGCAACAGCCTGCACGGCGGCGCGCCGCAGGAGGTCGTCAAACAGGCGAGCGAGGTGAACGGCCACGTCAGCAACGCCGTCTCGTCCCTGGCGACGCCGAAGGAGACGACCCTCGAGCGCTATTACGTGCAGATGGGTGTCATCGCCATCGCCCGCCAGATGTTCACGCAGCAGCAGCTGGCCCTCGAGAGCGGTGAGATCGGCAACAACCCGGCCGTGCTGGCCCAGGTCCTGACCGCCACCGGCGCCGAACTCACCATGATCAACCAGTACGCGGTCGTGCAGCCGGAATCGGCGCTGAAGCCGGATGTGCTGCTGGGCGCGCTGCAGACGCGTATCGCGGCGATGAGTCAGAACGCGGTCGAGCCGATCAACGTGCCCGGTGTCGTGCAGTCGATGCAGACCAGTACCGACACCTACAACGAGGCCACCAACCATCTGGTCGACCTGATCGACTCCGGACTGTCGGACCGCTCGGTCGACGCGCGCGGCACGGTCCTGCGCGATGTGGCGCTGGTGGTCGTGACCCTGCTGGCCGGTCTGGCCCTGGCGCTGGCGGTCGCCCGCTCGCTGGTCGTCCCGATTCGCCGCCTGCGCCGCGATTCGCTGCAGGTCGCGCATACCGACCTGCCCGCCGAGCTCGCGGTCGTGCGCGGCGGCGGCGCGACTCCGGAGATCGTCCCGGTCGACGTGCAGACCACCGAGGAGATCGGTCAGCTGGCCCGAGCGGTCGACGACATGCACCGCCAGGCGCTGTTCCTCGCCGCCGAACAGGCCCGCCTGCGCCTGCAGATCAGCAACATGTTCGAAACGCTCTCGCGGCGTAGCCAATCGCTGGTCGAACAGCAGCTGTCGCTGATCGAGGATCTGGAACGCGACGAGGACGACTCCGATCGGCTGCAGAGCCTGTTCCGCCTCGACCACCTCGCCACCCGCATGCGCCGAAACGGCGACAACCTGCTGGTGCTCGCCGGTACCGCGTTGCGCCGCGGCCATCTGCCGCCGGTACCGCTGTCGGACATGCTGTGGAGTGCGGTCTCCCAGGTCGAGGACTATCAGCGCGTCGAAATCGGTTCGGTGCCCGACGGTATCGTCGCCGGTGAGCCCGCCGTCGACATCGAGCATCTGCTGGCCGAGCTGATCGACAACTCGCTGCGCTACTCGCCGCCGAACACGCCGGTGGCGGTCTCGGTGTCGCGCGCGGTGGACGGCGGATATCTGATCGAGATCACCGACCGCGGCCTCGGCATGTCCGCCGAGGATATGCGCGCGATCAACGAGCGCCTGGCCTCCGGTGGTGAGGTCACCATCGAAACCGCGCGCCGCATGGGTCTTTTCGTGGTCGGACGGCTGGCGGCACGGCACACCATCACGGTCGGCCTGCGCCGCACCTCCACGATGGCACAGCAGCCGGGCATCACGGCCAGCGTGCATCTACCAGGTGCGCTGGTCTCGCCCGCGGAGGCCGTGGTCCCGCCGGCCATCTCGACCTTCACCACGCCGATCGCGGACTTCCCCTCCCCGGTCACCGAGTTCCCCGCTCCGGGCCGCACTCTCACCGCGGTGCCGAATCCGCCGGAGCGGTTCGGGGACAGTTCGGAGCCGGCCCGATTCACCAGCGCCGGACTGCCGCAGCGACGCCCGGCCGGTCAGTCGGACTCCGAAACCGCGGCCCCGGTCACCCGGCTCACCCCGCTGCCCGATGTCGCGGAGACCGACAACCGAGCGGCGGAACCCGTCGACGACGGCGTACTGCGCGGTGCCGAGACCGGACGTGAGGACGTTTTCCACGACGACCGCGCCGAGGAGCCTCCCCGCGACGAGCGCGCCGAGGCCGAGGAGCCCGAAACCGCGGGCCGCGGCGAAAGTTTCGCTCCGGCCTCCGATCCGTGGAACCCGGTGACCGACCGCGACCTGGAACAGATCGCGCCGCCCCGGCGTCCCGCCCCGGCCGATCCGCGGCCGCAACCCCAGCCGCAGCCGCAGCCCATCGATATCTGGGCCGAAACGGCGATCATGGCCCCGGCGCAGCGCGCTCCGGACCGCGAACCGGCGCCGCTGTCCCGCCACGGCGCGACCCTCGCGCCACCCCGGCCCGACGCCTACCAGCACGATGCCCACCAGCAGGATGCTCAGGCGCCGGCCAAACCGGAATCCCCCACGCCGATCTATCAGCGCATGGTGTCGGAATGGCTGGTCGAACCGTCCTCGAACGCGCCGACCGGCGCCTGGTCGTCTCCCGCCGACGAGGGCTGGGCGGCGGCAGCGGACGCCAGCAGCCCGACCGCGACCACCCGTACCTCGGGTGGCCTGCCCATCCGCCGGCCCGGTGCGCAGCTGGTGCCCGGCGGACTGACGCAGGAGGATGTCGTCGAGGCTCGGGATCCGGAGGAAATCCGCAACAACTTGTCCAGGCATTTGAGCGGCGTCCGCAGCGGCCGCGTCAGCGTCCGAGACAACACGGCCCAGTACGACCCGGCCGATACGGCCGGCTACGACCCGGCCGGGCGGAACAACGCTCAGCAGAACGACGGAGGCTTTGCATGACCGACACTGCGCAGAACACCACAGACGAGAATATGAACTGGCTCGTCACCCGCTTCACCAGAGAGGTGCCTGGAGTCTCGCACGCGGTGCTCGTGTCGGCCGACGGCCTGCTCCAGGCGACCAGCCCGCATCTCCCGTCCGATCGCGCCGAACAGCTCTCCGCGGTGACCGCCGGTCTGGCGAGTCTGTCGGCGGGGGCGGCGCAATTGTTCAACGGCGGCAAGGTGATGCAGTCGATCGTCGACATGCAGCGCGGCTACCTGCTGGTGATGAGCGTCGGCAACGGCTCGCACCTGGCGGTGCTGGCCAACAAGCAGCACGACATCGGCCGCATCGGTTACGAGATGGCCCTGCTCGTCGATCGAGTCGGATCGGTCGTGCAAGCCACGGCCCGTTCGGCGGTCTGACGATTGCGATGTCCAGCTCGTTCGGAGCCGGGTCCGGCCGGCCAACCACACGCGTCCGTCCTTATGCGCTGACCGCTGGGCGCACCGAGCCCGCGGTCGAACTGCCCCTCGAGGCCGTCGTGGAAACACTGCCCTACGCCAATCAATTCGATTGGCCCGCAGGCGATATTCGAACAGATATTCTGCGTCTGGGCGCGGGTCGGCTCTCGGTCGCCGAAATCGCCGCCCATCTGCAACGTCCCCTGGGCATGATCCGGGTGGTGATCGGCGACCTCGTGGTGGCCGGAACCCTCCGGGTGCACACCACGCTCAGCGAGGACGCCAGTTTCGACGAGCGGCGATCCCTGATGGAGAGGACCCTGCGTGGACTCCGTGCCCTTTGACACCACGGCACCGCCCCAGAACGCCGCGGCGCCCTCGACTGCCGAGCGTTATCCGCCGCTACCGCAGACGAATTCTTCGCAGATCGCTCAGCCCGGAGCCAATTCCCCCGGCTCACACCCACAACCGCCGCTTCCATACCAGAATCCCCCCATGCACTTTCAGAACTCGACGGCTCCGACGCCGCCCCACCCGGAGCTCGACAGCCGCACCGCCTCGACCAAGATCGTGGTCGCGGGCGGGTTCGGCGCCGGGAAGACCACCTTCGTCGGTGCGGTCTCGGAGATCGTGCCGCTGCGCACCGAGGCCATGGTGACCGGCGTATCCGACGGTATCGACGACCTGTCCGCCACCCCGGGCAAGGAAACCACCACGGTGGCCATGGATTTCGGCCGCATCATCCTGCCCGGCAATCTGACGCTGTACCTGTTCGGCACGCCCGGACAGCGCCGATTCTGGTTCATGTGGGACGACCTGATCCGCGGTGCGATCGGCGCCGTCGTGCTGGTCGACACGCGCCGGATCGAGGACAGCTTCGCCGCGGTCGACTTCTTCGAGGCGCGCGGGCTCCCGTTCCTGGTGGCCGTCAACAGATTTCCGAGCGCACCGCGTTTCCCGGTCGCCGAACTGCGTGAGGCGCTGTCGATCCGCGAGGGTGTGCCGGTGGTCGACATCGACGCCCGTGACGCCGGGGAGGTGCGGCGGGCGCTCGCCGCGGTCACCGAATACGCGATTCAGCGGTTGACCGCCACCCACGCGACGGTGGGACAGAGCTGAGCGGTGCGAGCGGAGGGGAAGCGATGAACTACTTCACCATGGGGTACTGGGTGCTGGGCCTGGCACTCGGGGTTTCCGCGGCCGGCGCGGTCGTAGGACTGGCGTGTGTTCGCCAGTCGACGCTCTCGGTCACCGCGCGGTTCCGGATGGTGTGGCTCACCGCGGCGGCAGTGTCCATCGGCGGCGTCGGCACCTGGCTGGCGGTCTACGTCACCATGCTCGGCATCGGGGTGTCGACCGGTGAGATCCGTTACGACATCGCCCGGATGGTCGTAGCGACGGTCGTCGCGGTGGCGGGGGTCCTGGCGGGACTGGTGATCACGGGCAAGGTGAGCACGATCGTGCGGGTGATCACCGGCGGCGTGGTGATGGGCCTCGGCATCGGGATCATGCATCTGCTCGCCATGGGCGCGATCCGAGTGCAGGGATCGGTCGATGTGAACATCTGGATGTCGCTGGCGGCGGGAGCGCTGGCCATCGTGGCCTCGATCGGTTTGCTCTGGGCCACCACGCGTTTCGCCGCGATGCTGCCCCTGGCCGGTGCGGCCGTGCTGTACGCGGTGGCGGTCACCGCTGTGCACTACCTCGGTCAGGCCGGGGTGCACGTCCATCTCGACACCGCGGTCGGCCAGCCCGGCGGCGACGATCTGTTCACCCTCTTCGTCCCGGTCTTCGTGGTGGGCACGCTGTCGCTCGCGGTACCGATCACCGCGGTCCTGGTCGCACCCGACCGCACCGGTACCACCCGCTCGCGGCAACTGGCTCAGGCGGCGAATTCCACTGCCGGGCAGACCGCGTCGCCGGCCGCCAAGGCGCGGCCCGCGGGACGGACGCCGCAACCGGTGGGCTGAACCCCTCCGCGCCGGCCGGCCGGACGGGGCCGAGCCGCACACAGACGAGAATCGGGGCGGGCCCTACGGCCCGCCCCGATTGCGTTGCGCTGTCCGAGATTACGATTCGGCGGGCGCGTTGATCCGGTTGAAGTACTCGATCGCGACCAGCACGCCGGAGATACCGCCGACGCCGACCAGACCGGCCGCGGCACCCAGCGGGGCGCCCAGGGCGGCACCGGTCAGGCAGCCGCCGATCCAGCCCGGAACGACCAGGAACGGGGTGCCGAGGACAGCGCCGAGCACGCAGCCGCCGGCCAGGCCGATCGCGGTGCCGACGAGGGTGCCGATGCTGGTGGCGATACCGAGCTCGTTGATCGCGCTCTGGTTGGCCGCGTCGAGATCCGAACGGCTGGCCACGTCGTGCAGCATCTGCGCCGGGTGGGCGGCAGCGCGGTCGGTGCTCGGGACCAGCGTGGCCTGATTGCCGTCGATCTGCGCGGCGATCGGGTACTCCAGACCGTCGTGCTGATAGCTCAGCGGAAATCCGGCTACTACCTTGCCCTGGTTGTCGCGAACCTGGAACTCGTTGCCTTCGGTCGTCAGCGATCCGGCGTCGGTCTTCACCACGACGGATTTGTCGACAACGTTTGCCGTGTAATGAATATCGGGGTTGGCGGCCGGAGCGGGAGCTGCGAATGCGGTGCCTGTGGAGATCCCAAGAGCAGCGATGACCAGAGCCGATGTTGCGGCGAACTTCCTGAGCTTCATTCCCTCATACACTTTCTTCAGCAGTTTGCGGCGCCGATACCCTGGCGCCTGAGCTCGAAATCGAAACCCTTAGACAGGCTGTCGTGACCCCATTACGAACACGTAACAAAGGCCGTTAATAAGCCGCCAAGAAGATGCCAGGAATGTTAAGAAGCTGAAAATTCGGACATTTTCGGGCCGATGAGCACCAGTTGGCAAATGTGCAGCCGCCCGCGAACCGGCCTCTTCCACTTCCGAATCGCGGTGGCGTCCGCACCCCTCACGGCCACGCCGGAACCGTCGCCCCACGGCATGGGCGCCCCGGTCTCGATGCACGGGAGGGGCTCCGCGAATTACAGTGTGGAGCAGGCAATTCGGCCCGCCGCGGAAGCGATGAGAGAGGTACCGGATGTGACTCCGGAGCAGGAAGCGATGTTGCGCGATGTACAGGTTCAGCTGCGTGGCCCCGGTTTGGCGGGCTGGCCCCAGCTGGGCGACGACGATGGCACGGACGGCGGCGCCATTTCGGAGCGGACGGTCGTCGAGGCGCTGGGTGCCGCGCTACGGCAGATCGGCGAGCTGCGCACGGAGATCGCCGACCTGGAGACGACTGTGCTGGAACTGACCGGACAGACGCCGCCGCCGGCCGAATTGCCGTGGCCGCTGTCGCTGGTGGCCGCCCTGCTGGAGAATCCGGCGGCGGTAATCGGCGAGCAGATCGCGCGCTGGGAGTCACTGCTCGACGCGCTGCGACCGAGGCCGGACGAGGCTCCACAGCCCGGGCAACGAGCCCTGGAAGCGCCGCCCTCTTCCGAACGACAGGGGTGAAAGGCCCCGAAAGTGGCGATGAGCGGGTTCTCCTGTCACCAGGAGAACCCGCCCTCAGCCACGAGGGTACCGGCATCGGCCTCGGAAGGCAGCGTTTCCACCGGACTTTTTCCGACGCCAAAAACCAACCAGCAGTTGCCGATTCACGTTCCAGCTACCACATCGCAAGCCCAGCGGCGACGATATCCCAGCTGACTCCGGTTTGTTCGATAACCAAGTGATCGCTCGATTCAGGCAAATGATACAAACCATCGACTGATCGAAACGTGTGTCCTACAGCCGCTTCGGGTCGACCAGCCCACGCCGGACGGCCGCGACCAACCGGCGCGGGACCTTGTGGACGACACCCCCGACACTCACCGGCACCAGGTCGGGAGCAGTCGCCTTCCAATTCGAACGCCGGCTGTGGGTATTGGCGCGCGACAGGCGTCGCTTCGGGACCGCCATATCAGTTCTCCCCGCGCACCGAGTCGGGACGCGGTGTGCGCCTGCCGTATTTGCGTTCGAATTTCTCCACCCGGCCCTGGGTGTCGAGGACGCGGTGCGCGCCGGTCCAGAACGGGTGGGAATCCGCGGTGACATCGACGGTGATCAGCGGATAGCTGTTGCCGTCGGACCATTCGACGGTGCGGACGCTCGTCGCCGTCGAACGAGTGAGGAAGCGTGTGCCGGTGCTCACATCCTCGAAGACCACCGGGTGGTACTCCGGGTGAATCCCTGATTTCATCGCCCTACCTTTCATTCGGCCGGGAATCGACACCGCGGCCGCTCGAGTTGTCGGATTGTGTTGTCTCGCAAGGGTCCTCGTGGAATTCGCCGAACGGATCGGCCCAGTGCGCGACCAGATCCGGCGCATTGCGCAGCAGGATCATCTCGCCCTCGTCGAGCAAGGCCCAGTGCAGCGCGGTACGGATCTCGTCCGCATCGGCGCCGCAGGTGAGGATCACCAGCGAGATGTCACGGTCCCCGAAATCCTCGTCCCAGCGCAGTGCCGCCAGCGCGCGCCGATCGGGGTCGACACACGCCAGTTCCGCGGGACTCATCGCCGCGAGCCACCGTCCCGCGTCGCCGACCCGCAATCCGCCACCGGCGGATTCCAGCCACACCACACGCTCGGGCTGAGTCGCCAGCCATATCCGCCCGCGCGCGGTGATCACACCCTCGAAGAGCACATCCAGCGCTTCGTGCAGGCGGGTCGGATGAAATGGGCGAGCGGTGGCGAATTCGATCAACGCCACACCGTGTTCCTCCACCAGCGGCGGCCGGCCACGCAACAGCGGCGCATGTGCGTCGAAGACGCGGCCGCGCCGGGAATCGGCGGGAATGCGGTCGAGTAGCATCTCGATGCGCGCCGCGGCGATGTCGCGCCCGTCACCGGCCCAGATCGACGGGGCCCGGGGGCACCAGCCGATCCACGACCGCCCGCACCACGTCGCGCTCCGCGTCGCTCACCTGATCGGCTGCGAAAACCACCAGCGCATCGGCGAATTCGACCTGTCCGACGGCGAGCTGCGCCACGGTTCGATCGTCGTCCCCAGGCCCTCCCGCCCGTTCGTCGACGGTCTCGTCACTCAGCGCGTCCGCCGGCCAGCTGCGCGCATCGAGGCCGGTGACCACCGCCTCGATCCGCACATCGCGACCGGCAGGGCCGTCCACGCGGCCCACCAGGCCGACCACGGGTACGGTGTCGATCGCGTGGCATACGGCTTCCGCCTCGAAGGCCGGGTCGAGCGCGATCACGATGCGGCGCACCGAATCCCGGGCCGCCAACCGGCACAGCAGCGGCAGCAGATCGGCGCGCAGGGTGCAGGAGACGCAGCCGTGCGCGAGTTCGTGCACGCTCGCGGTCTCCCGGCCGTCGAGGCGCACCCGGCGACGCACCACGCCTTCCCGCAGCGAACTCAGATCGTGTCGCACGACGACCGTGCCGGGCGCCGCGCCCAGCAGTTGTGCGATGTGGTCCATGCCGTCCGCGACCGGCCCCTGGAAGCCCGCCAGCAGCACGACGGGCGTGCGGCGGTCGGGATGTGACAGCACCGGAACCCCTTTCGATAACGATTTTCATTTGCTACAGCCTCACGGTACAGTCTGCGGCGACCGTTGTCGAAAATCATTTTCAGAAAGGAGCCCCATGTCGGCCCACTGCCAGGTCACCGGCCGCAAGCCGGGCTTCGGTAAGTCCGTCTCGCACTCCCACGTTCGGACCAACCGGCGCTGGGATCCGAACATCCAGCGCAAGACCTACTTCCTGCCCAGCGAGGGCCGCCGCATCACGTTGCGGGTCTCGGCCAAGGGCATCAAGACCATCGACCGCGACGGGATCGAAGCGGTCGTGGCCCGGATCCGGGGTCGCGGGGAAAAGGTCTGATGGCGCGCAGCAACGAGATCCGTCCCATCGTGAAACTGCGGTCGACGGCCGGTACCGGGTACACCTACGTCACCCGCAAGAACCGCCGCAACGACCCCGACCGCATGGTGCTGCGCAAATACGATCCGCTGCTGCGCCGGCACGTCGAATTCCGCGAGGAGCGGTGATGGCGAAGAAATCCAAGATCGCGCGCAACGAGCAACGCCGCGACATCGTGGCCCGCTACGCCGAACGCCGCGCCGAGCTCAAGGAGCTGATCCGCGATCCGGCCACCGACGACGATCGCCGGGCCGCAGCGCAGCTCGCGCTGCAGCGGCTGCCGCGCGACGCCAGTCCGGTACGATTGCGCAATCGGGACGCCACCGATGGCCGCCCCCGCGGTCATCTCCGCAAGTTCGGACTATCCCGGGTACGTGTGCGCGAGCTGGCCCACCGGGGGGAGCTGCCCGGTGTACACAAATCGAGTTGGTAGACCATCGCAGATCTCGTCGGAAGGAACCGGCAGGAGCGGTCGGGGCGCCCGCGCGACAGCGTAGGACCAGAGCTCACGCCGAGAAAGGATGGCCCACATGGCAGTCAAGCGAGCACCGTCGAAGCGGATCCGCGCCGAACAGGCCCGGCGGCCCAAGAAGAACCCGCTGATCGCGGCCGGCGTCGAAACCGTCGACTACAAGGATGTGAACCTGCTGCGCACGTTCATCTCCGACCGCGGCAAGATCCGTAGCCGCCGCGTCACCGGACTCACCCCGCAGCAGCAGCGGCAGGTGGCGGTCGCGGTGAAGAACGCGCGCGAGATGGCGCTGCTGCCGTTCACCAGCAGGTAGCGAACGGACAAACGAGCGCCCCCGATGCCGCGGCATCCGGGGCGCTCGGTCGTTTCCCGGTCAGGGAATGGTCAGCAGCTGACCCTCGTTGATGACATCCGGATTCTCGATGCCGCTCGCCCCGGCGATCTCCAGGTAGCGGTTGCCGTCGCCGTAGAACCGTTCCGCGATGGCCCACAGCGTGTCACCGGACTCCACGGTGTAGGTGCGGGGTTCCGGCGCCGCCGGCGGCGGAGGCACCTGCTCGGCGGCCGGAGCGGCGACCGGCTCCTCGACCACGATCGGGCTGTCGGTGTTGGTACCCGACGCCCACAGCGAGGCGCCGTCCCGGCCGTACAGGACGAGGTTGCGGTCCGATTGCAGGACCAGATGATCGGCGGCCTGCCCGTTGGTATCGGTGGCCCAGACGGGCCCGCTGCCGGAGTACAGCACGAAGTTGCCGTCCTCCTGCAGTACGGCGCGCTCGACGCCCCGCTCATGGGTCATGGTCGCCCACACGACGGTGCCGTCGGGCTCGGAAAGCACCAAGTTGCCGTCATTTTGGAGAGTCAGCGTGTACGCGCCGCCCTGAAGGGCCTGACCCAGGCCGAGTTCCTCGCCTACCTGCAACGTGTCGCCCACGCGGTGGATCCTTTCGAGAAGAGGTCGTGTCGATCGGTGATTCGATGGCGCAGAACCGCATTCGCTCATCGTTTGCGAACACTACTTGGCGCGCCCCGGATTTCGCAGCAGTTACGCGCCGGCGTTCGCAGAATGTTCACTGGGACGTGGCTCACAGCCACCTCGCCCCCGCCGATAGGGTGACTCCATGGACTCCATCCCCGGACGACGCCGCATCGCAGCGGCGGCACTCGCGCTCCTCGCACTACCGGCCCTCCTGGTCACCGCCTGCGGGAACTCCGACAACGGTGGGGCACAAGCGAATACGACGACAGCCGCGGTGAGCACTCCCACCGAGCAGAATCCACCGCAGCCCGGCCGGATGTTCACCGCCAACTCGACGATCACCAATCCGCACCCGCTGCCGTTCGACAGTTGGAGCCGGGTGGCTCCGGACCGGATCGCGGTGAATTTCCAGATCGGCTCACCGGAGTGTTACGGCGTGGACGCGACCACCACCGAAACCGACAGCACCGTCACCGTCGCCCTGAAGGCCGGCACCCTGCCCGAGGCGGCCGGGCGCATGTGCACCATGATCGCCGTCTTCGGCACCCTGGAGATTCCGCTGAAGAAGCCGCTGGGCGACCGGAAAGTGTTGAGCGCGAACTGATTCGCCCGGGTCAGCGAACGGCCCCGTCGAACGACGTCGCCGCCCGCCGGAGACTCCGGCGGGCGGCGACGTTCGTGTTCACCGATCAGTGCGCGAAGTGACGCGCCCCGGTGAGGTACATCGTGACTCCGGCCTCCCGGCAGGCATCGATGGTCAGCTGATCGCGCACCGAACCACCCGGCTGCACAATGGCTTTCACGCCCGCGGCGATCAGCTGCTGCGGACCGTCGGGGAACGGGAAGTAGGCGTCGGAGGCCGCCACCGACCCCTTGGCGCGGTCACCGGCGCGCAGCACCGCCAGATGGACGGCGTCGACCCGGTTGACCTGCCCCATGCCGACCCCGACCGAGGCGCCGTCGTGGGCCAGCAGAATCGCATTCGATTTCACGGCCCGGCATGCGCGCCAGGCGAATTCGAGGTCGGCGAGAGTTTCGGCATCGGCCGCCTCGCCGGTGGCGAGCGTCCAGTTGGCGGGGTCGTCACCGTCCGCGTCGACGATATCGGTCTGCTGCAGCAGCGCGCCGCCGCTGATCGGCCGCAGTTCGACGCCACCGCGCCGGGGCTCGTCGGCGATCAGGATGCGCACGTTCTTCTTGCGTTGCAGCACCTCCACCGCGCCGTCGGCGTAGCCCGGAGCCACGATGACCTCGGTGAAGATCTCGGCCACCTGTTCGGCCATCTCGACGGTGACCTCGCGGTTGGCCGCGATCACGCCGCCGAACGCACTCACCGGATCGCAGGCGTGCGCCTTGCGGTGCGCTTCGGCGATATCGGCACCGACCGCGATGCCGCACGGATTGGCGTGCTTCACGATGGCCACCGCGGGTTCGGCGTGGTCCCAGGCGGCCCGCCAGGCGGCATCGGCATCGGTGTAGTTGTTGTACGACATCTCCTTGCCGTGCACCTGCTTCGCCTGCGCCAGCCCGGCCGGGCCGGAGTCGTTGCGATACAGCGCCGCCGCCTGATGCGGATTCTCGCCGTAGCGCAGCACCGCGTCGCGGGTCCACACACCGCCCATCCAGGACGGGAACCGGCTGTCCGCGTCGGAGTCCGCGGAATCGTCGGCGGTCAGCACGTTGGTCATCCAGCTCGCGACCGCGACGTCGTAACTCGCGGTGTGCTGGAAAGCCTTGGCCGCCAGCGTGGTTCGCTCGGCGAGGGTGAAACCGCCACCGCGCACCGCCGCCAGCACGTCGTCGTAGTCACCGGTGTCGACCACGACCGCGACCGAGGGGTGGTTCTTCGCGGCCGCTCGCACCATCGACGGACCGCCGATATCGATCTGCTCGACGCATTCGTCGGGTGTGGCGCCACTGGCGACGGTCTGTGTGAACGGATACAGGTTCACCACCACCAGCTGGAATGCCTCGACGCCCAGCTCCACCAGCTGATCGAGGTGTTCCTGCTTGCGGGTGTCGGCGAGGATGCCGGCGTGCACGCGGGGATGCAGCGTCTTCACCCGGCCGTCGAGGGTTTCGGGGAAACCGGTGAGGTCTTCGACCTTGGTCACCGGAATTCCGGCATCGGCGATGCGGGCGGCGGTCGAACCGGTCGACACCAGCTCGACACCGGCCTCGTTCAGTCCGGTGGCCAGCTCGATGAGCCCGGTTTTGTCATAGACGCTCACCAACGCCCTGCGGATCGCCCTGCGTGCACTAACCGGGGCCTCACTCATCTGGAATTACTGCCTTTCGTCCGTCGCAGACAATGCCTCGCGTGGCGACGGCGGCGACGGTCTCCGCCAGCAGCCGACGCTCCACAACTTTGATGCGCTCGTGCAAACTCGCCTCGTCGTCGCCGGGCAGCACCGCGACCGGCTCCTGAGCGAGGATCGGTCCGGTGTCGACGCCCGCGTCGACCAGATGCACGGTCGAACCCGTCACCCGCACTCCGTATGCCAACGCGTCGCGCACCCCGTGCGCGCCCGGGAAGGCCGGCAGCAGCGCGGGATGGCTGTTGATGATCCGGCCCTCGAATCGCTCCAGGAATTTCGGGCCGAACAGGCGCATGAATCCCGCCGACACCACCAGGTCGGGGGCGTAGGCAGCAACCGCGTCGGTGAGCGCGATATCCCAGGCGGACCGATCGGGATGGTCGGCGGGGGCGACACGGAAAGCCGGAATGCCGGCCCGCACCGCATGGTCGGTCGCCGCGCAGATCCGGTCCACGCCCACGGCGGCGATGCGCGCCGGGTAGTCCGGGCGCTCGGTGGCCGTGATCAGCGATTGCAGCAGCGATCCCGTGCCCGAGGCGAGTACGACAAGGGTCGCAGGCGCGGTCGGAGGGACCAGCTGGGCGGGCGGGGTGGTCAGCGCTCTACTCCCTGTGCGTCGGGGCTGCCGGAGGGCGGCGAACCCGAGGTCCGCCGGGTTAGAGCCTAACGACCGCCCCTGCCGGGACTCTCCGGCAGGTCACCCTCTACCACTTCGGCGTCGACGATGTCGGAGTTCCCGGCGTCGAATTCGTCGTCCGGATCGGCGTGCGCGGGCGCGAGATCGTCGTCGAGCAGTTCGCCGTCGACCTCCACCACCTCGACGGAGCCGGTGCGGCGGTAAGCCGGTCGTGGATAGTCGTCCTCGACGGCGATACCGTCGACATCGTCCTCGAATTCGTATTCGACATAGCGCGGGTCGTCGTACAGCTGGTCGATGTAGCCCGGCTCGGCGCGGTCGTCGTAGTCGTCGTCACGGTCGAAGTCCGGGTCGTAGCCGTGATCCCGGTGCTCGTGGTCGTACCCGCCCCTGTCGTACTCGTCTCCGTCGTTCTCGTCTCCGTCGTTCTCGTCAATGTCGTACTCGTCTCGCGAGTAGTCGGTGGGCAGGTACCGGCCGCGGTGGCCGGAACGCCCGCCGAACCCCGGCTCGACCACAGCGGGCGGAATTCCGAGAATCCTTCTCCCACACAGCAATCCGAGATATCCGGCCACGGTCAGCCAGGCGAAGGTCAATCCCGCGGTGACCAGCACGCCGGGACCGATCTCGCCGAACGACCCGACCGCGCCGCCCGCCGGAAGTCCCAGCAGCACCATGGCGAGCGCCGCGAGCGCCGCCGAGAACACCGTCGCCCACGGACTGCGCACCTCGTCGGCGGAGTCGCGCGCGCAGTCCAGCCCGCCGCGTATGCCGACCGCCGCCGGAACCAGCAGCAACACGGGCCACCAGGCGGCCGCGGGCCCGCTCGGCACCGCCGCGAGTACCGGCAGCGCGGGCACCGGCGCCCCGGCGACCGAGAAGACGCTCAGCGCCCCGGCGCCGATGTGCACGTCCGCACCGATCAGAACGCTGGTCGCCGCGATCACGACGTTCGGCAGATAGGCCAGCGACAGCACGGTCAACCCGACGACACCCGCGAAATTCCCTGCGGCAGCATAGGTATCGCCGATCACCGACCAGTGCAGCACGAACGACACCAGCGTGAGGATCGCCCCGCCGAGCAGCAGCCGCCACAGCGCCTGCGCCGCCGCCCGCGCCCCGGCGAAAACCCAGTCCGGCAGATAAGAGGCGATCCGGTCGCGTAGCGCATTGGGCCTGGTCGCGATCCCGGTGGCCGCCGCGAGCAGATGTAAACCCCCCACACAGCAGAAGGCGGTGAGCGTATCGGGCGACTGCAGGGGCACGGCCGTCGCGGCGTCCTCGGCCACGGCCAGGCAGACGGCGGTGACCAGCAGCGGGCCCGCGAGCGCGGCGCCGACGATCCAGCCCAGATCGGCCCGCGAGGAGCGCGGCGAGACGGCATGCGCGCAGTCGCGCATGGTCAGCCACAACACCACCGCGGTCGGCAGCAGCGGCAGCAGGCCGAGTGAGGTCTTGCCGACCACGACCGGGACCTGATGCACGGCCAGCCATCCGGCCGCGATCGCGCCGGACGCGCCGGTCATACCGCTGCCCGCGGCCATCAGCGTGACCAGCACGATCGCCACGATGGCGACCACGGTGAAACTCGACGCGCGGGCCGCGATGATGAGCAGCACCTTGGCCCGCTCGGGACTCAGTGAGAGGAATACCGGATCCTCGGGTCCGTCCGCGCCCGGGCCGTGACCGCTCCGCTGCTGCGGCGCATCGCCGTGCGAGTGAGCCTGCGCCGGTCTCGCGCCGGCCCGCTGTTCGCGAAGGTCGGCCCATCGGACCAGTGCGGACTTCATAGAACTACCTCGCGGGATCCTGGTTGACTCGTCCGGGTTGACTCGCCGAAGCACGACACCACCACCGACATGTCAGGGTGTCAGCTGGAAACGGATCGGCGAGTCAGGCGCGCCGTGAAGAGCGCCTGACTCGCCGATCGTCGCGTCGGAGCGGATCTACTTCTGGTCGTCCTCGGGACGGAAGGCCTTGGTGGCGTCGGCGGCCGGGTTGCCGGTCTGCTCGCCGCCGAACGGCTGGGCGCCGGGCTGACCGGTCTGCCCCGCCTGGCCCTGCTGGCCCTGCTGACCGAAGTTCAGCGAACCGTACTGCTGGCCGGGCTGCTGGCCCGCGGCGCCGAAGTGCTGGGTCGCGGCCTCGTCACCACCGGTCTGCGGGCGCTGACCGTAGGGCGACTGGGCACCCTGCTGGCCGTAACCCTGCTGGCCCGGCTGACCGTAGGGCTGCTGTCCGGGCTGGCCGTACGGCGAGGGCTGCTGGCCGTACTGCCCCTGGGCGTACTGCTGGCCGTACTGCCCGTAGCCGGCCTGCTGCTGACCTGCCTGCTGCTGGGCCTGACTCTGCGCCTGGCCGTACTGCTGGCCGTACTGGCCGTAAGCGGCCTGCTGGCCGGCCTGGGCCTGACCGTAGGACTGCTGCTGGGCCGGCTGGCTCTGGCCGTAGGAGGACTGCTGGCCGTAGGCGCTCGACCCGCCGGCGCCGGGAGCGGCGGCCGCTGGCTTGGCCTCGGGCGCGGAGAGGATACCGGTCTCGAACAGCAGCGCGACCACGGCGGCGGCGAGCTGCACGAGCGCCAGGAAGACCAGGACCCAGGCGGTGCCCGCGGTCTTGTACAGCGTCGGCGTCACGAACGCCTGGAACAGGACGCCGAGGAAGCCGGCCGCCGAAGCCGCCGCGACCACCCCGTTCTTGGCTTCCTGCTTGGGCAGCAAGGCGATACCGGCCACGAGACCCGCGAACAGCAGCAGCAACAGCGGGGCCGTGCCGCCCTCCTGGAACAGGCTCATGCCCTTGTCGGGCTCCTTGGAGCTGTTCATCGCGCCCTCGTCGAAGGTCGAGAAATCGAGGAAGCCCAGGAAGAAGTTGATTACGCCCAGCGCGGCGATTCCGACGGTCAGGTAGAACGTCAGACCCTTGCCGCTCAACGCCGAAAGCCCCGAGCCGCCGCCGGTACTACCTGTCGGCTGCTGGCCGAGGCTCGGGGCGGACGAGGGTGTGGGCCCGGGCGTCTGATTGGGCGCGTTGTACCCGGATCCCCCGGTCGGGTAGGACATGTGGTCGTCTCCTATCGAGTCCTTCATCGGCTTTCAGGCTGAATGCCCTTGACGCTACTGCACTCGAGCGCGCCGGTCACGGCCACGACGCCACTGGCGGCAAGCTCGAGAATTCACTATGAACCGCATACCCGTCTCGATCGTGTTGTCACCGAAGACGATCGGAGGTATCGGATGGACGTTTCGGAAATGTTCTGCACGGTGGTGCGGACGCTGGGCCTGTGCCACCTGCTCCCGGCACCCTGAACGACGGTTGTTCCCTGCCCACGACAACCGCTGCCGACCTGCCCACTGCCCGGCAGCACGTCGTTCACCTGCCGAGATGAAAGAAGGCCGCCTTGTCGCAACAAGGCGGCCTTCGCAGTACCTGCGATCAGGCGGTGATCGAGGCCTTCTCCAGGATCTCGCGCGCCAGGGCGGCGGTCTCGGACGGGGTCTTGCCGACCTTCACGCCCGCGGCCTCGAGGGCCTCCTTCTTCGCGGCCGCGGTACCCGAGGAACCGGACACGATGGCGCCGGCGTGGCCCATGGTCTTGCCCTCCGGCGCGGTGAAGCCCGCGACGTAGCCGACGACCGGCTTGGTCACGTTCTCCTTGATGTAGGCCGCGGCCCGCTCCTCGGCGTCGCCGCCGATCTCGCCGATCATGACGATGAGCTTGGTCTCCGGGTCCTTCTCGAACGCCTCGATGGCGTCGATGTGGGTGGTGCCGATGACCGGGTCGCCACCGATGCCGATGGAGGTCGAGAAGCCGAAGTCACGCAGCTCGTACATCATCTGGTAGGTCAGGGTGCCCGACTTCGACACCAGGCCGATCGGACCCTTACCGGTGATGTTGGCCGGGGTGATGCCCACCAGCGACTCGCCCGGGGTGATGATGCCGGGGCAGTTGGGGCCGATGATCCGGGTCTTGTTGCCCTTCTCCACGTTGTAGGCCCACGCGTAGGCGGTGTCCTGCACCGGGATGCCCTCGGTGATGACCACCAGCAGCGGGATCTCCGCGTCGATGGCCTCGATGATGGCGTCCTTGGCGAACTTCGGCGGCACGAAGGCGATCGACACGTCGGCGCCGGTCTCCTTGATGGCCTCGGCGACGGTGCCGAACACCGGCAGCTCGACGGCCGAGCCGTCCTTGGCGGTGTGCGAGACGGTGGTGCCGGCCTTACGGGCGTTGACGCCACCGACGACCTGGGTGCCCGCCTTCAGCATCAGCGCGGTGTGCTTGGTGCCCTCACCGCCGGTGATGCCCTGGACGATGACCTTGGAGTCCTTGTTCAGGAAGATAGACATTTCTCGTTCGTCCTTTACTTGGCCGCAGCCAGTTCAGCGGCCTTGTCGGCGCCTTCGTCCATGGTCTGGGCGAGGGTGACCAGCGGGTGGTTGGCATCGACGAGGATCTTGCGACCCTCCTCGACCTTGTTGCCGTCGAGGCGGACGACCAGCGGCTTGTTCGCCTCCGACCCCAGGATCTCCAGGGCCTTGACGATGCCGTTGGCCACCGCGTCACACGCGGTGATGCCGCCGAACACGTTCACGAACACGCTCTTGACCTGCGCGTCGTTGAGGATCACGTCGAGACCGTTGGCCATCACCTCGGCCGAGGCGCCACCACCGATGTCGAGGAAGTTGGCCGGCTTCACGCCGTCGTGCTTCTCACCGGCGTAGGCGACGACGTCCAGGGTCGACATGACCAGGCCGGCACCGTTGCCGATGATGCCGACCTCACCGTCGAGCTTGACGTAGTTGAGGTCGTTCTCCTTGGCCTTGAGCTCCAGCGGATCGGTGGCGTCACGATCGGCGAACTCGGCGTGGTCGGGGTGGCGGAAGTCGGCGTTCTCGTCCAGGGTGACCTTGCCGTCCAGCGCCAGGATCTCGTTCTCCGGCGTGCGGACCAGCGGGTTCACCTCGACCAGGGTCGCGTCTTCGGCGACGAAGACCTCCCACAGCTTCTGAATGGTCACCGCGGCGGCGTCCAGCACGTCGGCGGGCAGGTGGCCCTGCTCGGCGATGGAGCGCGCGAAGGCCAGGTCCACACCCTTGACGGCGTCGACCGGCACCTTGGCCAGGCGGTCGGGCTTGGTGGCGGCGACCTCTTCGATCTCCATACCGCCCTCGACCGAGCACATGGCCAGGTAGGTGCGGTTGGCGCGATCGAGCAGGAAGGAGATGTAGTACTCCTCCGCGATGTCCTTGGCCTCGGCGACCAGGATCTTCTTGGTCACGTGGCCCTTGATGTCCAGGCCCAGGATGTTGGAGGCGTGGGTGAAGGCGTCGTCCGGGGTGGCGGCGTACTTCACACCACCGGCCTTACCGCGGCCACCGACCTTGACCTGCGACTTGATCATCACAGGCTTGCCGATTTCGGTCGCGATGGCACGGGCGTCCTCGGCCGAGTCCGTGACGCGGCCCTCCGACGAAGGCACTCCGTGCTTCACGAAGAGTTCCTTCGCCTGATATTCGAAGAGATCCATGTACTCACCGTCTCGTCTGCGTTGTTGTGACAACGACTTTGTTGGCGGCCCGTCGTCGGAAGCGGGTCGAGTCGGACTCTAATCAGTTCGATGTCGCCGAAATCAGCCGCATACAGCCTAAGTGGCGCAGGTCACGAGCGGGCATCCGCCCGGGCAAAACCGCTGGCCAAGGCTACTGGCGAGTAGCTTGCTGACACGCCGCCAGGTAGGGCGGACGATGGTCCGAATTGCCACATTGGCTACTACATAGTGTAGTTGCCTGTTCTCACTCGCGTGCCCAGCGGGATGTGAGATATTCCGAGAGTCAGACGTGATCAATCTCACAAGTACCCCCTTATCGAGCGGAGCGCTTGCCCACCTGCAATCGTTTCGTTACCGTCGATGCGGTCGATGTCACAGCCAGATCACAGGCGTGACGGGAATACTCGTCACTCGGTCGGAAGACCCAGCTGGTAGAACACCTGGTACAAGACATCGGCGAACCCACCCGGATGAGGCCGCGTACACCGCACCGATCAGGAGGACGGCAGGCTTGTTGCAGCACAGTGCTCCGCAGGTAGCGAGCCGTTGTACCGGCGCAGCGCGTCCCGCGTCATCCGGCTCCCCCGCGTTATCCGGTCTCGGAGTCCGCCGATGAGTCACGGTCGCCTACAACCCGGGCATCGGCCGCAGTCCGCTCGCCGTTACCGCGCCGACGGTGAATCCCTCGACCAGCATCCATACTTCGGTGGTAACCAATCCTTCGGCGGTTACACCGGTACCCGTTCCGAGGAGCCCGCGGCCGCGCCCGTGCGCAGTATGCCGGGGCGTGCCGACAGCTGGATGCCGTCCGGTGGCGCGGCCGTCGTCGGTCTCACCGCGACCACCGCACACTCGACCGAGAACACCTGGGGCGCAACCGGTTCGGACGATTCCGGGCAGTGGCAGCCGTGGGGCGCCCAGGCCCGGCCCGACGGTGACTGGACCGCCGATCCGCAGTGGCCGCGGACCGATGAATGGGCCGCCGCCGATCCCGGTTACGACGACAGCCGGGGCGTGCACTACCCCGAGGACGAGGCCGACTACGAGGCCGCCGACGGCTACGACGAGCCCGCCGGCAACGAACCGTTCAACCTGGCCCGGCTGCGCAGCCCCTGGAAGCGTGACGGCGCCGAGGCCGAAGAGGCCGGCGCCACCGCGGAGGGCCCGAAGCGGTTCAGCGGCGCACACCGGGTGCCGACCCCACCGGCCGCGCTCAAGGGCCGTGCCGCCGTGGTGGCGGTCGCCGCCGGCGCGGTGGTCGCCGCCGGACAGGCCGGAATGGAGTCCGGCAGCCAGCACCACAATGCGACCGCCGACTACGACGCCGCCGGTCAGGTTCACGAGATCGCGGCCCAGGCGGTCAGCACCCAGGCGGGTAATCCGCAATCGCCGCAGGTTCTCAATGTCGCGCCGGTCGCGGATCTCAGTCAGTTCCAGGACATCCTGCAGCACGGTCAGGAATTCGCCGCCGGACTCGCGGCCCAGGAATCGGCGAAACTGCGCCCCCTGTTTTCCAAATTCGCCAACGGCACCTTCACCTCCGGCTTCGGTAGCCGCTGGGGTGTGCAGCACCTGGGTGTCGACATCGCCGCCCCGATCGGTACCCCGATCTACGCGGTCGAGGACGGCGAGGTGATCAGCGCCGGCCCGGCCTCCGGTTTCGGCATGTGGGTCCGCCTGCGGCACGCCGACGGCACCATCACGGTCTACGGCCACGTCGACACCGCCACCGTCTCGGAGGGCCAACACGTGCTGGCCGGCGACCAGATCGCCACCGTCGGCAACCGCGGCTTCTCCACCGGCCCGCACTGCCATTTCGAGGTGTGGCTCAACGGCCAGGACAAGATCGACCCGCTCCCCTGGCTCGCCTCCCGCGGCATCTCCCTCGGCCCCGAACGCGACTAGGTTCGGGCGGCGGTCACTCCGGCGTCATGATCGAAATCAGGGTGGTCGGCGCTGAGGACTGGCGCATCTGGCGCCGAGTTCGGCTGGCAGCACTGGCGGGGGCACCGCGGGCGTACCGGACCCGGCTGGCGGAATGGCAGGGCGACGGCGATCGCGAGCACCGCTGGCGCGCGCGGTTGGATATCCCGGGAGCCCGCGATCTGCTGGCGTTGCACCACGGCGAACCGGTGGGAATAACCAGCGGGGTGCCCGGGCCGGAAGATACTGCGGCCAGGGTGATTTCGATGTGGGTCGACCCGTCCGCGCGGGGTTTGGGCGTCGGCGATCTGCTGCTGACGACTGTCGAGCGCTGGGCTGCCGAATGCGGCTACACCACGCTCCGGCTCGGTGTCTTCGCCGACAACGAGCCCGCCATCGCGCTGTACCGCCGTAACGGATTCGAATTCGAGACCGGGCCCGGCGAAGACGCCGAACGGTTCCAGCGCACCGATCTCGACTCGGACGACCGCGTGGAACTCGTCATGGTCAAGGCCGTGGTCCCGGCGCGCCGCTGAGCGCGAGCCCGCCGGAACCGCCGCTCAGAGCTTGACCAGGGTCCGGCTGTACTGCGGGATGAGGCGGATCTTGCCGGCGGTGCCGAAGTCGATGGTGACCGTGGCGAGGGCGCCGAAGCCCTCGGCGGCGACCACTCGGCCGAGGCCGTACTTGTCGTCGCTGACGCGGTCACCCACCGCGAGGACGAGGCCGGAGTTGTTGTGTTTGGCCGCGGGCCGGGCGGGACTGCGGTCGCGCAGGCCGGGGCGCTGCTGGGACCAGCCGTCGCCGCGGGTCCAATCGCGTTCCAGGCCGTCGTCCTCGCCGCGGCGGCGGAAGCCACGTCCGCCCGAAGGCGGAGTCGGCTCCAGACGCTGCCAATCCATCAGATGGCCCGGAATCTCCTGCAGGAAGCGGGACTCCGGATTCGACACCGCCTGTCCCCACCCGGACCGCACCACCGCACGGGACAGGTAGAGCCGTTTCCGGGCGCGGGTGATGCCGACGTAGGCCAGGCGGCGTTCCTCGGCCAGTTCGGCCGGATCGCCCAGCGCGCGCATATGCGGGAACTGTCCGTCCTCCCAGCCCGTCACGAACACCACCGGGAACTCCAGTCCCTTCGCGGTATGCAGGGTCATCAGGGTGACCACGCCGGAGCCCTCGTCCGGGATCTGATCGGTATCGGCCACCAGCGAGACCCGTTCCAGGAACGCCGCGAGAGAACCGGGGTCCGGCTCGCCGTCGGCCGCCTCGGGCAGCAGGCCCTCCTCACGGGCGGCCTCCACATTGTTGCGCGCCTCGGAACTGAATTCCCTTGCCACGCTGACCAATTCGTTCAGGTTGTCCAGCCGGGCGCCGTCCTGCGGATCGTCGGAGGCCTCCAGTTCGGCGCGGTAGCCGGTCTTGTCCAGCACCGCCTCGACGACATTGCCCACATCCGGGAATTCGGTGTCCCCGGTAACGCCCGCGGCGCGGATCTCGTCGAGCAGATCGAGGAAGCCGGCGATCGCACGCTGCGCGCGGGTGTTCAGCAGGGCCACCTTGCCGTCGGCGGCGTCGCGCAGCGCGGCCGCGAAGCCGATATCGCGCTGTTCGGCGTGCACCGCCACGCAGGCCTCGGCGCGGTCACCGATCCCCCGGCGCGGCGTGTTGAGGATGCGACGCAGGCTCACCGCATCGTCGGGGTTCTCCAGCACACGCAGGTAGGCGACCACATCGCGGACCTCCTTGCGCTCGTAGAACCGGACTCCGCCGACCACCTTGTAGGGCAGGCCCATGCGGATGAAGATCTCTTCCAGCGCGCGCGAATTGTTGTTGGTGCGATAGAACACCGCGACATCGCCGTAGTTGTAGTCGCCCTGTTCGACCAGCCGGTCGATCTCGCGCGCGACGAACGACGCCTCGTCGTGTTCGTTGTCGGCGACGTAGCCGACGATCAGATCACCCTCGCCGGAATCGGTCCACAACTTCTTGTCGCGCCGATTCTCGTTGCGGGAGATGAGCGCATTGGCCGCCGAGAGAATGTGCTGGGTGGACCGGTAGTTCTGTTCCAGCAGAATCGTTTCCGCGTCCGGGAAATCGCGCTCGAATTCCTCGATATTGCGGATGGTCGCCCCGCGGAACGCGTAGATGGACTGGTCGGCGTCACCGACCACGCACAGTTCGCTGGGCGGCACCACATCGTCGCGGCGCGCCGGTGTGAATTCCGGATCTGCGGCCTCGGCACCCGCGTCGGCGTCGTCGAGTTCGCCGGCCGGCGGTCGCACATGATGGCCGACCAGCTCACGCACCAGTACGTACTGGGCGTGGTTGGTGTCCTGGTACTCGTCGACCAGCACATGCCGGAAGCGACGGCGGTAGTACTCGGCGACCTGCGGGTGGCTCTGCAGAAGCGCGACCGTCTCGCCGATCAGATCGTCGAAGTCGAAGGCATTGGCCGCGCGTAGCCGCCGCTGGTATTCGGTGTAGACGCGGGCGACGATGCCGGGCAGTTCGGTCTCGTCGGATTCCGCGTCCGCCGTGGCCGTTTCGGGGTCGATGAGCTCGTTCTTGAGATTGGAGATCGCGGTCGCGAGCAGTCGCGGCGAATACTTCTTCGGATCCAGATTCTGGTCGCGAATGATCATCGCCAGCAGGCGGCGCGAGTCGTCGGCGTCGTAGATGGAGAAGTTCGAGTTCAACGCGCCGGGCAGCAGGTTCGCCTGCATGCGCAGGATGCGCACGCAGGAGGAGTGGAAGGTGGACACCCACATGGCCGCGGCACGCGGACCGACCAGGTCGGTCACTCGCTCGCGCATCTCCGCGGCGGCTTTGTTGGTGAACGTGATGGCGAGGATCTGCCCGGGCGTGACGCCGCGTTCGGCCAGCAGATAGGCGATGCGCCGGGTGAGGACCGCGGTCTTCCCGGAGCCGGCGCCGGCCACGATCAGCAGTGGCGAACCCGCGTGCACGACCGCCGCCCGCTGCTGCGGATTCAAGCCCTCGAGCAGGCGCTGCGCCTGCCCCTCGGCCTGCGCGGACCCGACCGCGCCTCGCGTTGCCGCCGTACTCACCGTTGCCGTCCCCGCCGCTGTTCCCGCCACCGTCGTCTCCATCGTCCATCCACGCTACCGGCGGCCACCGACATGCTGTAGTCCGGCGCGATCTCAGCGCATTCTCGACCGCGATCTCAACGCATTCTCAACGACGAGAACTTTGCCTCACTTGCCCCACGTGGCAGACTGGCCACATGACCAGCGCGCTCACGACCTCTGCTGTTCAGGCGTACGAAGGTATTCGTGGTCGCCGATTCCGCACGTGAGCGCACACTCGACGGGGGACAATTCAAGGCCGAACAGGTCTGTTTCACGGTGGAGGAACTAGATCGGTAACGGGGCAGGGCCGCACGCCGATCGAAGTTCTGACACGAGGAGAAGAAAGTATGAGCACCTCTACTGAGCCGATTGATCAGCCCGCGACCGGTTCCGATGCGACGTTGCCGAGTAGCGAGGCGGAGATCGAGAAGCTCCGCAAGGAGATCGATCGCCTCGACGCCGAGATTCTCGCGGCCATCAAGCGGCGCACCGAGGTCTCGCGCATCATCGGCCGCACCCGTATGGCCAACGGTGGCCCGCGCCTGGTGCACTCTCGCGAGATGAAGGTGCTGGAGCGCTTCAGCGAACTGGGCCAGGAAGGTCACACGCTGGCCATGCTGCTGCTCCGCTTGGGCCGCGGCCGCCTCGGCCACTGATCTACAGCCGCCTCGGCCACTGATCTACAGCCGCCTCGGCCACTGACCGGACTGCCGAACAGGCAGCCCTCGAGACCACGCGGCGATCGTCTCGACGAACTCCGCGACCCCAGGCCGCCCCGGGTGCCGATCCCCCGGGGCGGCCGTTTCGTATCCGGGAACCGCCGGATCAGGGCAGGGCGATGTACTTCGTCGACAGATACTCCTCGATTCCCTCGAAGCCGCCCTCCCGGCCGAATCCGGAGGCCTTGACCCCGCCGAACGGCGCCGCCGGATCGGAGATGACGCCGCGGTTGATGCCGACCATTCCGCTCTCCAGCCCCTCCGCGATGCGCAGCGCACGATCCAGATCGCGGGTGTACACGTAAGCGACCAGACCGAATTCGGTGTCGTTGGCGGCGGCGAGGCCCTCCTCCTCGGTATCGAATCCGACGATCGGCGCGACCGGGCCGAACACCTCCTCGCTGAGAATGCGGGCCTGCTCGGGTACCTCGCACAGCACGGTCGCCGGGTAGTAGTACCCGGCCCCGCCGGGCGCCTTACCACCGATGCGCACCTCGGCGCCGCGTTCGACCGCGTCCTCGACCAGTTCGCTGACGGTGTCGAGCTGGTCCTGGTTGATCAGCGGGCCGAGGGTGGTCGACGGGTCGTCACCCGGGCCGAGCTTGACCTCCTGCATGGCGGCGACGAGTTTGTCGGTGAACTCCGCGCGGACCGAGTTGTGCACGTGGAACCGGTTGGCGGCGGTACAGGCCTCGCCGCCGTTGCGCAGCTTCGCCAGCATCGCGCCCTGCACCGCGGCATCGATGTCGGCGTCGTCGAAGACCACGAACGGGGCGTTGCCGCCCAGCTCCATCGAGGTGCGCAGCAGGCCGTTGGCGGACTTCTCGACCAGTTTCTTGCCGACCCCGGTCGAGCCGGTGAAGGTGAGTTTGCGCAGCCGCGGATCGTTGATCAGCGGCTCGGTCACCGCGCCCGAGTGGCTGGAGGTGATCACCGACAACACACCGTCCGGCAGCCCAGCCTCACTGCACAGCTTCGCCAGCAGCAGCATGGTCAGCGGCGTGGCCGAGGCCGGCTTGACGATCATCGTGCAGCCGGCGGCCAGGGCCGGGCCGATCTTGCGGGTACCCATCGCGAGCGGGAAATTCCAGGGGGTGATGGCCAGGCACGGTCCGACCGGCTGCTTGTGGACCACGATGCGACCGGTGCCGGTGGGCGCGGTCTGGTAGCGGCCGTGCACCCGGACCGCCTCCTCGCTGAACCAGCGGAAGAATTCGGCGCCGTAGCGCACCTCGTTGCGGCTCTCCGGCAGCGCCTTACCCATTTCCAGGGTCATCAGCAGTGCGAAGTCCTCGGTACGCTCGACGATCCGCTCGTAGACCGCGCGCAGGATCTCACCGCGTTCGCGGGCCGGGGTCGCCGCCCAGCTGTCCTGAGCGGCCACGGCCGCGTCGAGGGCCCGCACGGCGTCCTCGGGCGTGGCGTCGGCGACGTGTGCGAGGGGCTCTCCGGTCGCCGGATTCTCGACCGCGAAGGTGGCGCCACCGGTGGCATCCACCGGCCCGCCGATCCAGAGTTGAGTGGGGACGGATTCGAGTAACTCGGTTTGCGACACCATGTGCTCAGGGTAGGCCGCGATGGACGCGGGCGCGGGCAACTGCCGGGTGGGCGGTGACCATCTGCGAGAGAGCCGGCGACATCACTCCCTGCGCATACGGGAACAGGTCTGTAATCTCGCGGGAGTGAGCAGCGACATCACCGCGACGGCGGCCTGGCGGAAACTGCACGATCACTATTCGGCCGTGGCCGACCGGCATCTGCGCGAATTCTTCGCCGAGGATCCGGACCGGGGACGCGAGCTGACCGTCGAGGTCGGCGATCTCCACATCGACTACAGCAAGCACCGCATCACGCGCGAAACCCTGGATCTGCTGCTCGATCTGGCGGAGACGGCGGGTGTGGCGCGGCGCCGCGACGCGATGTTCGCGGGCGAGCACATCAACACCTCCGAGGACCGCGCGGTGGGACATGTGGCACTGCGCCTGCCGGCCGGCGCGTCGATGATGATCGACGGCGCCGACGCGGGTGCGCAGGTGCACGAAGTCCTGCGCCGGATGGGCGATTTCACCGATGCGGTGCGGTCGGGACAGTGGCGCGGCGCCGGCGGTGAACGCATTTCCACGGTGGTGAACATCGGCATCGGCGGCTCGGATCTGGGTCCCGCCATGCTGTATCAAGCGTTGCGGCACTACGCGGATGCCGGGATCTCGGCACGATTCGTCTCCAATATCGATCCGGCGGATCTGACCGCGAAACTCGACGGCCTCGATCCGGCGCGCACTCTCTTCGTCGTTGCCTCCAAGACGTTTTCGACGCTGGAGACGCTCACCAACGCCACCGCGGCGCGGCGCTGGCTGGTCGCGGCGCTCGGCGAGGACGCGGTCGCCAAACATTTCGTGGCGGTGTCCACCCACGCGCAGCGGGTGGCCGATTTCGGTATCGATACCGCGAATATGTTCGAGTTCTGGGATTGGGTCGGCGGCCGTTATTCGGTGGATTCCGCGATCGGGCTGTCGATGATGGCGGTAATCGGGAAGGAGCGGTTCGCCGAATTCCTGGCCGGAATGCACAGTGTCGACGAACATTTCGTCTCCGCGCCGCCGGAGCGCAATGCGCCGATCCTGCTCGGCCTGCTCGGGGTCTGGTACTCGAATTTCTTCGGTGCCCAGTCGCGCGCGGTGCTGCCGTACTCCAACGATCTGGCGCGCTTCCCGGCCTATCTGCAGCAGCTGACCATGGAGTCGAACGGCAAATCGGTACGGCTGGACGGCAGTCCGGTGACGACCTCGACCGGCGAGATCTTCTGGGGTGAGCCCGGAACGAACGGGCAGCACGCCTTCTACCAGCTGCTGCATCAGGGCACCCGGCTGGTGCCGGCCGATTTCATCGGATTCGCCCGTCCCACCGACGATCTCGCGACGCGCGACGGCTCCGGCAGCATGCACGACATTCTGATGAGCAATCTGTTCGCGCAGACGAAGGTGCTGGCCTTCGGGCGCACGGCGGCGGAGATCGAGGCCGAGGACGGCGGAACTCCGGGGTTCGATCCGGCCCTGGTGCCGCATCGCGTGATGCCCGGTAACCGCCCCTCCACCACGATCCTGGCCCCGCAACTCACCCCGTCGGTCGTCGGGCAGTTGATCGCGCTCTACGAACATCAGGTCTTCGTCGAGGGCACCATCTGGGGAATCGACAGTTTCGACCAGTGGGGCGTGGAGCTGGGCAAACAGCAGGCGCTCGCCCTGGAGCCGCTGCTCACCTCCGCGGAAGATCCGGCACCGCAATCGGATTCGTCGACCGATGCGCTGATTCGGTGGTATCGCGGCCACCGCTGACCCACCACCACGGAAAATACCCCGCCCGGATGCGTAATTGATCTCATGCCGGGAATGTGAGCAGGGCACTGCCATGGCCCGATGCCCCGTTGTAACGTCCGGAATATGACCTCGGTTGCACAACATCTGCTGTGGTTCCTGCCGATGCTGTGGCTCGGCATGGTGCTGGCCATCTCCTTCCTGGAGGCGCCGCTGAAGTTCCGCGCGCCGGGAGTGACGCTCGCCCTCGGGCTGGGTATAGGTCGGCTGGTGTTCAAGGCGCTCAACATCACCGAGGCCGTCTTGGCGGTGCTGTTGCTGATTTCGGCAGCCGTAGTAGGCCCGAGCGGGGCGACCTGGGGATGGCTGATCGGCGCGGCGGTCGTGCTGGCGATACAGGTGGTGGCGGTCCGGCCGCCGCTGACCCGGCGTTCGAATCGGGTCCTGGCCGGTGAGGACGGACCGCGCTCGACGGCGCACTACTGGTACATCGGGCTCGAGCTGCTGAAGGTGGTCGCGCTGATCGGCCTGGCCATCGCCGCCGCGCCCTGACATCGGTAACGCCCAACGGCGCCGTATCTTCGCCTGCTTGCTCACCCGACCCGTTGACTTATGCAGGTAAATGCCTGCATAATTTTCCCCGTGCAACCCGAACCGGATTTGGACGTGGTCTTCAAGGCATTGGCCGACCCGACGCGGCGGCTGGTGCTGGATCGGCTTCGCGCGCAGAACGGGCAGACTCTGCGCGAACTGTGCGAGCGGGTGGAGATGGCGCGCCAGTCACTGACGCAGCATCTCGACATCCTGGTGCGAGCGGGACTGGTCACAGTGCTGCGACGCGGGCGGGAACGGGTGCACTACATCAATCCGGCACCTATCCACGACATCGAACAACGATGGATCTCCGTCTTCGACAGGCCGCGACTGGATGCGATCCGGGCCATCAAAAACCAGGCTGAGGAGTACGCCATGAGCACCACCGTGCCCAACTACGTCTACGTCACCTATATCCGTGCCAGCGCCGACCAGGTGTGGAAGGCACTGACCGACGCCGATCTCACCGCTCGATACTGGGGACACGCGAATGTGTCGGACTGGCAACCGGGTTCGAGCTGGGAACACCGTCGCGTCGACGGCTCGGGGGCCGTCGACGTCGTCGGCGAGGTGATCGAATCGGATCCGCCGCACCGCCTCGTGGTGACCTTCGAGGATATGCCCGACGCCGACCGCTCGCCGTCGCTGGTCACCTTCCTCGTCGAACCGCACCGCGATATCGTCCGGCTCACCGTCACGCACGAGAATCTGCCGAATCAGGAGATGCTGCAAGGCATTTCGAGCGGCTGGCCAGCCGTGCTGGCCAACCTCAAGTCTCTGCTCGAGACCGGCGACGTACTGCCGCAGGCCCCGTGGGAGATGTCGAGCGAACCGGTGGGCTGAGCCGGATCGGGCGAATCCGGATCAGCCGAATTCGGATCAGACGAAGGCGCGCTGCAGGATCGCCTCGGTATCCACTCCCACCGGGAGGGTGCCGAAGGCGATTCCCCAGTCGCCACCGAATCGGCTGGCGCAGAAGGCATCCGCCACGGCGGCATGGCCGTGGCGCACCAGCTGCGCGCCCTGCAACACCAACGCCATCAGTTCGATCACCCGCCGGGCGCGGAACTCGATATCACTGAGGTCGGTGAGCTCCTTGCCGATCCGGTCGATCGCGTCGTCGAGGTGGTGGTTGGCGCCGCGGGCCAGCGAGACCTCGTTGAAGTAGGCCTCGACCGTCTCTGGCTGCCGGCCCATGGCGCGCAGGGCGTCCAACGCCGCCACATTGCCCGAGCCCTCCCAGATCGACATCAGCGGCGCCTCCCGATAGAGCCGCGGCATACCGGATTCCTCGACATAGCCGTTGCCGCCGAAGCATTCCAGCGCCTCGGCCGCGTGTGCGGGGGCACGCTTGCAGACCCAATACTTGGTCACCGCCAATGCGATTCGACGCAGCGCCGCCTCGGCGGGATCGGTCGCGGCGCGGTCGGTGGCACCGGCCAGCCGCAGCATCACCGTCGTCGCGGCATCGGATTCGATGACCAAGTCGGCCAGCACATTGCGCATGGCGGGCTGGTCGACGAGCTTGGCGCCGAACGCTTCCCGATGCCGGGCGTGGTGAGCGGCGTAGACCACGCCGGTGCGCATGCCGGTCGCGGAGCCGATCACACAGTCGAGACGGGTCATGTTCACCATCTCGATGATGGTCTTCACACCCGCGCCCTCGGCGCCGACCAGCCAGCCTGTCGCGTTCTCGTACTCGATTTCCGAGGACGCGTTGGACTTGTTGCCCAGCTTGTCCTTCAGGCGCTGCAGCCGCAGCGCGTTACGGGTGCCGTCGGGCAGCACGCGCGGCAGCAGGAAGCAGGACAGGCCGCCGGGCGCTTGCGCCAGCGTCAGGAACATATCCGACATCGGCGCGGAGGTGAACCACTTGTGCCCGACGATGCGATAGGTACCGTCGGATTGCGGTGTGGCCGTGGTGGTGTTGGCCCGCACGTCGGAGCCGCCCTGCTTCTCCGTCATCGACATCCCGGCGATCAGACCGGCCTTCGTCGAGGGCTCACGCAGGCCGAAATCGTAGGTGCGCGAACCGAGTAGCGGCTCGAAGCGAGCGGCCAGTTCGGGATTGTGGCGCAGTGCCGGAACCGCGGCGTAGGTCATGGAGATGGGACACATGTGTCCGGCATCGGCGACGCCCCAGGTGTAGAACTTCGCGGCGCGGGCGACGTGCGCGCCGGGCCGATCGTCGAGCCAGGGGCTGCCGTGCAGGCCGTGCCGTACGGCGACGTCCATCAGGTTGTGCCAGTAGGGGTGGAACTCCACCTCGTCCACCCGATTGCCGTAGCGGTCGTGGGTGTGCAGCACCGGCGGGTACTCGTTGGCCAGCCGGCCCCACTCCTGCGCCTCGAAACTTCCTGCCAGCGCGCCCAGTTCGCGCACCTCGGCTTCGGCCCAGCCCGCACCCTCACGGTGCAGGCCTTCGATCAGGGCCGGGTTGCGGGAGAAGTCGAACGGGGTGATCGGCGGGACCTGGTTGAACACTTCGTGGGTGGCCATATGAGTTCTCCTATTCGTGCGCGCCGAGCGCGCGCAGCGCGAAGGCGACGAGTTCGGGCACCACGGATTCGCTCTGCAGCTGCTCGGCCAACGGTCCGACCAGCACCTCACCGATGGCGCCGACCAGGGCGGTGGCGGTGGTGCGCGGGTCCTGGGGCGGCAGTTGCCCGGCGCCGACACCGTCGGCGATCGCGGACTCGAAGGTTTCGGCGAAGGCCCTGCGGAAGCGCAGGCGTTCGGTATCGACGCTCGCGTCCACGGGTTCGGCGAGCAGGACGTAGGCGAGTTTGGGATTCTTCAGCGCGCGCCCGGCGAAGGTCTCCACCGCGGCGGTGACGCGCTCGACGACGCCGCCCTCCGCCCCGGCCTGTGCGACCGCGGCGACCTCGCGCGTGACGACGTCCCGGAACACCGCGGTGACCAACTCGGCCTTCCCGCTGAAACTCTTGTAGACGGTTCCCGTGGCGACTCCGGCCTCCGCCGCGACGGTGGCCATCGACAGCCCGCCGAAGCCCTGCTCCGAGAGCACCTTCATGGCCGCGTGCACGATCGCGCGCGACTGTGCGTCCAGTCGCGCCTGCACGGCGGGGGTTCTGCGGTACGCCACGCAAGAAGTGAATCACAAATTCATTTCTTGACGCAAGGGCCGGGGCGGGCCGTATGGTCGAATTCGTGAGCGTACGAATCGAGCGCAGCGGGCCGGTCTTCACGGTGATCCTGGATCGCCCCGAGGCACGCAATGCCGTCGACGGACCGACCGCACAGGCGCTGGCCGCCGCGTTCCGCGAATTCGATGCCGACGACACCGCGGCGGTCGCGGTGCTCTGGGGCGCGGGCGGTACCTTCTGCGCCGGGGCGGATCTGAAATCGCTGGGCACCGAGAAGTCCAACCGGGCGGCCGAGGACGGCGACGGCCCCATGGGCCCCACCCGCATGACGCTGTCCAAGCCGGTGATCGCCGCCGTCTCCGGCTATGCCGTAGCCGGCGGGCTGGAACTGGCGCTGTGGTGCGATATGCGGATCGCCGAGCAGGACAGCACATTCGGTGTGTTCTGCCGCCGCTGGGGCGTCCCGCTGATCGACGGTGGCACGGTGCGCTTACCGCGCATCGTCGGCGCGGGCCGGGCGATGGACATGATCCTCACCGGCCGAGCTGTCGCCGCACCCGAGGCTTTGCAGATCGGGCTGGTCAACCGGGTCGTCGGCCCCGGTGAATCCCGTTCCGCCGCAGAGCGACTCGCGGCGGAGCTGGCCGCACTGCCGCAGACCTGCCTGCGTTCGGACCGGATGTCGGCGCTGGAGCAGTGGGGGCTGGACGAATCGGAGGCGATGGCCCGCGAGTTCCGCTACGGCTTCACCGCGCTGGCCGACGGTGCGCTCGAGGGCGCGCAGCGGTTCGCCGGCGGAGCGGGCCGCCACGGATCGTCGGCCTGAACGGCGATGGGCCGGCTCAGCGTAGTCGACGAGATCTTTCTGCGCGCCCATCGCGGTCTCGGCACTCCCAGTGCGCTGCAGGGATTGTGGCGCACCGCCGACCCGATCGACAGGCGGCTGCTGGAACAGATCCACGCCGCCCTGCGCGTCGGCCCCCTCGGCCGCCGCGTCGTCCGCCCCCGAGTTCCGGGTGCGCGGCCGTACTGGCGGCGCAACGACGGCGCCCATCCGTTGCGCATCGCCGGCGGCGGTATCGCCGCCGCCGACCTGCTGAGCTGGGCCGACGAACAGGGCTACGATCTGGATCCGGAATTCGGGCCGGGGTGGCGGCTGTCCGCGGCGGCGCTGCGCGAGGGCGGTTCGGTGGTGGCACTGACGTGTTCGCATGCCCTCGCCGATGGACGCGGCCTGGCGCTGGCCGTCGACCACGCGCTGTCCGGCTCGCCGCTCACGGATTATGCGGCACCGCAGTCGGATTGGTCCGATGCGGCCAGGCAGTGGAGCACCGTGTTGTCCGGCAGTGCGCGCGCCCTGCGACACGGGGTGCCACGGGAACCCGGTGACGGAGCGTGCCGCAGCGCCGAGACGGCGACGACAACCGATGCGGTCCTGCAATTTCCGGCGGCGGACTGGGAGCTCGCCGCGGCGGGGCGGGGCGGAACGGCGAACAGCCTGTTCCTCCACGTCGTCGCGAAGATGCTGTGGGACAGCGGTTTTCCCGACTCGCCGATAACCGCCGCCGTTCCCGTCGATACCCGCGACGATCGCCGCGTCAACAACGACATGGCCATGACCGAAGTGGTGGTCGAGCGCACCGATACTCCCGCGACCCTGCGTGAGAAGTGCCGTGCCGCATACGAATACCGTATGTCCGGTCCCCCGGGCATGCCCGCGGAACTGCTGCAGGTGCTGCCCGCGCGCGTCGCGCACCGGCTCTCCCGGGGTGCGGGCGAACGTGACATTCTGTGCTCGAACATCGGCACCCTCCCGGCCTCGCTGGCACAGCTGGGCCCGCATCGCTGCACCGGCGTAGCCGCCCGGGCCATCCATCCCGGACTGCAACCGACGGCGCTCCCCCGCACCCGCCTCGCGGCCTACCTGTGCCGGATCGGGCACACGTACACCCTCGCTCTGGTGGGCCTGGATCAGGAGCGAATCGAATCCTCCGATGCGCTGGTCGATTTCGCACGGAAGGCGATCGAACGATTCGAGGTACCGGTCACCGCGTGGTGAGGATCCGCGTCGTCACGTGGTCCGGGACGGCGCCCGGGCGTACCAGGTCCGGCGCCGGGATCGGAGTGCCGAAGACCTGACGGACCGGGAGCAGGCCCGCCCAGGCGTCGCTGTTCAGGTCGGCGGGATCGTCGGAGGGATCGCCGGCGCGGATCTTCACCGAGGCCTCGGTGAGGTCGAGGGCCAGGACCAGGGTGGCCGCCAGCTCCTTCTTGTCGGGCGCGCGCACGGTATCCCAGGCGCCGGGGGCGGAATGGTCGACGATGACGCGCAACGCGCGTAGCCGCTCCTCGGGGTCGGTGACCTCGACCGGGCGCCCGTGGATCACGGCGGAGCGGTAATTCATCGAAAAGTGCATGGCCGCACGGGCGTACACGATCGCATCGACCAGACTCACCGCGACACAGATGTCCCCGGTGAGGGCGGCGCGCAGGTTGCCGGCGCCGGTGGATCCGTGCAGGTACAGCGTGTCCGCGCTGCGGCCGTAGACCGTCGGCAGCACGACGGGCGCGCCGTGCAGGGTCACCCCGATATGGCAGATCAGTCCGGCGTCGAGCACCTCGTCCAGGGCCGAGCGGTCGGTGGCGGCGCGGTCCCGATAGCGGGTGACGGTGCTGCGCGGGGTCGGCGAGAGCTTCGGGCGCGTGGGTGTTCCTGGCATATGACCAGGGTCTACGATCGGGTGGCATCATCATATGGCCAATCAGGAGCTATTTCGGAAGTCCACTTGTGCGGACGCCGCGCGATCGTCGCAGTGGGGCATTCGAGCCGAAGGGAGCATCGTGGAGGACCTCCCGCTGTCGATCGATCGCGATGCACCACGCCCGCTGTCGGTCCAGGTGGCCGACGAACTGCGCGCCGCGGCGACGGCCGGCCGGCTGCGAGGCGGCGAGCGACTCCCTTCGTCCCGCGCTCTGGCCGAACGCCTGGGCGTCAGCCGCACGGTGGTCACCGCCGCCTACGACCAATTACATGCCGAGGGCTGGATCTCGGGACGGCACGGCTCGGGCACCTACCTCACCGCCGCACCGGCATCGGTACCGGAACCCGTTGCGGCGAGCGCTCTTTCGGATGCCGTCGGCGAACTGCTCGACCTGGCCCCGGGCGCACCCTGCGTGGCGGCGATAGACCGCGCGGCCTGGCGTCGCGCCTGGCGCGCCGCGAGTGACCGGCTGCCGTCGGCGCGCAAGGACCGCGGCGGCGAACCGGATTACCTCGCCATGATCACCGAACATCTGCTCCGCCATCGCGGCCTCGCTCCCGGCAGCGACAGTGTCGTCCTCGCCACCTCCGGCACCAGTTCGGCGGTCGGCGAACTCGCCCACGCCGTGCTGCGCCGCGGCGACACCGTGGCCGTCGAAGATCCCGGCTACCTCCGCGCGGTCGGCGCCTTCCGCGCCGCGGGTATCGAGGTACTGCCGATACCGTTGGACGACAAGGGTATTCGAGTGGACAGAATTCCCGCCGGTGTGCGCGCCGTCTACTGCACCCCGGCCCATCAGTTCCCGCTCGGCGCCCGGATGCCCGCCGCCCGCCGCGTCGAACTGATCGACTTCGCCCGGCGTACCGGCGCGCTGATCATCGAGGACGACTACGACGGCGAATTGCGTTACGACAGTGCCCCTTTGCCATTGCTGGCGAGCCTCGACCCGAGTCGGGTCATCCATCTCGGCACCACCTCCAAAATCCTGTCCACCACGCTCGGCGTCGGCTGGCTCGTCGCCTCCCGGGCTGTCACGGACGCCGTGACGGCCCACCGGGAAAGCACCGGCACCTGTCCGGCTCCCGCCGGTCAGCTGGTGTTCGCCGAGCTCGCCCGGCACGGCGACCTGGCCCGTCATCTGCGCCGCCTGCGCCGTGAGATGCCGCCGCGCCGGGCACTCGTGGTTGCCGAACTTCGCGCCCGCGGGCTCGATGTCGTCGGCGACCATGCCGGATCCCATGTGCTCGTCCCGCTCGAATCCGCCGCGGTCGAGGAAGCCGCGATCGCCCACGCTCGTGATCGCGGGGTACGGCTCGACGGCCTCGCCCGCCATCACGCCGATCGACCGCACACCTTCGGCGCCCCGATCGGCTACGCGGCCCTACCCTCCGCCGAACTGCGCGCCGCGATCACCATCGCCGCCGAATGCCTCGCGGCCGCGTCATACGCCGGTCCGATGCGGCCCCCTTTTCACGGGTGGCAATAGCAGCTCGGTTGCGTGCTGGCCTCGGGGTACGAAATTCTCGAACCGAGTGCGACCCTGACGAGCGATAGATCGAGGCGGTTGTGGAAATTGCTTCTGCTCCTCCCGAGGTCGAGGTGCGCAGCTGCGAGCGTGGTCGCGTATCGACGGTTCGTGGATCGGGGAGTGTGTGGTGAGCGGTTCCGGGGGTGAGGATCTCGCGGACGTGGTGGACCGGATCACCGCCGGCTTGCGCGAGCTCGCGCCGCCGGAATGGCAGCGGCTGGAGGCATCGTTCGCGTTGACCGTTGTCACCGAATCGGCGTTGTTCGTGGTCGATGACGGGCACGGGCCGGTCAGGTGTCAGGTGTCGGATGAGGTGTGGGCGTCGGTGCGCCGGCACCGGCAGGTTTCGGCCGAGCTGGAGAGCGAGCCGTGGTGGCGGATGGTGGTGCGCGCCGACGCGGAGGACGTCGAGGTCGTCGTCGATCACGGGGCCGAGCCGTTTCCCGGTGAGCAACTGTTCGCACCACAGGCGTATCTGGCCGACCTGGAAAGGTATCCGCGCGGCCGGCTGCCGGTGTGGTTGGCGGCTTACATCGGGCGCGGCGAATCCCAGTCGAGGCCGCCGCGCGCCGCCTGGGACGGAATGCGGGCGGACCGGAGTGCGGGCGTGCGGGCGGTGCCGGTGACCGGCGAGTTGCCGGACCTGCGAACACTGTGGGCGCGGTGGGCGGTGCTGGCCTCGGCCTTCGTGGCGGCCGGCTCGGAACGGGGGCCACGGATCGGTCCATCCGTGGGCGTCTTCGAAAGTGCCGGACACAGCGGTTCGACGTTGACGCTGCTCCCCGGAGACCGGGCGGTGCTGTCGGGTGGAGTATGGGAGGCCCCCGCGTTGGACCTCGCCTACAACGGTGGTGGCGCAATGCCGAATGTGTTTGCGGGAGCACCTGATTGGGTGGCCGACCCGGTGCTCGATCCGCGGGTGATGACCGGCATGCTGTCGTTTTGCTACTGGTGGGAGAAGGGGCGGTGGTACCGGGGCGGATCCGCTCCGATGTCGGAATGCGCGGCGGCGATGCCCGCGGTGTGGACTGCCGACACGGTGGCGCGAGTGGTCGCCGACGTGGTGGAGCAGTCATCGCCGGATGCTGCCGAGTTGCTGGTGTCGGCGGCGCAGGCCGCCGCGGTGACACGCGAGGCGATCGTGCAGGCGGTCGGTGACGAGACCGAGGTCGACGTCGCCGGTGCGCTGTTCCAGTTCGCACTCGCGGATCTGACGGCCGGCGCGGTCGCGGGGATCAGCGAAGCGGAGGCGTTGAAACTGGTTCGCGATCACATCCGCGAGCGAGGGTACGACACCGCGGATTATCCTCCGTCGTCCCTGCGCGCCGACCGGATCAGCGTGGGCTGGATGGTGCGATCGCCGGTGCCGGACAACGACATCGCCCTGGACCGTGCGGTCTTCTATGTCGCCGACGACGGCGCCGTGGAGCGCTCGAGTTCGTCGGTGCCGCTGTCGGTTTTCGTGACCGACTTCGAGCGACGGTTCCGCCTGCGGGTCGGCGACCGGATGTGACGGCTCGAGGCGGGATATGAGCGGCGAACTTCGATTGGACCTGGCCGGCCTGCGCGAACGGGGTGCCCGGCTGGCCGAACTCGCCGACCGGGTGGGGCAGACCTATGCCGGACTACGGGATTGCCTGGACCAGGCCCAGGGCAGCTGGGGCGACGACTATATGGGCCGTCAGTTCGCCGAGCAGTTCACACCGCATGCCGATCAGATGCTCGCCAACGTGCGCGCGATGGAGAAGGGGCTGCACAGCACGGCATCCGGAATAATCGGTGTCGCAAACGAATTCGACGCGCAGGATGCCGGCAGCGCCGCCCGGCTGGCCGACGCCGCGGGGAATCGGGATCCGGGCACCGGGAGTTCGGCCACGGTTGCGCCGGATACCCCGACCGGCCGGCCGTCGCCGGCCGATGCCGGTCCACAGGTCCCGTACAACCCCGCCGCGGTCTCCCCGGCGCGGAACTCTCCGGTCGCCGGCGGTCCGGCGCATCCCACCGGCGGGGCGCAGCGCGCCGACCAGCCCCCGGCCGGTGGTTCGCGGTCACCGAACGGTTCTCCGACCGACCCACAGGACGGGACGGAGTCCCGCTCGCCGTGGAATCGGGACCGGCCGGAGTCCGATCCTTCCGGGCGGGACGGGCGCCCTCCCTCCGGCGACTCCGGTCGCCGGCCCTCATCCGTTTCGGCACCGCCCTCCTCCTCGTCGGGGCTACCTCCGGCCGACCGGCGCGGCGCGCCGCGAGCTGCGGACGCCTCGTCCGAAAGCCCAGCGGCACCTACGAAACGGGGCGATACTCCGTGGGGCGGGCAACAGCCGCCTCGCCATCCCGGCACACCAGGAAGAGCCGAAGGCCCTGGAAAGCCCGGATCTCCCGGCAAGCCGGAGGCAAATCCCCGGCACGGTTCCCCGCCACGATCCGACCGCTCGTCCCGCGACAAGGCACGTGCGGGTGATCGGCGCCGCTCTCGCCAGCAGCAGGCGTCCGACCCGATGATCGGTTGGCTGGCGCGCACATTGGCCGAGCGCCACGGTGTACAGGTGACCGGGTTCGACACACCCGGCCTCCAGCTGCCGCCGATACGAGACTTCGTGGCGGCGGTGGACCGGGTGCTCACCGACTATCCGATGATCGGTCTGGATTCGGTCGCGGTGGCGGAGCTCGGCGGCGAACTCGGCACGGTGCGATGGAGTCGTGAACCGGGCATCGAGGACGCCGCCGGCTCGATGACGCTCGACCGGCGCACCGCGCAAGAGCCGGCGGCAGCCGCCCCCACCGTGGAACCCGACGGCGAGCCGGCGCGATCGGACATCTATCCGGCGACGCTTCGGGAATTCGGCCGGGCCCTCGACGCCGCAGGCGGCGGCGTAGCGCGCAAGCAGGCGCAACGTGTTCTGATCGCGGAATACCTGCGCCTGCAGCCGGACCGCACTCTCGCCGAAGTGGTGAGCGGTTACCGGGACTGGCGAGCCGGGCTGGCCGGGAATACCTCAGCCTCGAGCGAATTCGATGTGGGTGAGGCGCTCGGCATCGCATTCGCCGAGGTGGTGCAGCACGGCGAGGAGGCGGGCATACAGGCGAGATTGCTCCATGCGGTGCTGGTCGCCGCGGCGTCTCGACCGGTGTAGGTGGTGCCGGTGGACGGTTCGCTGTTCAGCCCGGTCGTGGAGCTGCGGAACACTTTCGAAAGTCTGCCCGGATTCCTGCGGACTCCGATCGAGATGGTGGTGTTCGGCGGAGAGCTCCCGCGCGCCGACATTTCCGAGATGCGCCGCATGGTTGCAGAGTTCCGGGCCCGCGCCCGCGAGCTGGAAAACCATTCGACCGATATCGAAGACCTTTTGGCACAAGAAGATTCAGCCGGAGAGCTGGCCGACAAATTGCGCGAGGCATTGCGGTCGTACCGAAAGGGTGCGGCCCGGCTCGGCGATGACGTGAACACCCTGGCCGATCAAGCGCAGCAAGCAGCCAATGACGCGGAGAAGTGGCTGTGCGTGATGTTCGCGTTCGGAATCCACTTGGCATGGAAGATCTACGGATTGATGGCCGGGGCTGCAGCAGCGGGGCCGGCCGGACAGATTGCGGCAGCACCGGCCGTGGAGACCGTGCTGGCCGAGGGACGCGCCGAGGCTGCCGTGATGCGCACGAGTATGGAGCGGGCAATTGCGACGGGCGGCGCGGAGGCGGCTGCACGGCTGAGCAGCATGGGGCCCCTGCAGTTCGTCACCATGCTGGGCAAGGCGGCCGCGCTGCCCGTAGGCGTCGACGCGGGTGTGCAGGCGCTGCAGGTCGCCACCGGCGATCGCACCGCCGACATCATCGGATCGGACGGCACGAATCCGACCGGAATCGATCTGAAGTCGATCGAAGTCGCCGCCTTGGCCGGCGCGGGTGGAGCGGTGGGCGGCATGGTCGCCGGCAAGTTCGCGCCGATGGTGTTCCCCCGGATCGGCAGCAGTCGCTTGGCCTTGGGCCTGGTGCACGGTACCGCCGGCGCGATATCGGGTTTGGGTGCGGCGTCGCTGGTGGCTGGTTGGCCGCAGCATTACGACCAGGTGCTCGCGCCGCTGCTCAACGGCGCATTCGCCGGGGGCGTGTATTCCCGCAGCGGAGCCCATCCGTCGGCGATCGACGGCGGCGCGACATTCACACCGCCCGACGCGATCTCGGCAGGGCACGACGGGAAAGCCGCGACACCTCGGCGACCGGTCGAGGTGTCGGCGGAATCGAAACGGGCGTGGGCGGACGCGCAGAAGGCCTGGGGCTCGACCGCGGAGACCACGAAGACCGCAGGTGAGCGTGGCGGAACCACGGAAAAGACCGGGGCCGCGGAACCACCCTCACGCGAGCAGGGCCCAACGATCGCGGCCGACGGAGCCGGTGGTCGACAGCCCGGGCAACCCATCCGTCCCGCATCTTCCGACGCCGCCGCGGCGCGGTCGGGAACACATTCCGAGACGGCGGCTCCGGTCGAGCGGCCACCGGCCGAGAAGCCGGTCGCCGCAGGGAAGGCGACCGCACCCCGATCGGTCGAGGCGGTGGGCGAGACCTCGCCGCCGCCGAAGCTCCCGACGAGCGCCCCGCCACGCCCGGTCGGCGAGTTTCACGAAAAGGCCGGCGCGTCAACAGGAAACAGCGCGCACGCGAAAGCCGAGCCGAGCCCGGCCGGAGAACACACGGCGGTCGCGGACGGTGCCGGTACGCAAACATCGGCACGACCCCATCCAGCTGCTGCGGGCGAGGCGGGAACTCCCGGCGCTCGCGGCGAACCGGGATCGTCCAGTGCTCGCGGCGAACCCGGATCGTCCAGTGCTCGTGGCGAACCCGGATCGTCGAGTGGCGAAGAGCATGCGACCCCGCAGCGAGAGGAGACTGCCGAGCAGTCCGGTCAGGAAAGACCCGAAGGCTCCGGCCGGACCGAGGCGGACGGCACCGAAACACCTGCCGTGGAAGAACATTCGTCGTCGGTGCACGACGAGCAGAGCGTTCCGTCGGCCGATCACGACAGTCTCGCCGACGCCGCCGGTATGCCGCGCAGCGACCGCGACAAGGCGGTCGATCTGCTGATCGACTTCCACCAGGCCTCCGCCGAGCATGTTCCGGAAGGTCAACGCCTGTCCAACCTTCCGGACGACGTGCTGATGGCCGGCCTGCACAGCGGCGATGAGCACCAGTCGTTGCTGGCGACGATGGAGATCATCCGGCGCGGCACCATCAGCGAGAAAGTGCCCGGCGGAATGGTGTTGCGGGTCGAACAGGCGGAAGCCGTCTACGCGATGAAATCGCGTCCGGTGGAAATGAAACCCGGCGAGGGCAAATCGCTGGTATTCATGGCCGGCGCAATCCAACGTGCGGTGCAACACGGCTCGGTTCTGCTCGTGACCACCACCGATGGACTGGCCAATCGCGAAGTCAGCACGTATCGGAAGCTGTTGACCGGCGATGAGGAATTCGCCGACATGCAGAATGTGCTGGGCACATTCGGGATCGACGTGTTCCGCGCCGATCAGCAGAACGGTTTCGGGCCGATCACGAAGGGGCGGCCTGCGATCGTGGTCGCGACCGGCGAGACAGTCGGGCATCTGTGCAACGCCGGTATCAAGCCACCGCGCCATGCGCTGATCGACGAGATGGACGGCATCATCGACCGGGGCGAACGGCAGTTCCTCCGGTCGGAAGGTGCCGAGCAGGCGGCGCCGGAGGCCACGGCCCAGCAGGTGTTCGGCGCACACGACTTTCTCACCAAGGCACTGGCGGACGGGTCGCTGACGCACGACGATTTCGGCCTCAGGCGAATAGCCGAGGAAATCGGCATGCAGGCCGACGGCACACCGGAGGTCATGTACTGGTACGACGGTCAACCCGAGCTGACCCCCGAGGGGCGGGCGAAGGTCGAGGCGCTGCCCGGCGGACAAGACTGGCTGGATGGAATGGGGGCCTCCCGGCTGGAGACCGCGGCCCACGCAGAGTTCCTCGTCCGTAAGGGTGTCCACTACGAAATGGACACGGGCAAGATCGTCATCATCGATCAGGCCGAACATGGGCTGCAACGCAACCCGAAGACCTCGAGCGAATCACGGTGGAGCGCGGAGCCGGGTAAGGCGAGCCTCGCGCAGGCCATCGAGGCCAAGGAGATCCGCGCGGCGGAGAGCCGCAGGGAGAGCGCCGAGGAGCATCGGATCGTCGTGCGCGCGGATGCGGAGTCCGCCAAGCGTATCGATTCGGTCGAAATCTACCGTGTCGGAAGCGAATCCTTCTTCGATGAAGTGACAGGTGCGTCCGGCACTCTCACCGACCTGAACCCGGTGCTGCAGAAGATCTACAACCTGGAGCCGGCGCACGAGGTCGGACGGTCGCAGACCCATCAGCTGGTGGAGGGCCAGCACGATGTGGTCGAGAGCACACACGCCAAACTGCGCACGATCGCCGAATACGCGAACGAGATGCGAGCCGACGGCAAGGGCCGGTTTCAGGAGATCCTCTGTCACCGCAACGATTTGGTCGCCCGTCAGGTCGAGGCGCTGGTGCGCGCGGGTGTGCCGAGAGATGCGATCGAAGCGGTGGACGCCAAACGGATCATCGGCTGGGGCGCGGACTGGGAAGCCCAGTTGCAGAAGGTGTTCGACGAGGCCGGTGAGCAGGGCAAGATCCTGGTGATCAACCGGCAGGGCCAGCGCGGGGTCGACATCTCGGTGTCGGAGGCGGTGAAGGCCAAGGGCGGCATGCACGTCTGGATGACGGAGGCCCCGGAGCAGTCCTACATCCACGAACAGGCCAAGAACCGCACCGCACGGAACGGGCAGCGCGGCAGCGCGCAGGTGGTGATGTCGGCACAGGACGCGCTGATCCGCAATGCCATGCACCTGCGCGGCGTACGGGAGACCGTTGTCGTCTACGAGAAGGCGGTGGCCGCGCACGCGACCGACCCCACTCCCCAGAACCATGACGCGCTGGTGGCGGCGCGACGAGCCGTCCGTGAGCTGGTGCCCGAACTGCAGCAGCGGGCGCTGCGGCACTCGACTGCCGAGTTCGTCCGCCATCACGCCGTCTCGACCGGCAACGCCTACCTGGCGCTCGCCGAAGCCGATACCGGGCTCTACGACCAACCCGACTCCGACCCGGCGGCGCGCCTGGCCGGACTGCTGGGAATCCCGGCTGCGGCCGTCGCCGACCGGATCGCCGAACTCGAACGCGACGGTGCCGCCGACCCGATTCGTGAACTACTCGACCGGGCCGGTATCGCGCCCGCCACAGCCGTGGCGCTACAGCACCACGTCATGTCCACCGCCCCCGCTGCAGCCAGTACGCGGGAGGTGCAGAGCGCCGCGGACGCGCTGATCCAACCGGGGACGTTGCGCCGGGACCTTGCCGCCGAACTCGGAATACCGATAGCAGACCTCGAGGGCGCCGAAGGCCTGCGCACCCTCGACCCGCTGCACACTCAGGCACGCGATGCCCTCGCAGCGGCGCTGGGCTACCCGGCCGCCGGCATTACCCCGATCATCGCCCGCGACATCCTCGGCGAAGCAGTCGGCGATCAGCTGACCGGCGCCATCTCATCGGCCACCGTCACAGACACCGGCACCGGTCACACCACCGATTCGCCCACAGATCGGACCCGCGCAGACACACCCGACCAGGACGCCGACACCCAGAACGCCAACGCCCCGGATACAGGCCCCAACCAGACCGCAGCGCCGCCCCACAACCCCGATGCGGCCACAACCGACGACATTGTTGCCGCCGCCTCCCGGTATCTGGCCGTCGCCGCGTTGTTCGACGCGGTGTTCGAGATCCACCGCCTCAGCCCCAACAACTGTGTCAACAACGCCGTCACCGGCATGCGAGTGTTGTGCCCCGACAAGGCCAATCGCTTCCGGATGCCGGACTTCAAGCTCCGGGGCCACGACAGCAACACGGTGCGCGACACATTCGGCGCCGAGCTCCAGCGTGCCGGATCGTTGGACGAGGTGGCCGAATCGCTGGGATCCCGGCCCGGCGGTATCACCGTCCTGGTCTACAAATGGAAAGACACCTACGCCGAGGGCACCAGCATCGAAGCCGACGACCACATGGTGCTGCTGGTCAACGACAGCACCTCGGTCGACAAGCCGAATCTGGTCGTCGTCGACCTGGCGGCGTCCCGGGACGGCAACACCGACGACGACCACGGACCCAAGGATCTGCGCAACCGCCGCACCTTGCTGAACAAAGCCGAAGGATTCGACGACTGGCGCCGCGAGCAAGAGAAATACATCAAGAAGCTGGGACCGAAACAGCGTCTGTTCCGGACCATCGAGTTCGACCGCGACGGCAACCTCGTCCCCCGTCTCAGCGCGGAAGCGCCCGACGCCGAGAAACTGCCGCAGCGCCCCCCCGTTTCGCAGGCCACGCAGGACGAAATCAACTCGAGTGCAGACCCGGGCCTGTACGCGGAGATGCTGGCGCGATTGGATGCTGCCGGAAACGGGTCGAACGCCCGACGTCGAGACGAACGCTCACCGGTCGGCAGCAGACCCTCGGAGGACGCGGCGAATCCGCCGCCGCCGAGCACCCGCAGGCAGTACACCGTGGCGGAAAGCGGCCGGTTGCGCGACGACCTCGCCACCGCGTACCGAGAGCTGGAGGATGCCGACGACTCGGACCCTCTCGCCGAATCGTTCTCTCGAGCCATCCCATCGCAGTTCGACGAGCACTTCCGCGCCCTGAGCCCGATTCAGCGCCGCATCCTGACACTGCGCTATCAACAGGGCCTGGCGCACAACGAGGTAGCGGACACCTTGAACGCGCGGGGTTGGGCGGCCTCGGCGCTGACGCCCCAGGCAGTGCGGACGGCTGAGGCCGGTGCGCTGCGCCGGCTGGCCGGATCACTGGCCCGGAACGGGACCCCTATGGCAAGCGATCCATCGCGAGAACGACAGCAGACGCTTCTCAGGCTGATCGCCCGTGGCGTGTCGTGGTCCGGAGTCATCGAACAGACCGGCTGGTCGCGGGCCACGGGGCGCAGGACCTACTCACAGCTCTTGCAGGCCCTCAATGTCACGAAGCGCGCATCCGTGGTGCCGGAGGCGGTCCGCCACGGCTTGCTGGACATCACCGAACTTTCGGCGGTACCCGAGCAGACACCGGCCTTGTCGCCCGACGAGCACACCATGCTGTTCCTGGTAGCCACCGGATTGTCGAACCGTGCGGTCGCCGACGCGCTCACCGCCATACGTGGTGTGCCCGTCGGGAAGGACGCGGTGAACAAGCGCCTGCGCGCCCTCGGGCAAAGGATCCGCATCGGAGACCGCGCCGGAATGGTGGGCGCCGCCATTCGCGCGGGATGGCTGGATGTCAATGCCGACGACTGGAAGTCCCACTCAGGCACTCGCGGCACCGCTGTGCGCCTCAGCACGCAGGAGCTCCGGACCCTGGGCCTGATCATCTCCGGTCGCACTGACGATCAAATCGCGGCCGAGCTGAACACGACCCGGCAAACCGCGGTCACCTATCGCAACCGGATCTTCGTCAAACTCGGTGTGCACTCCCGTGAGGAGGCGATCGTTGCCACGTACACGATGCCGGAACTCGTGGACGCGCTGCCGGATTCCGGCGAGGATATTCGGGCGATTGTCGATATTCTGCGGATGGTCGAGGAGGCCACCGACGGCCGTGAAGCCGGGCAGCCGGAGTGGCGCCGATTGCTCGTGCATCAACTGCGTCACGCGATACTGTCGGGCGACGTGGTTGCGGGGCGGGCCTTGCCCTCGGCCCGGCTGTTGATGCGGCAACTGAACCCCGAAAAGATACAGGCGTACACGGTCCGAGACGCGTACCGGCAGCTACGCGACGAAGGCTATCTCGTCGTCGTCAGGGGCCGACCGACTGTCACCCGCCGAGACAGCTGGCCCATCACCGCCGATACGCTCCGAAACCACTTCGCCGACAGAATTTTCGACCTGGCTACCAGAACTGTCGGCGCCGCGTCGGGATCGCAGATTGTCGCGGAAGTGTGTGCGCGGGCGGCGCGCGGGGCCGAGACGGGTGGCCGGACGGTGACGGAACGGGTGGATCTCGTCGCGCGCAATGTGATCGCCGAACACCGGCCGGCCGCCGAATTCTTGCGGCACTTGACAGATTTCGTGCTGCGCGGCGCCGGAATGTCCGGAGACGACACACTCGCACTGACACTGGCGAATGTCTCCACCCACGAAGTGCGCCAGCTGCGCGCCGCACTCTCCCTCAATCGACAGTTACGGCTCGCCAGGTTCTGGCCGGCGCGGCGCGATTCGACGGCGCCGCACGACATTCCCACGGATCCGATGACCGAACCGCTCGAACTGTGGTCAACCGCACGGGATCTCGCCATTCTGCTCGCCGAACGCCATGGCGTCACCGTTTCCCTCCCGGTGGCACCCACCGGTCACCAGCCTTGGCGGATCCTCGACAACTGGTCGGGCAAACCATCCGCCCGACCGACCAGGGATTTCCGTCTGACGCCGTACCAACGGAGACTCGTCCGTTTGCTCGCACAGGACCTGACTTATCGGGAGATCGCTGCCGAGCTGGGCGTTTCGGTAGACTCGTTGAAGTCCCTGGTAGCCGATGTGACCCGCGAACTCCACGGCGAAGGTCGCGCCGAGATCGTCGAGATCGCCCGTCGCTCGGGCCTGCTCGATGACATCTCACCGGCCGGGCATTCCGCACACCCCCGGCCGGGACGAGCGCCGTCTCCGGTCACGGAGCAGCCGGACGCATCTCGCCGAGCGCGGCTGACAAACCGCGAGAGTCACATTCTCGCATTGTCCGAACAAGGTCTGTCGAAGCGGGAGATCGCCGAGCAGTTGGGTGTCAGTCCGCATACGGTGGAAGACCACCTCGGCAGCGCGCGGCGCAAGATCCGGAAAATCACCGCGTTGCTCCGGGCGTGCGTCCCCTATGTCTCACGGCTCACCAGGGCGGTCGGCCTCGAGGAGGCCCCCGAGCTCCCGCTGAATGCCGACGACCCGCACTCGCTCGAACGTGGCATCCATGCGGAGCTCACGCTCGTTCCGGCCCACGACATCGTTACCGAGCCCGCAGCCGATGAATTCGGCCCGGCCGATCCGCTGCGCAGCATCGCCGACAACGTTTACGACCCCGACCATCCTGCTGACGGTGCGGTGGTGGTCGTCGGCAAGGAGGGCACCGATCACGCCTATCTTCTGCTCGATATCGAGGGAGAACTCTTCGTCTTCGACTCACTGCTGCCCTCTCCCGGCATCCGTCCCTATCGGGACTGGAAACCCGGATACATCGAATCGGATCCGAAGGAAACCTTCGTTTCCTATCTCACCACGACAAGGGGGATGCTGGAGGCGCTGCACGCCCCCTCCGGCGATCCCGACCGGCCGTTGCCGGGCAATTCCATCAACGGGCCGCGTGGCGAAGCGGCACGGCCGGAATACGCTGTGGCGACGCCCGTTTCACCCGATGCGTACCAGCCGAGGCTCGCGGAGAATACGCGAGTACGGAAGCTGACTATCCGGAACGGCCTGTTTTGCGACGGGGACGGGACGCCGCACAACAGCGATGACTACGAATTCTTTCTGATCGGCGTCGAGCCGGACGATTTCCGGGTCGCCGGGGCAGACGACTTCCCGGAATTGGACGACGACGACGATTCCTACGACTTCGTCCATCCGCACGAAATCCTGTTCAGCACCTATGCCGATCCCGTCGACGCTCCGATCGGGGCCGGGCTCTGGGGCCGAATGGTCAACGGTGTTCCGCAGGAGGCGCTTCTGACCAGCCGGGCGTTCCCGGACACGCTCGAGGAGCGCATGAAATTCGTCATGCAGACGCTCCACTGGCTCGCCGAGCACGGAGTGGACCTCACCGCGATGAACCTCAGTGGCACATTCCATGGCAGCATCTTCCGCTTACCCGCGCCGATGCATTCGGCCATGGAGCTCATGACCGAGCCCTACGCGCATCCTGAGTCGGTCTTCGCTTGTGCCACAACCCGATTCTGGGTGTACCCCACCGTGGTCGAATCGGCGCCGGCACAGCTGTCGATCGCCTTACCCGTCACTTCGATGAACGGCGGCAGAGTCGAATTCACGATGACTCTCACCCGGCACGGCGACACCATCACCGCCGCCTTCATCGAGCCCACCTCGTCACCCGCTGCCACCGAGGTCGCTGCAGCCTGGGCGCAGCTGCGTTCGGAACTGATCGATCCGTGGCTGGCGGAGTCGCATGTCGTTGTTGCCGAGAATGATTCCGGTTCAGGAGCCATCACGGCGTACTTCGGCCCCGACGCGGACGAACACACCCTGGTGCAAGAGGTCGACACAACCGACGTCGTCGGCGACTCCCGCGTCCACACCGAGCGCGACACCCCGATCGGGCGCCGCCCGGAAGACCGGTCCGAATCTTCGACTCCGGTGCCCGGTGATCCGGGAGGCCCCGCTCGGCGGGCCGCCTACGTGACGGTCGAGATGGAAGACCAGTCCTCCTACCACCCTGAAGAAGGGCGTCGGATCCGCTATCACGATCTGCATTTCGACGCCGAGGGGGTGTTGTGCGACGAGGACGGTAACCCATACAACTCCGGCGGCTGGGAGCAGTTCTTCTTCGTCGGCAATACGATCCGCTCCACTCCGGCCAAGCATTGGCTGTTGTGGAGTTCGTTCCCGGACCCACGACAGGTACCGTTCGCGTTCGGCGCCTGGCAGGTCGTGGACGGCCGCCGGATCGAGGTCGAGCTCGGCAGCGGCCTCATTGCGAACGCCGGGTCCCGATCGGCACTGAGTGCGCGGTTCGCGGCGCAGGCGATGTTCGAACTGTCGCATCGAGTTCCGGCCGAGAATCTGACCGTCAGGAACGGGACAGCGGGCTATCTGTGGATACCCGAGACTCGGGTACCCACTGTCGAGCAGTTGATCGAGCGCCGGGGACTCGGCGTCTTCGACGGCGATCCGGCGGTCGACACTCTGTTCTCCGGCGCCTCGACCGATCACTGGGTCGACATCACCGACTGGCACGCCACCGACACCGGTCTGGTCGTGGAACTGGCGGTCGGTTCGCTGCGCGGGAACGCGACGCCCGGGCAAATATCCCTGCACCTGCTTCATGGGCGCGATGCCACCATCGCCTATTACGTGCGCGAGGACAGTTCCGACAACCAATTCGTGGGCTCGGCGATCGAATCTTTTCACCGTGATCGAATCGCGCCCTGGCTGGCCCGCTCAGGTGTCGATTTCGCAGGGTTCAACCCGCCGGAGAACATCATCGCCGACATCGATGCGGGCGAGGAGGCGTCGCCGCCGAGCCGCGCCGAGTACACCCCGATGTCGCTACCCGGCTACGTCCCCGGGCCCGGTGCCGTCGATCTCGACCTGGTACGTCTGCATATCGACCGGCGCGGCCGTCCGGTCCGCGCGGACGGCGCAGCGATCGACACCCTCGGCTCGCAGGGCTTTCTGCTCACCACGTCCGGCGAGTTCATCACCGCTGCAGGCTGGCAGGCAGACGTGCTCGAGGCGTATCTCGCGCAGGGCGGTTCGCTCGGCGACATCGCCGGGATGGGTAACTGGCGCATCCATGGCGCGATCACCGCGATCGACCTCTCGCCGGCCATGTCGCCGAGCCGCGCCCTCGACTACCGCGGACAGGCACAGGTTCTGGACGCACTCCACACTGCGGGGGCCGATCTGTCCCGGTGCGCCCCGGCGGCCGGAAATCGCACGGAATCGCTGTGGAACGACAGCGGCACGCCGCCGGCCGCAGCCGCCGTGCTGCAAGCACTGGGTACGAACTCGGCGCCGCTGCTTTCCGGCTATTTCGTCACTCGTGCGCCCTGGGGCCGCCGACGCTCGGTAGCGGTGCAGGTCACCGGAATCACGCGCTCTGTCGACGGCGTCGCGGTCACCGCTGAACTCCTCGTGCCGCGCTGCGAACCGGCTACCTTCACGGTTGAATTCATCACGGCCGATTCGGGCGTGACCGCGCGCTGGGAATCGGTGCGCCTCGGCAGCGACCGAGTGCGGACCGCCGCGGCACTGGCGGCGGTGCACTCGCGGCTGAGAGCGTGGCTGGCGGAATCCGGTGGCGCTTGGGTCGAGGACGTACCCACCGAGGATCGCCCCGGTGCGCGACCGCCGGCCCCGGAGCCGATAGCGGCAACGCCCGGCAACACAATTGCTCTTCGAACGACCGCTCGCACATCGGAATCGGCGACTGATCTCGCGCAGGCCGGCGAGTGGTTGCTTTCGCAGATCCGCGACTGGCCGCCGGGCGCCGCAACCGTCGCCCGGGACTCGATCCTCTCGGCGCTGCGACTGATGCTGGGCGCACTCGTCGGCCCGGTATCGATGGTGGCCGAGAACACCGCCGACCGGGTGCGCGTCGATGTGGTTGCCGTCGACGACGAGAAGTCCATTACGCCTCCGGAATCCGTTGCGGCACCGGACGGTTCGACGTTCCTCCGGGCCGGTGTGCGCATCCTCGACGAACCGGCCGGGCCGTGGCGCCAGGTCACCTGGTTCGACCTGACCCGCCCCGCGTCCGACTTCGAGGACAACGACGCACACTCGTCGACCCATCACCCGCCGGACTCGCACAGCGCGACCGGAGATCTTCCATCTCAAGTCCTCGATTGCGTCCCCTGGATCACGCGCATGCTGCTCATGCTCGGGCTGGACACCGCCGTGGTCGATCCGAACGGCGCGATCAATGCCATGGGCCTGGAACGCGGCATCGCCGCCGGGCTGCTGTGGGCCGACCCCGACAACACACTCGACGACCCGATGCGCTCGGCATACGACGACTTGGTCGCCGACCCTCAGCTCGATACTGTCGTCGTCGTTGTCGGCACGGTGGAGGAGGACGGCAGCCGCAATCGCGCCCACGCCTACCTGCTCAACAAGATCGAGGGCAAGGTCTTCGTCTACGACACCCTCATCGACGGCGGACGCCACCGCATCAGGCCCTACACCGAATGGCGATCCCGCTATCGGAGAGCGGATTTCGCCTACACGGCGAAGTACCGCCGCGTCGGCGGTGTGCTCACGCCGCTCAGCCGGCCTGCCGACAGTGAGGTCGTCATCCGGCACGCCTCCCACGAAATCACCGGATCACCCGACGATTCCGAGAAACCGGCGACTCCTTCGTCCACACCTCCACAAGGCGACGGATTTGCCTCTTGGACTCGGCGATCGCGGCCGGGTCGCGCTCGCACGACGCCCTCCGGTGAATCTTGGATCGGAAAGCTGTCGGGCAACCGCTTCGCTCCCGAAATTGTCACCGCCGTAAACCCGGACGACCCCCACGAACCCAACGCGCGCACAGGCCCCGACCGGAAATCCGACCCACCCGCACCGCCGGAGGCCGACCGGGCCGCGGCGACCACATCGACAGCGAACTCCGTGCGGCGCGATGCCGGAGAAGCGCCCGGCCAGGTGGACGAGGAGGGGAAACACGTTTCCGAGTCCCGATCCGAAGAGCCGAGCAGCCACGTTCCCACACTCCCTCCGCGTGCGCTGGTCGTCGGATCGGCAGCTCGGCTGTACGCGGTTGCGGCCACTGAACCACCTGAAGACGCTGGATACGGCGCCGTGCTCGACACGACGACCGACTCGGCCTGGATCGAAGCACACGACGGCAGCACCCGAATTTCGCGGGCCACCACGGACTTCCACGATCTTCCGAACGACATGCTGTCCGAATATGTGCGACTGGCGGAGAGCGCGGTGCCGATCGTGCTCGCGGCGGTGAACTCCGGGACAGATGTCTCGACCGACGACTTCGTCGACGACCTGAGTAGCCGAATTCACAATGGGCGGCTTCAACGCCATTGGCGCATCGCCACCGCGGAACAGCGACTGCCGTTCGACGATCCCGGCTACCCGGAAAAACTGCGTGAGCAACATCGGCGCTTGGCTCGCGCGGCACGCGATGCGGTGGTCGCGACCGGCGCTATCGATCGGACCGCGGCCGACCCGTTCGAGTCCTGCGCGACCGGCGCCGCGGTCGCCGCCGAGTTGTGGCGCAGACGCGCGGTCCGCATGTTCGGATTCGACTTACCCGGGATCACAGTGGAAGTCGCCCGCGAGCTCGCTCGGGCGATAGACCAACTGTTGACGAAATACCCGTACGTCCAACTGCTGCGGATCGGATTCGGCCCCATCCCGGGTACGCGTCCGCTCGCCGTGAGCGACCACGTCGACGGAACCGACACGAGTTACCCGTACACGCGGTCCATCACGGTATCCGAGGCCGTCGCAACCGACCGCGAGCTCTTCGCTTCGGGATGGGCCGCGCTGATCGACAGCGGGCGGGCAGTGGGGGCCGTCGAGGAGCCGGTCCTCGGGCTGGTCCGACGTGAGTTCGGCTACGCACTCAATGTCGCGACTCGGCTGTCCGCACAACGGGAAGCCAAGTTGACGCTTGTCGACCACCATGAGAGCAGTCATCAAGGGCCGACACGGTGGTCTCCGCGTGAGGCATTCGCCTGGTCGAACAGCCAATTCCGCGAATACGGGCCCAACGGGAAAGGAAGATTGGATGCAGCGGCCGCGCTGGCGGGAGCCTTCGCGGCCATGGAGCACGATCCCCGGGACACGTCCGTCGGAGAGCAGGTGCTTCACGACCTGCTGACCGAGGTCGCGCCGCAGCGCCAAGCCCTGAAGGACAGGGACCGAGCGCAACTCACGACCGAGTACCGCCCTGTGACGCCGGCCGAACAACGGGCCAAGTCGGCTATGGCCGCAACGCTACGAGCCGACCACGGCATCGACATCATCGGTCTCGACAACCCCGGCATCACTGCGGCCACCGCCGGTGAGCTCATTGCGGGCATCCGGCACATGATCGCCCGATTCCCGATTCTCGCAGACTTGTCCGAAATCAAGATCATTCCCGAGGATGCCGGTGTATTCGGCCAATTTTCCTTCGACGGCATCGAATTCAACGAATTGTGGATGACGGCACCGGTTCGAATGCATGCCGAGGCGATACGGCAGGTGGCTGCCGGACGGCTGCGAGTCGATCTCGCGCGGGTGTACTTCTGCCTGGCCATCCACGAATTGGCGCATGCACTGCGCCGGCTCCTGCCCGTCGACGCGCCGAGCGCCCACGAGGTGGTCAGTCGGCATTTCGAGGAGAGCTACGGCTCCGACGACGTCCGAGCTTTGCGGGCATGGTGGGCAGAGCAATTCAGTTCGTACGGCATCCGCGAGGAGGACGGCGCTCTCGTGCCGGACGAGGCCGAGGCAGAATCGGTGGTGGCTGCCGAGGTCGACGTCCTGACACCGACCGAGGGCGAAGTGATAGTCCACCGCAACATCAGCGAGTTGGCCGCGGCCGAGGCCGAACGACGCGGCATGACATCGACCGAACCCACCATCGGGGCGCGGCCGTCGTCCGACACAACTGAATCAGCAGGCCGAACTGCGCACACCCCCTGGAACAGCCGATGGTCCGGCACGCCCCGAGCCGAACCTGCTCAGGCAACCGCGGGTCCAGGTTCAGCCGGACCCGTTGATGACGAAGCAATCGCGGCTGCGAGGAAAGGAACCGACGAGGAGCGCGCCGCAGCGAATCCGGCCCGGCCCACCGAGATTTCGGACGAACCGGCGCACTCGGCCGAGAACAGACGGGTCTACCACCACCTCATGGCCCAACTCGGCGATCCTCGTCTAGCGCGCGACCTCGCCGCCAAAGCTCACGCCCGCGCCGAGCGAGAACAACAACCCACCGACCCCGAAGCCGCCACACAACACCTACTCCGCATCGCCGACACCATCCTCGCCGAACACCGCACCGCCATGGCACAACTCGACGACGCCATGGACAACAAACCCACCCCCAGACGACGACAACGCCTCACCTCACTCCAACACGGCGGCGTCTTCTTCCACAACCGACCGGACATACCCGATGCGCTCGACCGTAGCCGGGCCACAGAAGCTGCCGAGGAAGCTGAACCACAGGTAAACCCGCATGCGCGTACTCCGTGGTCCGAGCCGGTCGCGATCACGGTCGACAAGGATCGAGACGCTCTCGACGCGCCACATGATCAGCCTCGTAACACCGAGCAATCACCCGACCTCCCGAGCGTCCGATCGCCGGATGAGATCGGATCGCGGCCGACAGATCCCATCGGCAGCAGGCCGACCCTGTATGTACCCGAACCCCACCGGCTCGCAGCGGAACTACTCGGTTTGGACCCGAGCTTCGCCTACATCGATGATCTGATGCGGATCGCGGCAGGCGAACCGCATGGCCCCGCCTGGATCGACAGCCCTGATTACTGGGAATGGCAACTGAATTGGCTGGCCGAGCGCGGGCCCCGGCTCAGTACGCTCGCTGCTTTCTCCGCCGCCGCCCTCGAAGCCGAAACCGTTCTCGGCCTTCCCAATACGAGCGGCAGAGGGTTGCTGCTCGCACAACTGCGGCCCCGGACGCCCGGCGAGATGATGGCGATCTACAAACTCGAAACGATGCGGGCAGACGAGCCGGACCGGCCGAGTGGCCCGGACACCGCGGCACATGCCAGCGCCATCGGCCGCGTCGAGCGCGAGCTGTCGCTGGACGAACTTCCGCAGTACGCATACCTTCCGACTGTGGCGGCGCGGCCGGTCCTCCAGGCCGATCGCGACCTGACCAGGAAGTATCAGTCACCGGCCGAGTTCTGGTATTTCGATCCGATCCCGCGGGACGGGGTATTCGGGGCGAACTACCCGGGCTGCCGCGCCCTGGACCGACAGTCGCCGGCGTACCACCGAGCGCGGCACGCGGGCGACAGCCTGCTTCCGCTGATCGCCTGCCGCCCCGTGTACGACCGCTTCCTGAACCACTGGATCGAGCCGTATCAGTTGCGTCACGCCGAACAGTTGCGCGACGGATTCCAGGGCACGAGATCCTCGCCGGAGAATCGTATTGCCCAGTGGTTCACGTCGGTCGTCGCGGACGTGCTGGCCGCTCCGCCCGATGCCGCTCCTGAGATACTCCACCGTGCCCTGCACTCGCAGCTGCGCCGCCGCACCGGTAGGTCCGTTCCCACGGACGATGCGCACTGGCGGTTCGTATCGGCAGTGCACGAGTTGCTGAGCGGAGACTACGACTTCGGCCACTACCTCCAAAGTCGCGACCATCCGGAAACCGAGGGATATGCCCGGACCGTGCGCGAGACCGTCCTGCGCCGTCATTCGCCAACGGCGGTCGCCCGAGTTCCGTTCATCGCCAACGTCATCGGTGCGTCCCCCGCCGACGCGAACCTCAGCCCACCCGAGGGCGGCCCCACGCCCGCCACACCCGTAGGAGCGCGCCCGAACCCGGCGGACCGGGTCCGACCGCGAATCGATGACTACCTGGCACGGGGCGACACCCGAGGAGCAGTCGCCTTGCTCCGGGAACAGTTCGCGCACAAAGTATTCCCTTGGGTGCGCCACCATACGCCGTCAGCCGAAGCTGCCCAGGAAATATTCGAGGCGGCGTGCCGACGCGCGATCAGCGATATCGGCCGGATCGGAGACCGGGATATCGAACAATGGCTCGTCCTCAACGCCGGAGAGCTCATATCCCAGCATCACAGCCCGATCCGGACGGCAACGACCGAACCCGCCGGATCCGCAGCAGCTGAGCACGGAGTGCCGACCGCGGAATTGACTGCGGCACTGCGGCGAAGCCGGACCGTGCAGCACCTACCGCCGATCGTCCGGAATGCGCTCGACCAGGACAGGGAGGGGTTGCAGGCGGCGATCGAGGAGCTCGCTCCCGGGCCGCGCCGGCTGCTCGATCTGCGTTTCGGACTGGGGATGTCGGTCCAACGCACTGCGGAAGCCATGGGCCGGACCGAGGGGGCGGTACGAACAGCGCAGCGAGGCGCGTTCCTCCGCCTCGCTCGGCTGCTCGAACAGCGGGCGGGCAACCAGCCGTTCGAGGTAGTGCTCGAGGCGCTGGAACAGGATCTCGATGCGTTCACCCGTTGCCTCGCGCAACTCGGCCCCGAGCAACGCGCCGCGGTCGAAGGGCGGCTGCTGCGGAAGTTGCCGACGCGAGAGCTGGTCGAGGCGTACGGACCTAATCATTACGCGACCTATTACCGTGCGGTGCAACGGCTCTCGGCTCTCCTGCTCGGCGATGCCCAGGTTCGCCCCGGCGTGGACGCGGACCGGGAGCTGGTCCAGCGAACATCGACGCAAACCCTCGAGCCCGCCATCGCGCAGCTCACCAACGCCGCCTATCGGCAGGCACTGACCCTGAGGTTCGTGCACGGCCTGCCCCGCGGGCGCGCCGCCGCCGCGGCGCAGACCGGACTCCCGGCATTCGAGATGCGCGAAATCCGCGCGATCCGCGCCGTCGCCACACATCTGCGCGCCGAGACACCGGCTCGCCAGCTGCCCGACTTCCACCTGATCCCCGATCCGGACAGCGACCTGTTCGGTGACCGCGGCAGCTCTGTCCAACCCAGCTGGCTACGCACACGGCGGCAGGTGGCTGCGCTGCCCGTCGTCAATGTCGACGGTGGTGGACACGGGCGCGGCCGGGGCGAGGAAGCAGACGAGTCGCCGGAACCGGAGAAATCGTCGCTATGGCGGTTGCTTCGTAATCGGCCGGATATCGCACTTCGAAGCTCCGGTCAGGTCGGGTCGGCGCTCGGCAGCCTGTTGACCGAGTCGATGATGCCGTACTACCTGCTCAGCACCGCCGGACCGGAAGCCGCGAGCTGGGTGGGGCTGGTCGGTACCCTTCCGTATTTGGGCGGTCCGATCTTCGCGGGCATTCTCGCCGAGCACAAACCGGCGAGGCCGATCATGGTGGCGGGCGAGACCCTGGCACTCACAGCTGCGGCAGCCCAAGCCACCGCCATCGCAACCGGTGCGCCCGCGATGCCGCTGACGATGAGTCTGGCAACGGCGGCCATGTCGGCCGGGGCGATCCTGTACGACCAGACCTCCGCAAAGGTCTTCCGTGAGATGTTCGGCGTGGAAAACGCCGAGGAGCTCGCCCGTTACAACAACATGCAAGCGTATCTACCGCGGATCATCACGGGATTCGGTCCGGCGGTGGCGACTACGGCGCCACTGCTGGCACCAGTGGTCAACGGACTGTCGTCAATCTGGAATCTGGGGACGATGCGGGGTATGCCGAAGACCGCGACGACGCCGATGCCGACCGGCAAGAACCTCGGTACCCAGGTCATGAAATCGGCCGGCGAGGGCTTTCGAGCACTTCGCAAAAGACCCATGCTGCAACGTATCGCCACCAATCACGGACTCACCAATTTCGCCCTGGGCATGGAGTGGACGTATTACTCGATGGGGATCCTGGATGCGCCGATGCCGGAATGGCAGAAATTTTCGATTCTCACCGCGATCCCGCTGGGAACACTGCTCGGTGGCCGCATTCCGACGAAGCTTCGTGAAAAGCTCGACATCGACACGATACTCACGGCCAAGATCGCCGGTCTGGCGGGAGTCGGCCTGGCGGAAGCACTCTCCGACGACGTGATGACGGTCGCGCCGTTCTGGGTCGCGGCCTGGGCTACCCTCGGCGCGGGCAATGTATCCGTAGGAAAATACAAACTGCAAAACACTCCCGGCGAGGTCTATGCCCGAGCGAATTCCGTGCAGGCCATGGTCGGCAGACTCGCCTCTCCACTGGGCGGATTGGCCGTCGGCGCGGGCCTTCTGAACTTGGGTATGGGCCCGGCCCAGTGGATATCCGCCGGAGCGCTCACCGCTCTCGCATCGGGCTTCGTCGTCCGGAATATTGCCGAACGCCGCGCCCCCGAGCCGGTGGCCGCGCCCGACCCCGAGGTCATCCGGAACTGCGCCATTCAGGTCGCCCGCATCCACCGCGCACTCGGCTACGACCTCGGATCGGAGCCCGACGACACCGATCGGCGCTGGAACGCCGGCGACAACTGGCGGATCACCGAGGAGAGCCTGGGCAACCAACTCCGCCCGTTCGACACCGGCGGCAAGAGTCCCGTCCACGAGGCCGCCGAAATCATCCGCAATCCGGACAACGACATCGACAGCGCGGCCGTGGTCATCGATGGTCACATCCACTACGTAGTCGCAGTCGAAGGTGATACCGGTACCGAAATTCTCGTATTCGACACCCTCGTCGAGGACCCGGACGAGATGCATGTGCGGAATATCAGCGGCGACGAGAACGGTGAGAACGCATGGACGGCGTCCTACGACGAGTTCGGCAACGCTTTCGCCGCCTTCTGGACCAGCACGGACGGACGGCCCGTACCTGTCGGCACGGGCCGGGGCCGCCTGCTCCAACCGATGTGGACCAGCTGTGGCGGCAACCTCGTACCGGCCTTCCACCCGATTCGGACCCTCCGGCACCGGACACACCCCGTCAAACTCCTCGGCAGACCTGACGACGCCGAACGCACACTCCAGCAAACCTCCGCACCTGCTACGGAGAAGTCCGAGCCGATCGCAACAACACCGTGGCGCCGTGATCGACCCGGTGCAGCACCCGCCTCTTCGGGAAACCCACTGGCCCCCCAGGAGGCGCTCGACCTGCCGCGGAAAAAGAACCGGAGACGAGCCCCCGATCCGAACGCTTATCACCACCGACCGGAGGACGGCATGCCATGGGATCCGGTCGTGCCGCAACCTGATCCGCTACTGATGCCCCCGGCGCAACGTCGCGGCCGTGGCGCCAGGCCGCCTTCGCTCGATGGAGTACTCGATGTTCGGAGCGAGATCGAATTCGTCGATCCGGGCGTCGATCGGGGGAACAGACGGGGCCGTCGAGGTGACGTCCCGAGTGTGTGGCACCGCTTCGGCAGTGACGACTCGACTCCGGACCCCACAGAGCTTTCCCCCGCTCTCGGTCGTGCGCTTCGTGCTGCTGAGGCGGACGCCGAGGACGTGGTCACCTATGCGCTGCAACCGGCGCAGGCGCTCGGCCTGGATGAGACGAAGCTGCGGCAGCGCGACCCCGAGGCAATCGCGCGCACGGTCCGAGCGCTGCGGATTCGACAGCGCCGGCGATTCGAATCGGTTCTACGCCGGCTCGTAGCCGACGACGCGTTGACCGAGCTGCTCGACCATCAAGACGCGATTTCCGAACTGGATGAGCGCGTCCGCTCGCTGCCGCGGCATCTCGAAGCCGCGAAAACATACCTGGACGAGGTTCGCACAGCGCTCGCGATCATGGCCGTACCGGAGCTGTTCGCAGCTGCCGGAGTGAGCCCGTTCATCGATGACGACGGGCAGATCGTGGAGGCGATCGGATACACCTCGGACGGCCGAGTGATCGTCGCATCGCCACTGCGCGATCAACGTGCGCTGCTGGACCTGCAGGTGCCTGGGTTCCGCCGACAGGCTCCGAAAAACGGCGTGTCGATCGAGTACTGGCACGTTCGTATCGACGACCAGGGACGCCTCGTCGTGGAAACGATATCCGGAGCACATCCGGACCCGGAGCGCACCGCGTACTACTACCGCGACCGCGACTACGTCTGGTGGCGTAAGGACCTGGCCGACGAAAGGACGTTCGCCGAGAAATACGCAGAGGCCCTTGTCTCGGGTGAGATCGCTCGCGAGCACCTGAAAGGCGATACCGGAGATGCGACGATGTCCGCGGGGGTGTGCATTGTTCACTACCGCAACGGATTTCGTCACATCGAGAAGAAGGTACGCGATATCGATCAGCGTGACGCCGAGAAGCTGGCGGCCATCACCCTCGCGGACGCCGGCTCGCGGGCTGCCGAGGTACTGGGCGCGGATGAAATTTTGCCTGGCGGCAGCGAACTGGTGTTGCTGATCGAGTATGTGCCCGGATTCGACGCGAGCGATATATTCGGGGATTTCGAAGACGCTTGGCGAGATTTCTTCCACACTCCGACCGGGCAGCGGCTCGGTCGGGGCGATACGCTCGTCCGCCCCTGGGACAGACACGAGCGCGGGAGCAAGAACTGGCGACTCCAGCTCGGTCTCATCGTTCGGCCGATCGACAACGGGAACGCGTACCAGGACGCACTACCGCCAGGGGGATTCAGCCTTCACTACGCCACAGTCGTGAACGAAAAGATCGAGTGGCGCAAGCACTACACTCCGCGTGCTGAGCTCGAGGCGGTCCGGGAACGAACACTCACGTCGAAAGCGGCATACGATCGGCGCAACCGAGCCGAGTGGTACCAGGACGTGATCGACAACCTCGCCCGAATCGAAGCGAGCGCCTGGTACAACACACCAGCCGACAATGCCGAGGCGGTGTTGACACTCACCAACCTGCGGGACGTACTGGCCGAAAGACTCAACCTCCCAGGCGCCCGCAACCTTCCGCACCCGTACGACGAATTGACTCCGAGCGACTGGCGTACGGTGATTGCGTCGAAGTATGAGAGCCTTCGCCGATTCCGTGAAATGGGCTTCCCGGCCGACCGGACGGCTCGCGATCTCGACACACTCGACAAGTTGACCAAGTTGCTGTTGCACGCGCAGATGCGGCAGGTCACCCCCGATGCGCTCGACGACAGCTGGGTCATCGACCCGGACAGCGACACCGTCGGGCAAACACTGACCGAGGTCTACCTGGATGGTCTCGCAGTCCGTTTGGCCGACGTGGAGGCCGCCGCGCAATCCGTGGGTCATGATGCCGAATCCCACATCGCCTGGGTCGAGGAATTCGGCCCGGAATCCGGAAGCCAGGCGTGACCGAATCGAGCAGTACGCTCGGCCCCATCGAGTAGGCACACGTGATCAATGTGGCGCCTCCGCAGGGATCCGCAACCGGAGGGCAGGGCCGAACTACATCCCGCACCCGCGCCGTACCATGGCCTCATGACCGAACAGGACATCCTTGCCCATATCCAGGACCTGGTGAAGCAGGAGCATCAGCTGCGGTCCAAGGCCACCAGCGGGGAACTCGATCCCGAGACCGAGCGGGCGAAGCTGGCCGATCTCGAGGTGATGCTGGATCAGTGCTGGGATCTGCTGCGGCAGCGGCGGGCCCGCATCGATCAGGGTGGCAACCCGGACGAGGCCCAGGCCAACCCCGTGAAGCAGGTCGAAGGGTACCTGCAGTAACGGTTAGCATCGGGTAATGGTTGACATCACGACCGCCGACGGCGTTGTCCGCGGTCTCAGGCGTCGTCGCATCGTGCAGTGGCGTTCGATTCCCTTCGCCGCGCCGCCGGTCGGCGATCTTCGTTTCCGCGCGCCGCAGCCCGTCGAGAGCTGGTCCGGGGTGCGCTTGGCCACCGAATACGGATTCGCCGCGATGCAGCAGCGGGACGGCGCCCGGATCGGACCACGCGGCCCGCAGCCGACGAGTGAAGACTGCCTGACCCTGAATGTGACCGCGCCCGCGGAACCGGCCGCCACACCCCGGCCGGTCATGGTGTTCATCCACGGTGGCGGTTACGTGCTGGGCACCTCGGCGCTGCGGTTGTACTCCGGCGCCCGGCTGGCGTTGCGCGGCGATGTGATCGTCGTATCGTTCAACTATCGGCTGGGCGCATTCGGCTACGTCGACTTCGGTGAATTCTCCACGGAGACAAGGCCGTTCGAATCGAATCTGGGTCTGCGCGACCAGGTGGCGGCGCTGCGGTGGGTGCAGCGCAATATCGCGGCCTTCGGCGGCGATCCGAACAATGTCACCATCTTCGGCGAATCGGCCGGCGCGCATGCGGTGGTCAGCCTGCTCGCCACCCCGGCCGCGGCCGGGCTGTTCCACCGCGGCATCGCGCAGAGCGCGCCGGCGGACTGGTCGCTGACGGCCGAGGCGGCGCGGATCTTCGCCCGGCGCTGCGTCGACAACCTCGGCGCCACGCCGGAACAGGCGGCCGAGGCGCTGAGCACCGCCGGCTCGAACGACATCCGCAAGGCCGCCGATCGCGCGATCGGCGATGTGCTGTGGCGGCAGCCGGGCAGTTTCCCCGCCGCCCCGGTCGTCGACGGCGACTTCCTGCCGATGGATCCGATCGACGCCATCGCCGCCGGGCGCGCTCACGCCGTCCCGCTGATCATCGGCACCAACCGCCACGAGGCGACCCTGTTCAAACGCTTCGATCGCTCCCTGCCCACCACCGCCGAACAACTGCACGTGGCGCTGTCGCGATGCGGCGACGCCGACCTCGAAAAGCGGGTCGTGGCAGCCTATCCCGGGTATCCGTCGCGTCGGGCCGCCGTGCGCATGGGCGGCGACTTCGTCTTCTGGCGGCCCACCGTGGAGGTGCTCGAGGGCCACAGCCGCCACGCCCCGACCTACGCCTATCGGCTCGACTACGCACCGCGCGCGGTCCAGCTGGCCGGTTTCGGCGCCACCCACGCCCTCGATCTGATCCCGGTGTTCGGCGGGGTGGACAGCCCCATCGGGCGCGGGCTCACCGCGGCCGGCGGCTATCGGGACTTCCTCGCGGTGCAGCGCGAATTCCAGGACAACTGGCTCTCGTTCGCCCGCAAGGGCGAGCCGCTGCCGTCCTGGCCGCAGTACACCGAGCAGCGCCGCAGCACCCGCATCATCGACAGCCCGGCTCGGGTGGAGGTCGATCCGGATCGTGCGAAACGCCTTGCCTGGCAAGGAGTCCGGGTTCCCGCGCCGGTCTGACCTACTTCAGCAGCCGGGACATGCGCCGGTCGGCGAGGATCTTGCCGCCGGTCTGACAGGTCGGGCAGTACTGGAACGATTTGTCGGCGTAGGCGACTTCCCGCACGGTGTCACCGCAGACCGGGCACGGCAGTCCGGTCCGCGCGTGCACCTGCATGCCGGAGCGCTTCTCTCCCTTGAGCCGGGCCGCGTCCTGGCCGACGGAGCGGGTGATCGCGTCGGTGAGGATTTCGCGCATGGCCCGGTACAACTCGGCGACCTTGTCCGCGCCGAGCGTGGACGCGGTGGCGAAGGGCGAGAGCCGGGCGGCGTGCAGGATCTCGTCGGAGTAGGCGTTGCCGATGCCGGCCAGCACGGTTTGATCGGCCAGCACGGTCTTCAACCGTTGCGAGGTGCCGGCGAGGAGTTCGGCGAAGCCGTCCTCGGAGTTCTCGAGCGCGTCGGGGCCCAGTCGGGCGATGCCCGGCACCGACTGCGGATCCTCGGTGATCCAGACCGCGAGCCGCTTCTTGGTGCCCGCCTCGGTGAGATCGAAGGCGGGTGTCGCGCCCTCGCGGGTGAAGAAGTGGACCCGGAGCGCGAGCGGGCCTTTACCCGGTTTCGGCGGCGCGGCGCCCGGTTCGTCGATCCAGCGCAGCCAGCCGCCGCGGGACAGATGCGTGATCAACCACAGGCCGTCGCAGTCGAGGCCCAGATGTTTACCCCAGTGCCCGGCACCGGTGACGTCGCGTCCCGACAGCGCGGTCACCGGCGGATCGAACGTTTTCAGCACACTCAGCGCCGCGACGTCGACCCGCCCGACAACCGCGCCTACGGCATGCTCGACCAGAAACTGTTCGAGCGCCATGATCTCCGGCAACTCGGGCATTCCCGCAGCCTACCGGCGTCCACCGACAACCGGCCGCTTTCACACGGCGAGCGGAGACCCGGCCGATGCGAACGGCCGCGTTCCCACCGGGAGAACGCGGCCGTCGGCCTCGCGGCACGCGATTCGATCACCGCGGCACGCGACTCGCGTCACATCTGGGCGGGCCCCTGCTGCGGCGTGGCCACACCGGGGGCGACCGCACCCTCGATCGCGCCCACTCCGGCGCCGATCGCGGCACCCGCGGCAGCGGCCGGCGCCGCGATCACCGCGTAACCGATGGCGGCGCCGACGACCGGCATGACGACCAGGCCCGCCGGCAGGAACGGGATCCCGGCGATCAGACCGGCGACCGCGCCGACCATCGCGCTGGTGCTCGCGATGGGGCTGCTGACGATATTGCCCACACTGGACCCGATCACCGCGCCGCCGAGGGTGTCCGCTGCGATGCGATCCGAACGCGACGGCTCGAATCCGGCGGAGTCCATGGTCTGCGCCAGCCCGGCCTCGGCCTGCGCGGCGGAATCGTTGATCTGCCCGGTCAGCTGCGGATCGATGAAGTCGGGCCGCGGCGTCACGACCGAACCGATCCGGATGGTGCCCTCGGGCGCCTTGATCGGCGCCACCGGCGGCGCCGGATGGGCGAGATCGGGCAGATGCAGTGCGCCCGGATTCACCATCGCCGGGGCGGTGAGATCGGGCACCGCCCGAGTGCTGTTCGCGGCGTTACGGTTCGACGAGATGGAGCCGGGGGCGGGTGCGCCGGCCGGCGCGGTGGCGTCGGCGGTGGCGGCATTCGGTTCCGGATCCGCGATCGGCGCGGCGAACGGCGGCACGGCCGGGTCGGTCGCCGCGCTCGGCTGGAACTGCCAGGGGTTGGTCTGCGCGACCGCGCGTGCCACCGCATCCGCCGCGTTCGACACGCCGGCGGCGACGGTTCCGGCGTCCGGCAGCATCCCCGCGGCCGGTGCCACACCCGAATCGGTGGTCGGCGCGGCCGCCCCCGCCACGCCCGTCTGCCACAGTGCCACGGTCAGTGGCAACGCGCCGAGGACGAGTGAGGAACCAACGCGCCGGCACCACTGTCCCGATGCCGCCGAATGCTGCCCTGCCATGAAAACCTCCAGTCGGATTCCGATCGATTGACAGTGATTCGAACCGGACGGTGGTGTGGATCACATTCGTATCGATTTATTCCACAGCAATTTTGGAGCTATTTCGGACATGTCCGCGGAACGACGGGCGGCTAACCGATTCTGCGCAAAAGGTATATGTCCATGACCCACCCCTTCGCCTCCCGAAGTTCGTTGCGGCGCCGCACGATTCGATCCTCCACCGCGCGCAGCGGCCCCTCGATCAACGTCTCGTCCGGCATCCCCAGGTAGGCGCCCCACCAGATGTGCAGATCGTCGCCCGGCACCTGCGTGAACGAACACTCGCCGTCGAGCATCACCAGTGTCGGCCCGTCCGCCGCCACGCCCTCGGCGCGCACGCGGCGACCGGTGGTGATGTGCACCGGTTCGCCGATCTCGTGCAGCACGATGCGGTGGGCCGCCGCCAGGGCCTGGGCACTGGTGACGCCCGGGATCACCTCGTACTCGAATCGCGTTCCCGCGTCCAGCACTCGCTGCACCATCCGCAGGGTGCTGTCGTAGAGCGAGGGATCGCCCCAGACCAGAATGCCGCCGACCCCCTCGATGGCATCGAACGCCTCGGCCAGCAGTTCGGCACGGCGGCGATGCCAGTCCTCGACCACCTCGCGATAGTCGTCGGCGCCGGAGACCGTGCGTTCGCGCGGCGGATCGGCGATGGCCACCACGCGATGTTCCGGATCGGCGTGTGCGGCGAGGATCGCGGCGCGGACCTCGGTCAGTTCCCGCTTGGTCTCCCCCTTGCCGATGACGAAGAACGTGTCGACCTGCCGAATCGCCTCGACCGCCTGCACGGTCACCTGCCGGGGATCCCCGGCGCCGATTCCGATCACATAGAGCATGCGCACGGTGCCCCAGGCTAGCCAGCGGACCACCACGCGATGAGGGCGGTGGTCGCCCGAAGGCTAGGCTTGCGGATATGGACGGCGCGCCCGGAAACGACACCCAGTACGAGGATCTGCTGCGGCTGGTACTCGAGCGCGGTACGCCGAAATCCGACCGCACCGGGACGGGTACGCGTTCGATTTTCGGACATCAGCTGCGCTACGACCTCTCCGCCGGCTTCCCGCTGATCACCACGAAAAAGGTGCATCTGAAATCGATCGTCTACGAATTGCTGTGGTTCCTGCGCGGCGATTCCAATGTCCGCTGGCTGCACGAGCACGGTGTCACGATCTGGGACGAATGGGCCGACGCGCACGGTGAACTCGGGCCGGTCTACGGGGTTCAGTGGCGCAGCTGGCCCACTCCGGACGGCACCCACATCGACCAGATAGCGCAGGTTCTGCAGACGCTGCGCACCGATCCCGATTCCCGGCGGATCATCGTCTCGGCGTGGAACGTGGCGGATCTGGACAAGATGGCGCTGGCCCCGTGCCACGCGTTCTTCCAATTCCACGTCGCGGACGGAAAACTGTCCTGCCAGCTGTATCAGCGCAGCGCCGACCTTTTTCTCGGGGTGCCGTTCAATATCGCGAGCTACGCGCTGCTGACCCAGATGGTCGCGCAGCAGACCGAATTGGAGCCCGGCGATTTCATCTGGACCGGCGGCGACTGCCACATCTACGACAACCATCTGACGCAGGTTCGCGAACAGCTGAGCCGCGAGCCGTACCCGTTCCCGCGGTTGCATCTGCGGCCCGCGCCGAGCCTGTTCGACTACACCTTCGACGACGTGGAAGTGCTCGACTACCGCCATCATCCGGCGATCAAGGCACCGGTGGCGGTATGAGCCGCATCGGGCTGATCTGGGCGCAGACCCGGGCCGGCGTGATCGGCGCGGACAACGCCATTCCGTGGCGAGTGCCCGAGGATGTGGCGCATTTCAAAATGGTCACCGCCGATCATCCGGTACTGATGGGCCGGCGCACCTGGGATTCGCTGCCCGCGCGTTTCCGGCCGCTGCCCGGACGGCGCAATATCGTGATCACGCGCCAATCGCAGTGGTCGGCAGCGGGCGCCGAACGCGCCGATTCGGTGGCGAGCGCCATCGCACTGGCCGCCGCGGAGACCGTGTGGATCATCGGTGGCGGCGAAATCTACCGGCAGGCAATGGATTACGCGACCGATCTGATGGTCACCGAAATCGACGCCGATATCCCCGGCGACGCCTACGCACCCGCGATCGAGGGCGACTGGCAGGTGGAGGACGCGCCCTGGTCGCAGTCGCGGTCGGGGCTGCGCTACCGGATCCGGCGCTTCGCCCGCGACACCGCCCCCGCCACCGTCGGCTGAATCGCGCCCGGCAGGTATCGAACCCGAATCGCATCGGCGAAACGGCCGACCGCGCGAGGTGGGTCCGGCATACTCAGCCATATCCAGCCTGTGACCACAGCCCCGATCCCGGCTGAACCGCGAGAGGCAGATCATGGACAAGAAATCGCTGACGGCGGCGGCTCGCCAGCAGCTGAAGCTGGCCGCGTCCGCCACGAGTGGACGCAGTTCGCAAACCCTCTACGGCGGCCACACCCACAGCCTGCGCCAGACCCTCATCGCGCTGACCGCCGGCCAGAGCCTGGCCGAGCACGAAACTCACGGCGAAGCCACCCTGCAGGTCCTGACCGGAACCCTGATTCTGATCTGTGGCACCAACGAGTGGAAGGGCTCGCCCGGCGATCTGCTCGTCATTCCCTCGGCTCGGCACAGTGTGAAGGCCATCGACGACGCGGTATTCCTGCTGACCGTCGCGAAGTGAGGCCGGTCTCGCGAGGTCGGGCCGTCCGCACGCGCTGTCGGCCCGGCACCGTACCCTGTTGATCATGGGTGAGCCGCAGCCGATCCTCGATCCGCTTTCGCGCGCCGCGATCTTCCTCGTCGCGACGATCGACGAGGGCGGTGAGCCGGTGGTGCGCGACCTTCTCGCGGATCTGGCGGGACTGCGGCGCTCGATCGGGTTCCGGGTGCCGGAAACGCGGCTGTCCTGTGTGACGAGTATCGGTTCCGCCGCCTGGGATCGGCTGTTCGCCGGCCCGAAACCCGCGCAGTTGCACGAATTTCCGGGCTACGCCGGGGAGAAGCATCAGGCCCCGGCCACGCCGGGCGATCTGCTGTTTCACATCAAGGGCGAATTGCCGGACGCCTGTTTCGAATTGGCGATGCTGATCGGTTCCCGGTTGAAGGGTGCGGCCACGATCATCGACGAGACGACCGGGTTTCGCTATTTCGAACAGCGTGATCTGCTCGGCTTCGTCGACGGCACCGAGAATCCCGAGGGTCCTGCCGCCGTCGCCGCGGCACTCATCGGCGACGAGGATCCCGAGTTCGCCGGCGGTAGTTATGTCATCGTCCAGAAATATCTGCACGATCTGGAGGCGTGGAGTTCGCTGACGGTCGAGGAGCAGCAACTCGTCATCGGCCGTACCAAACTCGAGGATCTGGAGCTGTCCGACGAGGACAAGCCGGCGGATTCCCATGTCGCGGTGAACACCCTGATCGATCCGGACGGCACCGAGCGCCAGATCCTGCGTGCCAACATGCCCTTCGGCAGTGTCCGCGAGGGCGAATTCGGCACGTACTACATCGCTTACGCCGCTACCCCGGATGTCACCGAACGGATGCTGGTCCGCATGTTCCTCGGCAGCGACGAGGCGCCCTACGACCGCATTCTCGATTTCTCCACCGCGATCACCGGCACCCTGTTCTTCACCCCGGCCAACGATTTCTTCGACGACCTTCCGGACGCCCCCGCACAGGAGGCGGCTTCGGAGCAGGACCTGGAACTCGAGGCAGCCGGAATCGCCGAGCTGCCCGCGGCCGCGTCTTCCGGCGACGGCTCCCTCGGTATCGGCACGTTGAAAAGGATCCCTCAATGAACAATCTGCACCGTGAACTCGCGCCGATCACCTCCGAGGCGTGGTCGGCCATCGAGGAGGAGGCGACGCGCACCTTCCGGCGTCATATCGCCGGTCGCCGGGTGGTGGATCTGTCCGGCCCGCACGGCACCGACTATTCCGCGGTCGGATTGGGACGCACCACCCTCATCGACGCGCCCGATCAGGGCGTCCAGGCTCGCCAGCGCGTGGTGGCGCCGCTGGTCGAGCTGCGCGTGCCGTTCACTCTCTCGCGCGAGGAACTCGACAACGTCGAGCGCGGCGCACAGGACGCGGATCTGGATCCGGTCAAGGATGCCGCCCGCAAGATCGCGTTCGCCGAGGACCGCGCCGTCTTCGAGGGCTACCCCGCCGCCGGTATCACCGGCATCCGCGCGGCCGTGTCGAACACCCCTGTCACCGCGCCGAGCGATCCGCGACTCATCCCGGAGGCCATCGCACAGGCACTGAGCAAGTTGCGCCTCGCCGGTGTCGACGGGCCGTATTCGGTGCTGCTGAGCGCCGATCTGTACACCGCGGTGAGCGAGACCTCCGACCACGGCCATCCGATCCGCACACATATCGAGCGGCTGATCCCCGAGGGCGAGATCATCTGGGCGCCCGCCATCGACGGTGCCTTCGTGCTCACCACCCGCGGCGGCGACTTCGATCTGCAACTGGGTCAGGACCTGTCGATCGGCTACCTGTCCCACGACGCGGAGAGCGTGCAGCTGTACTTCCAGGAAAGCCTGACCTTCCTGGTCTACACCGCCGAGGCCGCCGTCCCGCTGCGCGGCTGAGTCCGACGCGAGCGAACTCCGAGGTGTCACTATGAGCGACGACGTCCCGCCCGTATCCGGACCCGACATCTCCCGGCGGTCCCGCGGACCGGTCCGGGCGGTGCGGGCCGGTGTCGTCACCGGCCGCCGCACCCTCACCTACAGTGCGCTCGCCGTGCTGTCGGTGCTGGTGATCTGCGGTGCCGTGGTGGCCCTGTTCGGAGTGAACCGGATCTTCACGGGACTGCTGGCCGGCGCGGTGGCGGGTATCGCGCTGCTGGTGGCGCTGTTCGGTCGCGATGTCGTCGTTCTCACCGACCGCGCGATCTACCGGCGCACCCCGTGGGCCGAATCGCGGCTGGAGTGGGATCGGGTGGTGGCCGGGCGGTTCGCCCTCGACGAGCGCGCCCGCTGGTCGCTCGCGCTGGATCTGACCGGCGGCGACGAACCGCACGACGAACTGGTACTGCTCAGCATTCCGCCGGTGCGGCATCCGGTCTCCAACGCCTACGAACACCGCAAGCGCGAACAGGTCGCCGAGATTCGCCGGATCCTGCGTGAGCAGCGTATCCCGGTCACCGTGCTGCCCGAGATCGCCGCGGCCCTGCACGAACACTGGAAGCTCGCGCCTGCCGCCCGGTGAGCTCCCCGCCCGTACCGACCGTATCGTGAAGGCTCCCTTTATGATTCGCACCGCCGCACTCGCGCACATCCGGAATCGCCGTCTGCTGCAGGCACGTTCGACCGGCAAAGAGGTGTTCTACATGGCGGGTGGGAAGATCGACCCCGGTGAATCACCGGTGCAGGCGTTGTACCGCGAGGTGCGCGAGGAACTCGGTGTCGACGTGGCGGCCCACGACGAACTCGGCGTCTTCGAATGTGAGGCGTACGGGCACACGCCCGGTACCGCGCTGCACATGACCTGCTTCATCGCGGACCTCACCGGCGAACCGACGCCGACCAGCGAGATCGCCGAACTGCGTTATTTCACCGTCGGCGAGTACGCGGCCATGCCGCATGTCGCGCCCGGCTCGATCCTGGTCTTCCGGCGCCTGCACGAACTCGATCTGATCGACTGGTGATCCGGGGGAATGTCGGCCGCCGGGATCGCTACGTCGCTTCGCCGCGTTCGACCGGCGCGGCGCCCTCCTCGTCGGTGATCCGGCGCGCCGCCTCCGGCCGCTCGGTGACCCGGTGGCGGGCCACCGCACCGGGCGGTTCGGCACCTGGCGGTTCGGCATCGATCTGATCGGTGTCGATCTGCTGGGCCTCGGGCGGGATGCGCGTGGCCACCACGAAGGCCAGCAGCAGCACCACCGCGACGCCGAGCAGCGCCACCCGAGTCGCGTCGGCGAAGCCGTTGGCCAGCGCGTCGGTGACCGCGGTCGGCGCGTGCTGGGTACGCAGTCCGACGATCGCGTCGCCCGCCGAATCGCGGGTGGCCGCACCCACCGCGCCCGCGGCCCGCGCGGTCAGGCCGGGGACGTAGCTCAGCCGATCGGGCAGGAAGTGGCCGAGACCGATCGAGAGGATACTGCCGAGGACCGCCACGCCGAGCGCGGCACCGGCGGGCCGGGCGGTGGCCGCGGTGATCGATCCCGGATCCGATGCCACGGTGCCCGCGCCGGTGCGCCGGATATTCGCCGTCAACGGGGCGGAGGCCAGCCCGAGTCCGATTCCGTAGCAGGCGAGTAGCACGGTCGGGGCCCACGCCGGAATAGTCGAGGTCAATGCCAGCGCGGTCACCGCCATCGCGAGCAACGCGATCGCCAGGCCGATCCGGATCAGCCACAGCGGAGGTACCGCCCGCAGCGGCCCGGCGGTCAGGATCGCCGAGATCAGCGCGCAGCCGGTCAGCACCACGAGAATCGAACTCGTTCGCAGCGTGGACAACCCGAGGCAGTTCACCAGGTACAGCGGCAGCACGAAGAGCACTCCGAACTGTGCCGCCGCGATCAGCAGGGCCGCGCCGTCACCCCAGTGCCGGGGATCGCGCAGATGCGAGAAGTCCACCAGCGCGGCATGTTCCACCCTCACCCGGTGTCTTTCCCAGAAGACGAACAGCACCAGCAGCAACACGCCGACAGCGAGCACGAACGGTATGGGCGAACTCGCCGATTGCATCGACCAGGTCACCCCGAACACGGTGAACTCCCGCCGCGGCCGCACCCAGCCGTAACGCTCGCCCTCGATGAGGGCGAAGATCACCAGCGCGAACCCGGCCGTACTGAGCAGCCAGCCGTCCACATCCGGTCCGGTGGCCGAACCGCCGATGCGGGTTTCGGGCACGAGAACCGTCCCGAGCAGCACGACCACCGCGATCGGCACGTTGATCAGGAAGATCCACGGCCAGGTGAAGGAGTCGATGAACCACCCGGCCAGCGCCGCGCCGACGACCGCCGCGGCGGCCGGAGCGACCACCCACGCGGTGAACGCGATGACGCGCGCTCGCCCCTGGAACATCGCCGCAACCGTGCCCAGTGATCCCGCCACGACCGCCGCACCGCCGATCCCCTGCACGATCCGGCCCCAGATGAGCGGACTCGCCGAATCCGCGGAGGCGGACAACAGACTGCCGCCGACGAAGATCAGCACCCCGAGCACGAAGATCACGCGCCGGCCGTACCGGTCACCGATCCGGCCGACGACGATCAGCAGAACCGCGAGCACCACCGAATACACGCAGAAGACCCACTGCGCCTGGGTGAAATCGAGTCCGAGATCACCGATGATCGTCGGCAGCGACACACCGACGACTGTGCCGTCCAGCGTCACCATCGCAAGCCCCAGCGCGAGGACCGCGAGGGCGTACCACCGTCTGGCACCGGTGGGTGGCGAACCGAGTTCAGCGTCTGTTCGAACGTGATCAGCCATGCGCCGCTCCCGTCGTCGACCGGTGTCGCTGGGAAGTAACTCGTATCGGTCGAGTCTACGAGTCGAACCGGGCGAATCTCGGCAATAGGGACCGGGCGATACCGGACCGTGCGGTGAACGCGAGCATTCGGCTATGCGGCTGCGGAACGGTCGGCGACCGGTCGACAGCTTGGGGCCGAGGTGTCACTCGGAGATCCGGCCCGCCTCCGGAAAGGTGGCGTCACGGATGATCCGCAGGCCGCCGATCAGTGCCTCGCACTGCTCCGGGGTGAGCTGACCGTAGAACCAGGTGTCGAGGATCTTCAGATATTCCGGCAGTACCTTCGCCAGCCGGGTCGCGCCGGCGGCGGTGAGGGCGGCGTAGGAGCTGCGGCGATCGTTCGGATCGGGCTGGCGCCGGGCGAATCCGTTGCGCTCGAGCCGGTCCACCAGACGGGTGACGCCGCTGGTCGACAGCTGTGCCTGATCGGCCAGATCGGTCATCCGCAGCCGGCGGCCGGGCGCGCGGCTCAGCCGCATGAGCGCGGCGAAATCCAGCAGCGACAGCCCGTTCGCAGTCCAACTCGGCTCGAGTTTGCGGCGGATCCCGTTGGTCGCTTCGAACAGCATCCCGATATCGGTCAGGCGCGGGTCGTCGAAGACGTCGGCGTCGTGCGTGTGCTCCACGCCGTCAGCCTAACGCACAGTTGCCGTGCGGATAGTTGACATGAGGAATATCTTTCATATTATTGCTGCGAGGATATTCCTCACGTCAACTAAATGGAGATGTCATGACCAGCACCTGGCTCGCCGGATTCCGCTCCGCGATCATCAGCCCCTACGAGCAGTTCCAGTTGACCGAACCCCGGGAGTTCACCGATCAGACCGTGCGTCAGGTGCTGCACATGGCCGGTGGCGGCCGACAGCTTCGGGTGCGATTGAGCAATCGGTACGGACGCGACACACTGGAGATCGGCGCGGCTCGAATCGCCCTGCGCAAGAACGGATTCGCCACGATCGCCGAAACCGATGCCGTGTTGCGTTTCGACGGGGTGGACACGGTGCGCATCCCGGCGGGTGGCGAAATGGTCAGCGACACCGTCGATCTCGCGGTGAACGGCGGCGACGATCTGTTGCTGAGCCTGTATCTGCCCGGGGCGACCGGACTCGCCACCTTCTCGCATCAGCCGATGGAGATCGCCGCCGTGGTCGCCGGTGATCACACCGCCGATCCCGACCTCTCCGAGGTGGAGGAGGTCGCCTCGCGCTTCTACGTCACCGGTGTCGACGTGCTCGCCGACGCGGACACCCCTGTCGTGGTGGCTTTCGGTGACTCCTGGTTCGACGGCGCCGGGACCACGCTCGGCGCGAATCGCCGCTCCGTCGACGCGCTGAATTCGATGCTGACCCGCGGCTGGGTGGTCAACCAGGGCATCGGCGGCAACCAGTTGCTCACCGACGAGGTCGGCGAACGCGCCTTGGCTCGGTTCGACCGCGACGTGCTCGACGTACCGGGCGTCACCCATGTGGTGGTCAATCTCGGCATCAACGACATCGGGCTGGGCGAGGTGGCCGCGGCCGATGATCTGATCGCCGGGTACACCGAACTCGCCGCGCGGGCACACGCCGCCGGACTGCCGATCTACGCCAACACGATCGGCCCCTTCGCCGGGGTGATCTATCCGGAGGTCAATGTGGCTCCGGCCCTGCCGGTGCGCGTCGTCGTCAACGAATGGCTGCGGACCACAACGGTTTTCGACGCCGTCTTCGATGTGGCGGCCGCCGTCGCGGATCCGGAGCGGCCCGACTTCATCCACCCGGATCTCGACAGTGGCGACGGCCTGCACCTCAACGACGAGGGCGCCCGCATCATGGCGGAGACGATGCGGATCCCCGGGCTGCGCTGACCACCGGCTCTGCCGCCGGCGGGCCGAGGCCGGCGTCGGCGTACTGCCGGCGGTAGGCCTCGGGCGTGGTGGCGAGGCGGCGGACGAAGGCTCGGTGCAGCGTTTCGCCGTGGCGGTAGCCGACCACGCGTGCGATGGCGGTGACGGTGAGTTCGGTGGACTCCAGCAGGCGCCGGGCCGCTTCCAGGCGCAGTTCGGCGACGAACGCCGCTGGGGTACTACCGGTTTCGGCACGGAACGCGCGGGCGAAATGACGTTCGCTCATGCCCGCGCGCCGAGCCAGCGCGGACACCGCCAGATCGCCGGCGAGGTGATCGGGCAGCCATTGCTGGACGGCGCGAATCGCGGGGGTGCGCGCCGGCTGCATGCGCAACTGGGCGCTGAATTGCGTCTGACCGCCGGAGCGCCGGGTGAAGACGACGAAAGCGCGAGCGACCTGCTGAGCCATCTCCCGGCCGTGGTCGTCCTCCACGAGGGCCAGCGCGAGGTCGATGCCGGCGGAGACACCCGCCGAGGTCCAGCGGTTGCGATCGTGAACATAGATGCGGTCGGGTTCGACGACGACGCGAGGATACGAGCGGGCCAGTAGATCGGCCGCACCCCAGTGGGTCGTGGCTCGGTAGCCGTCGAGCAGGCCGGCCGCCGCGAGCAGCAGCGCGCCGGAACACACCGAGGTGACCCGACGGGATTTCCTTGCGAGGGCGGGTAATTCGCGAACCACCTCCGCCGAAACCTGCCCGGAGATCCGGCCGCCGACGACCACCAGGGTGTCGATCTCGGCGGCGGAGGAGGCGAGGTCGTGCAGCGAATGCCCGACCCCGAGGGTCAGGCCGCCGTCGGCCTCGATCGACCGGCCGTGCGGCGACGCCGTGAGGAGTCGGTAGGCGGTTTCGGCGCTCATCGTGTTGACGGCGCCGAAAACGTCCATCGGCCCGGCCAATTCGACCAACTGCATGCCCTCGTAGACGACGAAGACGATGGTGCGCGGCGCGGGACGAGAGCGCCGAGGTCCGGCGCGCCGTGTGACGTGCGTGCCCGGGTGCGTCCCTGCCGGATGCGCGGGGGAGTCTCGCCACGGTTGGCCGTCGACCGTGGCGGCCGCCCCGCCCGGCTGCGATGATGGCGAAATGCCCGCGCCGCGCACCGGCCGAGGAACGGAATGATCGCTGCCGCAACATCATCCGCCGATTGCGCATGCGGGTAATGTCCCCCGTTCTCGATCATGACGACGCGACCCACACCGTCCGGCAGCGCGGCGACGATAGCATTCGCCTCGGCCTCGGGATCGGCGAAATCCGGGTCGGCCGAACCCATGATCACCAGGGCGGGACAGCGGACCTCAGCCAATCGGGCATGCGCGTCGGCGGGAGTGGTCTGTCCGGTCTTCATGAATTCCGCAAACCGGCCGGGCCGGCGCAGCATGCTCTCCACGTCGGCGAGGTAGCGGTCGTAGTCGGCGGGCTTGGTCGGATACGCGACGTCGAGGTAGCGCCGCCACCAGGGCATCGACTTCAGTGTCATGGTGAGGGCGAGGCGAACCATGCCGCGGCGGTATCGGCGGCTGCCGAGCAGAGCGCCGACGTGCAGCCGCTGTGTGCGGGTGAAGGGTCCGATCTCGACGATCCCGCTCACCAGCTCCGGAGCCTGTGCCGCGGCGATCGTCGCCGAACCGCCCGACAGCGAGTGCCCGACGATCACCGCCGGGCCGCCGAAGTGCCGGATCACGCCCAGCAGGTCCGCCGCTACATCGGCGCGGCTGATGGCGGCCTTCCCGGTCACCGAGGGCCACTCCGTACCGGACTCGCCGTGCCCGCGCATATCGACGTTGACCACCCGGTACCCCGCCGCGGCCAGCGGCCCGAGCAGCAAGCGGAAGTCCTGGCGCAGGGTGCCCATGCCGTGCGACAGCACCACCAGCGGTCCGTCCCCGACCAGATCGCAGGCGAGCCGTCCGTGTTCGAGCGTCACGTACTCGGTCATCATCGTTCCTTCCAGCGGGAGCATCCGGTCGCACATGCGGCCTGCTGAAATGGAACGCCAGGAATCCGGGCCGGTCGATGGCGACGGCCGGAAGGGTCAGGGGCGCGGCCGAAATCGTCAGATTCCGGCGAATCTCCCGGAGGGGTTCAGCGCGGTTTCACCTCGGCCAGCAGTTCCGGCCCGCGGGCTTCGACGCGGCGGGTGGCCACCTGTGCGCCGAGCAGTGCGGCGCCGGCACCCAGGACGATTCCGACCGGCAGCGCCGACCATTGCACGAGGGCGTTGTGGAGATAGGCGCCCAGCGCGAGCAGGCCGAGCACCGGCAGGTTCACCACGAGCTGACCGAAGCCGACCGCCAACTGGACCAGCGCCCGCGCACATCCCGGATTACCGGAATTGCCGGCAAAGGGGTTACCGCGTTGCTGCGGAAGCGGATACGCGGCGTAGACCGACAGGAACATCGACGCCGCCACGCCGACGCCCACCACCACCGGCAGCGTCGATACCGCCCACGGATACATCTGCGGGCGCCCGGCCGCACCCGGGAGCACGAGTGTGAGCACCACGGCGAGCGGGCCGACCATCAGGAGCCAGGCGATCATGCGGCCGCGGACGTCGGCGCGCACGGCACCCGGAATGACCAGGGTGTGCCAGAGGGCGGTGCCGTCGAAGGCGTACATGTCGGCGCTGGCCATCGCGGCCATCCACACCACGAACACGCCCGCGAAAGGCAGGCTCGCGCCACCGTTCTGCAGTCCGAGGAAGAGCGGCAGGACCACGCCGATGAGCATCAGCGGTAGCAGCGCCGCCCGCCGCCGGCCGTCGCGCGACCAGGTGCGCAATTCCTTGAGTACCACCGCGCCGACCGGTGTCGGGCGGACCAGCCGGTCGAGGCGTCCCGAACCCGCCTGTGCGCGAACGGGTCCGGCGGGCGCGGCCGTGGTGGTGAGGCGCCGGCGCAGCAGTACCGCCCACGCCTGCCACAGCAGCGCCGACAGCGCGGCGAGTCCCGCCAGGGCCCCGACGCCGAACCACCAGTGACCTTCCTCGGCCGCTTGGACCGCGTAGGGCGCCCATCCCGAGGGCAGGATTCGCAGGGTCGCGCCCAGGCCGGGCGATACGTGCTCCAGGCGCGGCCCGAGATAGGACACCAGCAGTTGCAGGGGGTAGTAGGCGAGGCCGGTCAGGCCCGCCAGGACGACACCGAGATCGCGACCGCGGCGCGAACGCATCGCGGCGCCGATCCACGCGAGTACCGCGCGGGAGAGCAGCACCACGAAGATCAGTTGCAGGCACATCCCGGCCACCGCGAACAGGGTCGGTACCACCCCCAATTGTGCTGCGAGCGCGACCAGTCCGGCGAAGGCGATCAGGTTGACCGCACCGGCCGGCCCGGTGAAGGCGACCGCCGCGAGACCGATCGCCAATTGGCGATAGCTCAGCGGCAGCAGCCGGAAGTGTTCGGGCTGCAGTGTTTCGTCGCTGCTGCCGGTGATGATCGGGCCGGCCAGCCAGCCGAGCGTCCACACCGCGTACAGCGTCGCGGCCACATTGATCGCCGCGCGGGTATCCCAGGCGTGGCCGGCCGCCGCCATCACCACCGCGGTGGCGACGGCGGCGAGTATCCCGAAGACCAGACCGAGCCAGAAGCCGACCGCAGCCCGTCCGTTGTTCATCGCGCGGACGGTCAGCCGCCAGCGCATGCGGATCAGGACGCCAACCACGACAGGCCCTCGTCTCCCCCGATGCGTCCGCCCACCAGCCGGACGAAGGCCTCCTCGAGGCTGCCCTCCCCCCGCACCTCGGCGACCGAACCGGCGGCGACCACCCTCCCCTTGTCGATGACGGCGAGGTGATCGCACAGGTTTTCCACCAACGCCATCACATGACTCGACAGCACCACGGAGCCACCGGCGGTGACGAACCGCCGCAGAATCGTGCGAATAGTGCTGGCGGACACCGGATCCACCGCCTCGAACGGTTCGTCGAGCACCAACAGCTTGGGTCCGTGCAGCAGTGCGGTGGCGAGCCCGATCTTCTTGCGCATACCGGCCGAATAGTCCACGACCAGAGTGTTTTCCGCCTCGATCAGCTCGAGGACCGCGAGCAGTTCCTGCGCCCGCTCGGCCACCGTCGCCGGCGGCAGACCGCGCAGAAGCCCGGTGTAGGTGAGCAATTCACGTCCGGTGAGCCGCTCCGGGAGCGCGAGGCCGTCCGGCAATACGCCGACGATCGTCTTGGCGCGCACCGGATCCGCCCACACGTCGGCGCCGAAGATCCGCGCCTGCCCGGCATCGGGCCGCAACAGTCCGACGGCCATGGACAACGTGGTGGTCTTCCCGGCGCCGTTGGGCCCCACCAGCCCGAAGAACGACCCCGGCGGCACCGCCAGACTCACCCCGTCGACCACCCACGGCCCACCGAACCGCTTGTACAGCCCGCTCAACTCCAGCGCGGGTGCGGTGATTGTTTCCATGTCCCCCTCCTCTGCAGAGCCTCGCCACGGCCCACGCGAGGAGAAGCCGCCCCGCCCGGTCTGTGCTGTGAACTGTCTCGACTCTACGTCGGCGCTCACGGTCCTACCCGTTTCCGGTGGAAAGGCGCAGCGAACGCTTCTTCCAAGCGCTGCCCGAGTTCAGCAGTGGCGGATGGGAAAAGCCGGTGCCGAGATGCGACCGCACCCCGTGCACCGGCCTTTCCGGCTCACTCCGACTCGATCACTCGCACTTCGCCGTCGGCGGCGTCGGTCGCCTCACCCGCCGCGGTGAACCAGTGGCTGACCTCGCCCTCGGCCAGGTCACCGGAGATATCACCGCTGGGCAGGACCGAGAGTGCGCCCGCGGTCGCGGAGGTCAGGAATTCCGCCAGCGCTGCCGGACCCGCCGTCGCCGTGGTGTACGTGGTCGACTCGTAGTCGATCTCGTGGTCGGCGCGCAGGGTGTCGGCGTGGTCGAGGGCCTGCTCCTGGGTCAGCGTGCGCAGGGTGCCGTCGGCCGCCCGCACCACGAAGGCCGGATGCTCGTCCTGCAGGGGCCGGACGCGGTCGGCGTAGGACACCGGGTGTGCCTGTGCCGCATCGATTTCCGCGCGCACCTTCGGATCGGTCGGGACCACCCAGCGCACCGACTTGGCCGCCGGCTCCAGGGCGATACCCCAGCCGGCACCCGCGGCGACGATCTCCCCGAAGGACAGGCCGTCGGCGAACAGCGCCGCGGCGCCGGCCTTCTGGATCGCCCACAGCGCCACCACGGCATCCACCGAATGCGGCAGGGCCACCGCGACGATGTCGCCCGGGCCGACGCCGCGTCCGATCAACACCCGGGCCAGCTTCGACGACCGCGAATCCACCTCGTGATAGGCGATTTCGGCGTCGCCGGACAGCAGCGCGGGAGCCTGCGGATCCTCCTCGACCACATCGCCGAGCGCCTTGGCGACCGTCCGGCTGCCGACCCGGCCGGGTTCGGCGACCGGATCGGCGGCCACCGCCGCGCCGGCCAGGATCCGCGCCCGCTCGTCGGCATCGAGGATGTCGATATCGCCGACCGCGGCCGCCGGATCGCCGGTCAGCGCGTCCAGCACCCGGTCCAGCCGCTCGGCCAGGGTGTGCACTTCCTCGGCGGTGAAGCGACTGGTCAGGTACTTCCAGGTCACCTCGATCGTCGATTCGGCGGTCACCAGCAGGGTCAGCGGGTAGTGGGTCGCGTCGTTGGTGCCGACACCGGTCACCGACATGCCGTCGATCGAACTCGCCGCGGCGATCGCATCGGTATCCATCGGATACGACTCGAACACCAGCAGCGTGTCGAATTGTGCTCCGGCGCCGGCGATTCGCTGGATATCGGTGAGGCCCACGTAGTGGTGGTCGAGCAGATCGGCCTGATCGCGCTGCAGGCCCTGCAGCAACTCACCGACCGACGAGCGGTCGTCCACGCCGACGCGCACGGGCAGCGTGTTGATGAACAGGCCGACCATGGATTCGACCCCGGTCAGCTCCGGCGGGCGGCCCGAGACCGTCGCGCCGAACACCACGTCGTCGCGGCCGGTGAGCCGGCCGAGCAGAATGCCCCACGCGGCCTGCACCAGCGTATTCACCGTGACCCCGACCTCGGCGGCGTACTTGGTGATCCGGCGCGTGCGAGCCTCGTCGACCTCGGCGACGAACTTCTCGATCTCGTAGTGCTCGGGTCCCCGCGCCGCGGGTGCGAGCTGGGTCGGCTCGTCCGCACCGGCCAGCGCCCGCGACCAGGTGCGCAGCGATTCCTCGCGGTCGCGCCCGGCCAGCCAGCTCAGGAAGTTCCGGTACGAGGACACCCGCGGCAGTGCGGCGGTATCACCGCGCACCGCGTAGAGCACCAGCAGATCGCGCATGAGCAGCGGCATCGACCAGCCGTCCACCAGGATGTGGTGGGTCGTGATCGCCAGATGGAAGGCATCAGCGTCGGTCCGGTACAGCGTGAACCGAAGCAGCGGCGCCCGCGACATGTCGAAGTGCGTGGCCCGATCCTCTTCGAGCAGGCGCTTCAACTCCGGAATCCGCTGCTGCTGCGGCAGATCCGTCAGATCGACGGTATGCCACGGCACCTCGACGCGATCCGAGATCAGCTGGACCGCGCGGCCGCCGGCGTCGGTGACGAAGGCGGCACGCAGGTTCGGGTACCGGTCCAGGATGCCCTGACCGGCCGCGCGCAGCCGGTCCTCGTCGACCGCGCCGCCGAGATCCACCACGGCCTGCATGGTGTAGACGTCCACGGTCTGCTGGGTCATCATCGCGTGGAACAGCAGACCCGACTGCAGCGGCGAGAGCGGCCAGACGTCCGAGAGCCCCGGATACTGCCGTTCCCACTCGTCGATCTCGGACTGCGCGACCTCGACCAGTGGCAGATCGGACGGCGTCAGACCGCCCGCCTCCGGCTGCCGGACATGGTCGGCGAGCGCGGTCAGCGCCGCCACCCACAGATCCGCGAACTCCTGCACGCGCTGCTTGCCGAACAGCCCGGTCGGGAACGCGAAGGATGCGGACAGCTGCGCGCCCTCCGGCCCGTCGGTGACGATCGCGTTGATGTCGATCGCGGCGTTGGCGGGCATATCCGGATCCATGTCGGCATCCAGCTGTCCCAGATCCACCACCGGCGCCCAGTCGAATCCGACCGGCTCCGAGCCGCTCTCGGCGGCCTCTGCGGTCTGCGGGCCCGCACCGGTGTCCGCGCGTCCCAGATAGTTGAAGCTGATCTGAGGTGCGGTACCGGCCGCCAGCTCCGAACCGGTCTCCGGGTTCAGGTAGCGCAGCAAGCCGTATCCGATGCCCTTGTCCGGCACCGCGAGCAACTGCTCCTTCACCGATTTCACGATGTCGCCCAGGGCTTTTCCACCACGCAGGGCGGCCGCGACGTCGGCGTGGCCCAGATCCAGCCGCACCGGATAGGCATTGGTGAACCAGCCCACCGTCCGCGACAGATCGGCGCCCGGGACCACACTCTCCTCGCGGCCGTGTCCCTCGAGCTTCACCAGCGCGGCGCCGCCCGCGGCGTCACCGCGCCAGGTGCTGACCGCCAGCGCGAGCGCCGACAGCAGGCCGTCGTCGACACCGGCCCGGTACTTGTCCGGCACGCCGGTCAGCACCGCATCGGTCACCTCGGCCGGCAGCAGCACCTCGACCCGATCGACGGTGTCGAAGGTGTCGACCGCCGGGTCGAAGGCCCGCTCGCCCAGCACCGGATCCTCGGACGCCGCGATCTGCTGCCAGAACGGCAGTTCCGTGGCTCGCGCGGCCGCGGCGTCGACCAGGGCGTGCGCCCAGCGGCGCATGGACGTGCCGTTCGCGGGCAGCGCCACGGCCTGATCCGACCTCAGCTGCGACCAGGCCACCGCGAGATCCGGGATGAGGATGCGCCACGACACACCGTCGACCACGAAGTGGTGGGCGACGATCACGAGCACGTCCCGTCGGGATGAGCCGGCACCGGTGAAGGCGAACCACAGGAACTGCGTCATCACCGCATTCGCCGGATCGAGGCGGCCCAGCGCGGCGTCGTATTCGACGCTCGCCCGGCGTGACAGTTCCGCGTCGGAGATGTCACCGGGCAGGTCGATCCGATGCACCAGGGCATCGACGTCGATCGCGCCCTGTTCCAGGGCCTCGAAGGTCCACCCGTCCCGGCTGTCCACGGCGGCGGACTCGTTGCGCCGCAAGCGGGTCCGCAGCACATCGTGGTGATCGACGACCGCGGCGACGGTCGCGACCAGCGTCTCCCGGTCGGTGTCGTCGGGCAGTCGCAGCGCCATGGCCTGCGAGAACCGCTGATACGACGATCCGGTGCCGAGGATCGAGGCCATGATCGGCGTCAGCGGGATCTCGCCGACACCGCCACCGGGCAGTTCGGCGAGCACCTGCTGCTCGGCCTCACCCGCGCGGGTGGCGATCTCCGCCAGCGCGGCCACGCTGCGCCGTTCGAAGACCTGCCGCGGCGTGAAGAGCACACCGCGTGCCTTGGCCCGCGAGACCAGCTGGATCGACAGAATCGAGTCACCGCCGAGCGCGAAGAACGAATCGTCGAGTCCGACCTGTTCGACGCCCAGCACCTCGGCGAACACCTCGGCGATGGTCGCCTCGAGCGCACTGGTCGGTGCCCGGAACTCGCGCGGCGCGAGCTGGGGTTCCGGCAGCGCCTTGCGGTCGAGCTTGCCGACCGGGGTCAGCGGAATCTCGTCCAGGACCACGATCGCCGAGGGCACCATATGCGGCGGCAGCACCGCGGCCACATGGTCGGTCACGGCGGCGGGGTCGACCGCACGTCCCGGAACAGCCAGCACGTAGGACACCAGAATCGTTGCACCGGCGGCGGTTTCGCGGCCGATGGTGATCGCGAATTCGACATCCGGGTGCCGGCCGAGCACCGCGTCGATCTCACCGAGTTCGATGCGGAAACCGCGGATCTTCACCTGGAAGTCGGTGCGGCCGACGTAATCCAGCTCCCACGGCACCTCCGGGCGGGCGATATTGCCGGCGCGCACATCCGGTTCGGCGTACCACCGCACCACGTCACCGGTGCGGTACATCCGGGTTCCGGGCGCGCCCCACGGGTTGGCGACGAACCGCTCCGCGGTCAGCCCCGGCCGATGCTGGTAGCCGCGGGCCACCGCACCACCGGAGAGGAACAGCTCACCGGCCACCCCCGGCGGCACCGGGTTCATGCGGGCGTCGAGCACCAGCGCCGACATACCGTGCACCGGGGTGCCGATGGTGATGTGGTTGCCCGGGAACAACCGCGCGTACGAGGAGATGATCGTCGTCTCGGTCGGACCGTAGGCGTTGAAGTACTTGCGCCCCGGCTGCCACTTCGCCAGCAGTTCCGGCGTGGTCACATCGCCACCCACCGACGTCACCAGCAACTGCTCCTGGTCGGCCGGATCCATCGTGCCCAGCACCGCGGGCGTGATGATGGTGTGGGTGACCTGCTCGGTGCGCAGCAGTTCCGCCAGCTCCGGGCCACCGATGATCTGTGGCGGCGTGATCACCAGCGTGGCGCCGATGTAGAACGCGCACACCCACTCCAGCACCGACGGGTCGAAGCTGGGCGAGCAGATGTGCAGGAACCGATGCTGCGGCTCCAGGCCGTACAGGCTCGTCGCCACATCCGCCAGGCCGCCGAGACCGGCGTGGGTCACGGTGACACCCTTGGGCTTACCGGTCGAGCCGGAGGTGTAGATGACATAGGCCGGATGCGCCATCTGCAACGGAGTGCGCCGATCGGCGTCGGTCACCGGCGCCGCCGACTGCGCGGCGCACAGCTCGTCGGTCGCGGGATCGTCGAGAACCAGCCATTCCACGTCGCCGGGCAGGTCGCCGACATACGCCGAACCGGTGATGCCCAGCAGCGCACCGGAATCGGTGAGCATATGCCGCACCCGATCCTCGGGATAGTTCGGATCCACCGGCACGTGCGCGCCACCGGCCTTGGTGACGGCCAGGACGGCCAGCACCATCTCGTAGGAACGCGGGAAGGAGACCGCGACCAGTTGCTCGGGTCCGACACCGCGTTCGATCAGCACCCGCGCCAGGCGCGAGGACCGGTCGTCGAGTTCGCCGTAGGTGATCGATTCACCGTTGTAGCGCACCGCGATTCGATCGCGGCCGAGCCGGACGCCGTGGCTCATCAGATCCGGCAGCAGTCCGGTGGCCATCACCTCGTCGCCGTGGACGTGAGTGAGCAGCTCGTACTCCTCGGCGGCCAGCAGCGACAGATCGCCGACCGGGGTCTGCGGCTGCCCGACGATCGCCTCGAGCAGGCGGGTGAACCGCTGCGCGAAGACCTCCACCGTGGCGTCGTCGAAAAGGTCACGCGCGTAGGAGAATTCGGCGTACATGCCGTTGCGATCGTCGTCGGATTCGCGAACCGTCAGCGACAGATCGAATTTCGCGGTGTCGACGTCGAAATCGAGCGCCGAGACGTGCAATCCGGGCAGTTCGAACGTGCTCTCGGGCAGGTTCTCGAACGACAGCGCCACCTGGAACAGCGGATGCCGCGCGGTGGAGCGCTCCGGATTGAGCAGTTCGACCAACCGCTCGAACGGGATGTCCGCGTGCGCGAAGGCCTGCAGGTCCGCGTCCTTGGCGTGGCTCAGCAGCTCACCGAAGGTCAGCTCGCCGCGCACGTGGGTGCGTAGCACCAGCGTGTTGACGAACATGCCGATCAGATCGTCGAGTTCGGCCTCGCCGCGGCCCGCGATCGGGGTGCCGATCGCGATGTCGTCGGTCCCCGACATCCGCGCCAGGAACAGTGCGAGTGCGGTGTGCACGACCATGAACAGCGTCGCGTTCTGCTCGCGCGCGGTGCGCTGCAGTCCCTCGTAGAGCTCGGTACCGATCGGGAACAGCACCCGCCCGCCCTGGAACGACTGCACGGTCGGCCGCGGCCGGTCCGCGGGCAGGTTCAGCTCGTCCGGAATTCCGGCCAGCGCCTGCCGCCAGTAGTCGGCCTGGGCGCTGAGCAGGCTCTCCGGATCGTCCTCGGAGCCGAGCAGATTGCGCTGCCAGATGCTGAAGTCGGCGTACTGCACCGGCATCGGCGCCCACGCCGGTGCCGCACCCTCGGCGCGCGAGGCGTAGGCCACCATCAGATCCCGGGTCAGCGGGCCCATCGACCAGCCGTCGGCCGCGATGTGGTGCGCGACGAAGACCAGCACGAAGTCGGTGTCGGTGACCTGGAACAGACGGATGTGGAACGGAATCTGCGTGGTCACGTCGAAGCCGGTCGTCACCGCGGCGGTGACGGCCTCGACCACGCCGGACTCCTCGATCCGCACCGGCTCGAGATCGATCGCCACCTCGGCCGGCGACAGCACCCGCTGCACCGGACCGGCGGCGGTCTCGGGGTAGACCGTCCGCAGGATCTCGTGGCGTGCGATGAGATCGGCGACCGCCTCGCGCAGCGCGGACACATCCAGCGCGCCGGAGAGCCGGATCGCTACCGGGATGTTGTCCACCGACGAGGTGGTGTCGAACTGGTTGAGGAACCACATGCGGTTCTGCGCCAGTGACAGCGGGATGTGCTCGGGGCGCGGTCCGGCCGTCAGCGGCGGGCGACCGCCGGCACCGGCCTGCTGTTCGACCTTGGCGGCCAGCCCGGCCACCGTCGAGGATTCGAACAGCGCCCGCACCGGCACCCGGGTGTCGAGCAGCGCACCGAGGCGCGCGGCGACCTGAGTGGCCAGCAGCGAGTTACCGCCGAGGGCGAAGAAGTCGTCGTCGGCGCCGACGCGCTCGACCGACAGCACATCGGCGTACACCGAGGCGACCGCCTCTTCGATCGGTGTCGAGGGCGCCCGGAAGGCAGTGGTCTCGAATTCCGGTTCGGGCAGCGCGCGCCGGTCGAGTTTGCCGTTGATGTTCAGCGGCAACGCGTCCAGTTCGACGAAGGCCGAGGGCACCATGTACGACGGCAGCGCCGCGTTCAGTGCCGCCTTCACCGCGTCGATGTCCAGGCTGTCGCCAGCCGGGACCAGATACGCCACCAGCCGGTCGCCGATGCGCGGGTCCGACTTCGCCAGCACCGCGACCTGCGCGACCTCGTCCAGGCCGAGCAGCGCCGACTCGATCTCGCCGAGTTCGATGCGGAAGCCGCGGATCTTGACCTGGAAGTCGGTGCGGCCCTGATATTCCAGTTCGCCCCGGGCATTCCAGCTCACCAGGTCACCGGTGCGGTACATCCGGGCGCCCGGCTGGAAGGGGTTGGCCACGAACCGGTCCGCGGTCAGATCCGGCCGCGCGAAGTAGCCGCGGGCCAGCTGCGCACCGGCCAGATACAGCTCACCGGAGACGCCGTCCGGCACCGGGTGCAGACGTGAATCCAGCACGTAGACCTGGCTGTTCCACTCCGGCGCACCGATCGACACCGACTGCTGTTCGTCCGCGGTGACGCGATGGCTCGTGATCGAGACCGCGGCCTCGGTCGGGCCGTACAGGTTGAACAGTTCGGCGGCGTTGTCGCGGCGGAACCGCTGGGCGGTCGCACCCGGCAGCGCCTCACCGATCGCCAGCACGCGACGCAGCGAATTCGTCAGCTTCCCATCGGATTCGGTGAGCAGCGCGTCCAGCATCGAGGGCACCACGTGCAGCGTGGTGACCGCTTCGCGGGCCATCAGCTCGTTGAGGTAGGCCGGGTCGCGGTGGCCGTCCGGCGCCGCGATCACCAGGCGTCCGCCGGAGACGGCCGCGGACCAGAACTCCCAGACCGACAGGTCGAAGGTGGCCGCGGTCTTCAGCAGCACCGAATCCTCGGCGCCCAGGCCGAATTCGGCGATCTTCCACAGCAACTGGTTGACCACCGCGGCGTGCGGAACCGCCACACCCTTCGGCCGCCCGGTGGAACCGGAGGTGAAGATGACGTAGGCGGTGTGCTGCGGCAGCAGCGGCGCGACCCGCTCGTCGTCCTCGATCGGCGAATCGTCACCCGCGGTGTCGATGTCGTCGACCCGGACCACCGGTGCGACATCGGTCTCGAATCCGGCGTCGGCATCGGTGAGGACACACACCACGTCGGCGGTGTCGAGGATGTAGCCGGTGCGTTCGGCCGGCTGATCCGGATCCACCGGCACATAGGCGCCGCCGGCCACCGTGACCGCGTACATCGCGAGCACCAGATCGACCGAGCGGCGCATCGCCAGCGCGACCCGCGACTCCGGTCCCACACCGAGCGAAATCAGGTGCCGTGCCAGCACATTCACCCGCCGGTCGAGTTCGGCGTAGGTCACCCGGGTGCCGTCGGCGCCGACCAGGGCGTCGCGCTCGGAGTAGGTCTCGACCGTCGCGTCCAGCAGCGAGGCCAGCGTCGCCGACCGGTCCACCGGGTGCTCGGTGGCGTTGCGGGCGGAGATCAGCGCACCGCGTTCGGCGGCGTCGAGCAGATCGATATCGCCGACCGCGGTATGCGGTGCGGCCACGAACGCGCCCAGCATCCGCACGAACCGATCCACGAAGCCCGCCACCGTGTCGTGGTCGAACAGGTCGGTCGCGTAGGTGAAGAATCCGGTGATGCCCTCGGGCGCACCGGTCTCGCTGTAGCGGTCGGTGGCGATCAGGTGCAGGTCGAACTGCGAGAGCTGGGTATCGAAGTCCAGTCCGCTGACCCGCAGGCCCGGCAGCTCCAGCGTGGCCTGCGCGAGGTTCTGGAACGACAGACCCACCTGGAACAGCGGATGCCGCGCGGTGGAGCGTACCGGGTTGAGCACCTCGACCAGCCGCTCGAACGGCACGTCGGCGTTGGCGAAGGCCTGGATGTCGATATCGCGCTGCCGTCCCAGCAGTTCGGTGAAGCCGGCACCGGCGTCGACCTGGGTCCGGAACACCAGGGTGTTGACGAACATGCCGATCAGATCGTCGAGCACGGCCTCGCCACGACCGGCCATCGGGGTGCCGATGGCGATGTCGTCGGAGCCCGACAGCCGCGACAGCAGGACCGCCAGCGCGGTGTGCACGACCATGAACAGCGTCGCGCCCTCGGTGCGGGCCAGGTCGATCAGCGCCCGATGCAGTTCGGCATCGATGCGCACCTCGACCTTGCCGCCGGCGAAGCTCTGTACGGCCGGACGCGGGCGGTCCGACGGCAGATCGAGCTGATCGGGCAGCTCGGCCAGCGCCTGCTTCCAGTACGCGACCTGCTTGGAGGCCAGCGAATCCGGATCGTCCTCACTGCCCAGCAGTTCGCGCTGCCAGATGCTGTAGTCGGCGTACTGAACCTCCAGCGGGGCCCAGTTCGGCGCCAGCCCGGCCGCGCGGGCGGCGTAGGCGGTCATCAGATCGCGAGTCAGCGGGCCCACCGACGAACCGTCGCCGGAGATGTGGTGCACGACCATGGCCAGCACGTATTCAGCGGTGCCGCTTGCGGTTTCGGTGTCGGGACGGACCTCGAACAGCGCGACCCGTACCGGCACCTCGGTGGTGACGTCGAAGCTGGTGTTGATCAGCGCGACCACCTCGGACTCGACCGCGGCGGCATCGACCACGCGCAGTTCGAGCTCCGGAATCGCCTGGGTCGCGGGCAGGATCACCTGCACCGGGCCCTGGTCGGTCTGCGGGTACACGGTCCGCAGAATCTCGTGGCGCGCCACCAGATCCGCCATCGCGGCCCGCAGCGCCGAGACGTCCAGCGCACCGCTCAGCCGCACCGCGATCGGCACGTTGTAGGCGGCCGAGGCGGTGTCGAAGCGGTTGAGGAACCACATCCGCTGCTGCGCCAGCGACAGCGGGATCCGCGGCGGTCGCGGCGCGGCGGTCAGCGCGCGGCGGCCGCCGGCGTCGGCGTGGTGCTCCACGCGGGTGGCGAGCGCGGCGACCGTGGAGGCCTCGAACAGCAGGCGCACCGGTACCCGGGTGTTCAGCGCCTCGCCCAGGCGCGCGGCGACCTGCGTGGCGAGCAGCGAGTTGCCGCCCCACGCGAAGAAGTCGTCGTCGCGGCCCATCGTGCCGGATTCCTTGCGCAGCACATCGGCGAAGGTATTGGCCACGATCTGTTCGATCGGGGTCACCGGCGCGCGGAAGACGGCCTTCTCGAAGACCGGTTCGGGCAGTGCGGCGCGGTCCAGTTTGCCGTTGGCGTTCAGCGGCAGCGCGTCCAGCTGCATGAACACCGACGGCACCATGTAGGACGGTAGCTGTTCGGCGAGTGCGGCCTGCAGCGCCTGTTTGTCCAGTTCGGCGGCGCCGACCACGTAGGCGACCAGCCGATCGCCCAGATTCGGATCCGCGTGCGCGACAACGGCGGTCGCGGTCACGACCGGCTGCCGCAGCAGCACCGCCTCGATCTCGCCGAGTTCGATACGGAAACCGCGGATCTTCACCTGGAAGTCGGTGCGACCCCGGTAGTCCAGTTCACCCCGGTCGGTCCATGCCACCAGGTCACCGGTGCGGTACATCCGCGTGCCCGGCGCCCCGAACGGATCGGCGACGAACCGGTCCGCGGTCAGATCCGCGCGCCCGAAGTAGCCGCGTGCGAGCTGCGCACCGGCCAGGTACAGCTCACCCGGCACACCCACCGGAACGGGCCGCAGCCGCGAATCCAGCACGTACACCCGGCTGTTCCACTCCGGCGCGCCGATCGATACCGACTGGCGGTCGGCGGCGGTAACGCGATGGCTGGTGATCGAGACCGCGGCCTCGGTCGGGCCGTACAGGTTGAACAGCGCGGCCTCGGCGGTCTCCAGGAAGCGCTGCGCGGTCGCGGCCGGCAGCGCCTCACCGATGGCGAGCACCCGCTTCAGCGACGAGCTGAGCATGCCTTCGCTCTCGGTGAGCAGGGCGTCCAGCATCGACGGCACCACATGCAGCGTGGTGACGGCGGTGCCGAGTATCAGCTCGTTGAGGTAGGCCGGATCGCGATGCCCCTCGGGCGCGGCCACCACGAGGCGGCCACCGCAGGCGGCGGCGGTCCAGAACTCCCACACCGACAGGTCGAACGTCGCCGCGGTCTTGAGCAGCACCGAATCACCGGTGCCGAGGCCGAATTCGGCGATCTCCCAGCGCAACTGGTTGACGATCGCGCCGTGCGACACCACCACGCCCTTGGGGCGGCCGGTGGAGCCGGAGGTGAAGATCACGTACGCGGCGTTGGCCGCGGTGAGCTCCCGCAACCGCTCCCCCGCGGTGATCGGCGCCGCCGAATAACCGGAGAGCTCGAGTCCGTCGAGTTCGATCACCGGGCGCTGCGGAGTCCAGCGCAGCGCGCTCTCCCCGTCCTCGTCGGCGGTCGCCGCGACGGTGGCCGAGGTGGTCAGCACACAGGCGGGGGCCGCGGTCTCGAGGATGTAGTCGATGCGTTCGGCGGGCTGGCCCGGGTCGATCGGCACGTAGGCCGCACCGGTCTTGGCCACCGCGTACATCGCGACGATCAGCTCCACCGACCGGCCCAGCGCCAGCGCCACCCGGTCCTCGGTGCCGATCCCGCATTCGACGAGATAGCGCGCCAGGCGATTCACCCGCGCGTCGAGGTCGCCGTAGGTCAGCACCTGCTGCGCCGTTCCGGTGGCCTCGGTGTCGACCACCAGCGCGACCGCGGTCGGGTCGGCGGCGACCGCCGCATCGAGCAGCGACACCAGGGTCGCCTCGGTGTCGATCGGGTGGGCGGTCTCGTTCCACCGCCGCAGGATGCGCTCGTTCTCGGCGGGATCGAGCAGGTCGATATCACCGACCGGGCCGGACACGTCCGCGATCACGGCGTCGAGGACCCGGACGAACCGGTCCGCGAAGCCCTGCACCGTCGACTCGTCGAAAAGGTCGATGGCATAACCGAATTCGGTGATGATCTCGGCCGGCGAACCGTCCTCGGCGTAGCGGTCGTAGAGCGTCACGTGCAGATCGGTCTTGGCCAGCTGGGAATCGAAATTCACCGCGCTCACCGACAGACCGGGCAGCTCCAGCGCGGTCTCGGCCAGGTTCTGGAACGACAGGCCCACCTGGAACAGCGGGTTGCGCGCCGTGGACCGCACCGGGTTGAGCACCTCGACCAGCCGCTCGAACGGCACGTCGGCGTTGGTGAAGGCCTCGAGGTCGCGCTCGCGCACATCGGCGAGCAATTCGGCGAAGCTCGCGTTGCCGTCGATGCGGGTGCGGAACACCAGCGTGTTGACGAACATGCCGATCAGATCGTCGAGTTCGCGCTCGCCACGCCCGGCGATCGGGGTGCCGACGGCGATGTCGTCGGTGCCCGACAGGCGCGAGAGCAGCACGGCCAGCGCCGCGTGCACGACCATGAACAGCGAGGCGTTGTTGGCGCGCGCCAGCTCGTGCAGGCGGGCGTGGCGCTGCGGGTCGATCTCGAAGCGAATCGCCTTGCCCTGGAACGACTGGGCCGGCGGACGCGGGCGGTCGGTCGGCAGTTCCAGCTGATCCGGCAGTCCGCCGAGGGCGGCGGTCCAGTAGGCGACCTGCTGGGCGGCCAGCGATTCCGGATCCTCCTCGGATCCGAGCACCTCGCGCTGCCACAGCGCGTAGTCGGCGTACTGCACCGGCAGCGGCGTCCACTGCGGCGCCTCACCCTGCACGCGTGCGGCGTAGGCCGCCATCAGATCCCGGGCCAGCGGTCCCATCGAGGAGCCGTCGGCGGCGACGTGATGGACGGTGAAGGCGAGGACGTGTTCCTCGGCCGACTGGTCCCCGCCGGTGATCCGGAACAGCGCGACCTTCAGCGGCACCTCGGCGGTGACGTCGAAGGTGGTCATCGCGAATTCGATGATGCGGTCGAGCAATTCGTCCTCGGCCACCGCCACCGGCTCCAGCGGGGGCGCGGTCTCGGTCGCGGGCAGGATCACCTGGTGCGGGCCGTCCGCCGAGCGCGGGTAGGTGGTGCGCAGCACCTCGTGCCGGGCCAGGACGTCGCCGAGCGCACGTTCCATGGCCGCGACATCGAGCGCGCCCGACAGCCGCACCGCGAGCGGAATGTTGTCCACCGCGGAGGTGGTGGTGTCGAACTGGTTGAGGAACCAGTAGCGCTGCTGCGCCGGCGAGAGCGGAATCCGTTGCGGCCGTTGCCCGGCCACCAGCTTCGGCCGCGTCCGGCCGGATCCGGCGCCCTGCTCCAGGCGCGCGGCCAGGGCGGCGACGGTCGACGCCTCGAACAGGTCGCGCACCGCCAGCTGGGTGTCGAGCGCGGCGCCCAGGCGCGCAGTCACCTGGGTGGCGATCAGCGAGTTGCCGCCCAGTTCGAAGAAGTCGTCGTCGAGACCGACCCGGGGCACACCCAGCACATCGCTGAACGTGCCGGCCACGATCTCCTCGATCGGGGTGGCCGGGGCGCGGAACTGCCGGGCCTCGAACACCGGCGCCGGCAGCGCCTTGCGGTCCAGCTTGCCGGAGGCGTTGAGCGGGAAGGCGTCCAGCACCACGAAGGCCGAGGGCACCATGTAGCCGGGCAGCGCCTCGCCGAGTTCGGTGCGCACCGCGTCGGGGTCGACGACGGCGCCGGTCGCGGGCACCACGTAGGCGACCAGCTGATCGCCGAGCCGGTCGTCGGAGCGCACGACCACCACGGCCTGCGCGACGGCGTCGACCGCCACCAGTGCCGATTCGATCTCGCCGAGCTCGATGCGCAGACCGCGCAACTTCACCTGGAAGTCGGTGCGGCCCAGGTACTCCAGTTCGCCGCCGGCACTCCAGCGCACCAGGTCACCGGTGCGGTACATCCGCTCACCGTCGCCGAACGGGTTGGCCACGAACCGATCCGAGGTCAGATCGGCGCGCGCGACATAGCCGCGGGCCAGCTGATCACCGGCCAGGTACAGCTCACCCGCGACGCCGGTCGCGACCGGGTGCAGCCGCGAATCCAGCACGTAGACACGGGTGTTCCAGACCGGACGGCCGATCGGCACCGCGACCGTGTCGGCCTCGGTCACCTCGTGATAGGTGACGTCGACGGCGGCCTCGGTCGGGCCGTAGAGGTTGTGCAGCCGGGAGCCGGTCAGCTCGATCAGGCGCTGGGCGGTGACCGCCGGCAGCGCCTCACCCGAGGCGAAGACCCGGCGCAGCGTGGTGCAGTCGGCGCCGGAGGCGTCCAGCGCGGCGACGAAGACCGACAGCATCGACGGCACGAAGTGCACGGTGGTGATGCGCTCGGCGTCGATCAGTTCCGCCAGATAGGCCGGATCGCGGTGGCCGTCGGGCTTGGCGACGACCAGGCGCGCGCCGACCTGCAGCGGCCAGAAGAACTCCCACACCGACACGTCGAAGGTGGCGGGCGTCTTCTGCAGCACGACATCGTCGAGGTAGAGGTCGTACTCGTCCTGCATCCAGGCCAGGCGGTTCACGATCGCGGCATGGCTGACGGCCACGCCCTTCGGCCGCCCGGTGGAACCGGAGGTGAAGATCACGTAGGCGGTGTGCGCGGGACGCAGCGGGGCAATTCGGTCGGCATCGGCCACCGGATCGTCGGCGTACTCGGTCAACTCCAGGCCGTCGATCGCGACGACCGGTACGTCCGGCCGCGCCGCGAGCGGGCTGTCCGCGGTGGTCAGCACGCAGACCGGGTTCGCGGTCGCCAGCACGTATTCGGTGCGCTCGGCCGGATGGTCGGGGTCCAGCGGCACATAGCCGCCGCCGGCGACCGTCACCGCGTACATGCCGATCACCAGTTCCAGCGAACGCCGCATATGCAGCGCCACCAGCGAATCCGGGCCCACGCCCTGCTCGATCAGGTAGCGGGCGAGCCGGTTCACCCGGGCCGCCAACTCGCCGTAGGACAGAGTTGTCCCCTCGAACGTCAGCGCCGGCTCGTCGGGATCGAGTTCGACCTGCCGATCGAACATCGAGGCCAGCGTCAGCGCGACGGTACCGGCCGCCCGGCCGAGAACGACGCGGTCGACGTCGTAGGCGGTGGCGTTCCAGTTGTCGACGATGGTGCGCCGCTCGACGGTGTCGAGCAGGTCGATATCGCCGAGCGCGGCGGCGGGGTCCGCGGTCACCGCGTCCAGCATCCGGACCAGGCGATCGGCGAAGGCCGCGACCGTCCGGGCATCGAACATGTCGGTGGCGTAGGCCAATTCGGCCGACATGCCTTCGGCGGAACCGTCGGCGGCGAAGCGCTCGGTGAGGTTCAGGTGCAGATCGAATTTCGCGGTCAGCACATCCAGTGGCAGGCCGCTGACCTCCAGCTCCGGCAGCGCGAACGAGGCCTCGCCGGTGTTCTGGAACGACAGCATCACCTGGAACAGCGGATGCCTCGCCTGCGAACGCGCCGGATTCAGAATCTCCACCAGCCGCTCGAACGGCAGATCCGCATGTCCGAACGCGGCGAGATCGGATTCCTTGGTGCGCGCGAGCAATTCGGTGAACGACATCGCCGGATCGACACTGCTGCGCAGCACCAGCGTGTTGACGAACATGCCGATGGCATCGTCGAGCGCGGCCTCGCCACGGCCCGCGACCGCAGTGCCGATGGCCAGATCGTCACTGCCGGACAACCGCGCCAGCAGTGCCGCGAAGGCCGCGTGCGTGACCATGAACAGGCTGGCGCCGTGGGTGCGGGCCAGCGCGTTGAGCCGGTGTACCAACTCGGCGTCGAGCGAGAATTCGTGCACGCCACCGCGATACGTGGCGACCGCGGGTCGCGGACGGTCGGCGGGCAGATCCAGCTGGTCTGGCAGACCGGCCAGATGCTGCGACCAGTACGACACCTGCTGGGCGATCAGCGATTCCGGATCGTCCTCGGAACCGAGCGTTTCGCGCTGCCACAGGGCGTAATCGGCGTACTGCACCGGCAGCGGCGCCCAGCCCGGCGCGGCGCCCTGCGAGCGCGCCGCGTAGGCGAGCATCACATCGCGGGCCAGCGGCCGCACCGACCAGCCGTCACCGGAGATGTGGTGGACGACGAAGACCAGCACGTAGTCCGGCGCCGGCTCACCCGCGCCGTTGCCGCTCGCATGTTCGACGCGGAACAGCTTGGCGCGCACCGGAACCGCGGCGGTGACGTCGAAGCCGGTGAGGACCAGTTCGCGCACCCGCTCGGGCAGTTGCGCCTCGGTCACCGGTTCGGCGTCCAGTTCCACCGCGTCGCGGTCGGCGGGCAGGATCACCTGCACGCCCTGGCCCTCGGAGGTTTCCGGGTAGACCGTGCGCAGCACCTCGTGGCGTTCGATCACATCCGCGACGGCCTCGCGCAGGGCGTCGACGTCGAGCGCACCGGTGAGCCGGACCGCCATCGGGATGTTGTTGACCGCGCTGGCGGTGTCGAAGCGGTTGAGGAACCACATCCGCTGCTGTGCCAGCGAGAGCGGAATCTCCTCCGGTCGCGGTCCCGCGACCAGGGCGCGGCGGCCACCGGACCCGGCATGGGTCTCCAGCCGGGCGGCGAGCGCCGCCACGGTCGGCGCCTCGAACAGGGTCCGCACCGGGATGCGGGTGTTCAGCGCCTGGCCCAGGCGGGCCACCACCTGGGTGGCGATCAGCGAGTTGCCGCCCAGTTCGAAGAAGTCGTAGTCGAGACCGACCGGCCGGGCCTCGGTGTCGATGCCCAGCACCTCGGCGATGGTGGCGGCGACGATCTCCTCGACGGGTGTGGTCGGGGCGCGGAATTCCCGTGCCTCGAATTCCGGTGCGGGCAGCGCGCGCCGGTCCAGCTTGCCGTTCGCGCTCAGCGGCAGGGCGTCGAGCACGACGATCGCGGCCGGAACCATATAGGAGGGCAGCCGCGCCGCCAGTTGCGCGCGGATCGCGTCGAGATCGAGTTCTCCGGCGCCGGCGGCGGGCACGACATAGCCGACCAGCTGCTCGCCGATCCGCTCGTCGGAGCGCACCACGGCCACCGCCTGCGCGACCGAATCCTGTGCGGTGAGCGCGGATTCGATCTCGCCGAGCTCGATGCGCAGACCGCGCAACTTCACCTGGAAGTCGGTGCGGCCCAGATATTCGATGGCCCCGTCGGCGCCGCGGCGCACCAGGTCACCGGTGCGGTACATGCGGGAACCGCTGCCGCCGAACGGATTCGCGACGAAGCGGTCCGCGGTCAGGTCGGTGCGGCCGAAGTAGCCGCGCGCCAGCTGAGCGCCGGCCAGATACAGCTCACCGGCGACGCCGGCCGGAACCGGATGCAGCCGCGCGTCCAGGATGTAGGCCTGCGCGTTCCACACCGGCAGGCCGATCGGCACGGCTCCCGCGATATCCGCGGCGACCGGCATGGCGGTGGCGTGCACGGTGAACTCGGTGGGGCCGTACAGGTTGTGCAGTTCGGCGGTGCCGATGCGGCGGTAGGCCTGCGCGGCGTCGGCGGTGAACGCCTCACCCGCGATGAGCAGGGTGCGCAGCGAGGACACCTCGGCCGCGGTCCCGGCGTGCACGCTGTCGGAGAACACCGACAGCATCGACGGCACGAACGAGGTCATCGTGACCTGCTGGGCCGCGATCACCTCGGCGAGATAGCCGGGATCGCGATGGCCGTCCGGCGCGGCGATCACCAGGCGCGCGCCGGTGGCGGTCGCGCCGAACAGCTCCCACACCGACACGTCGAAGGTCGGCGGCGTCTTGAACAGCACCACCTCACCCGCGCCGATGCCGTATTCGGTGGTGATCCAGCGAATCTGGTTCACCACCGCGGCCTGCGAGACCGCCACACCCTTCGGCCGCCCGGTGGAACCGGAGGTGAAGATCACGTAGGCGAGGTGCTCCGGCCGCAGCGGGGCACGCCGTTCGGTGTCGTCGAGTTCGCCGTCCGCGTAGCCGGACAGATCCAGCTCGTCGATGCGCACGGCGGTTGCCGCACCCTCGAGCGCGCGGTCGATGTCCGCGCCGTCGCGTGCGGTGGTGAGCACGGCGATCGGTGCGGCGGTGTCGACCACGTAGCGAATGCGTTCACCCGGCTGTTCCAGATCCAGCGGCACGTAGGCGCCACCGGCCTCCAACACCGCGTAGGTGGCCACCACCAGGTCGAGCGAACGCCGCATGCCCAGTGCCACCCGGGCATCCGGGCCCACACCGGCCTCGACCAGATATCGGCCGAGTCGCTGGGCCCGCGCCGCGAATTCGGCGTAGGTCAGCGTGATGCCGGCCTCGGGGTCGACGACCGCGACCGCGTCCGGGGTCTGTTCGACCTGGGCGTGGAAATCGGCCAGCAGGGTGGTGGCGCCTTCGCGACGCACCGGCAGATGACGTGCCGTGTTGTTCCAGCCACGCAGTTCGCGCGCCGCCTCGGCGGGAGCGAGCAGATCGATGTCGCCCACCCGGGCCGCCGGTTCGGCGACCACGGCGGTCAGCACCCGCACCAGGCGATCGGCGAAGCCGGCGATCGTCTCGTCGTCGAAAAGATCGGTGGCGTAGACGAATTCGGCGGTGATACCGCCGGCCGCGGTGGTGCCGTCGGCCGTCTCGGCGGTCTCCTCGGTGAGCACCAGCTGCAGATCGAACTTCGCGGTATCGATCGGCAGTTCCACACCGCTGACCGTCAGTCCCGGCAGTTCCAGGGCGTTCTGGCCGGTGTTCTGGAACGACAGCATCACCTGGAACAGCGGATGCCGCGCCTGCGAACGGGCCGGGTTCAGAATCTCTACCAGCCGCTCGAACGGCAGATCCGCATGTCCGAAGGCGGCGATGTCGGTGCTGCGCACCGACTGCAGCAGATCGGTGAAGCTCGCACCGCCGTCGATCTCGGTCCGCAACACCAGGGTGTTGACGAACATGCCGATCAGATCGTCGAGCGCGCGCTCACCGCGGCCGGCCACCGGCGTACCGATGGCGATATCGGCCTCCCCGCTCAGCCGCGACAGCACCAGTGCCAGCGCCGCGTGGGTGACCATGAACATGGTCGCCCCGCGGGTGCGGGCCAGTTCGGCGAGGCGGGCGTGCACGTCGGCGTCGATGTGGAAGGTGTGCGTCGCGCCGCGGCCGGAGGCGACCGCCGGACGCGGCCGGTCGGCGGGCAGATCGAGCTGTTCGGGCAGTCCGCGCAGCGCGTCGCGCCAGTAGTCGATCTGGTCCGCGATCACCGATTCCGGATCGTCCTCGCGGCCGAGCACCTCGCGCTGCCAGAGCGCGAAGTCGGCGTACTGCACCGGCAGCGGCGCCCAGGCCGGTTCGCCGCCCTCGACGCGCGCACCGTAGGCGGTCATCACGTCGCGGGTCAGCGGGCCCATCGAGAAGCCGTCGGCGGAGATGTGGTGCACCACCAGGGCCAGCACGTGCTCGGTCGGGCTGACCTCGAACAGCCGGGCCCGGAACGGCACCTCGACGGTGACATCGAAGCCGGTGCCGACCAGCTCCGAAATCCGTTGCGGCAGTTCGGCTTCGGTGACGTCGATCGGCGTGAGATCGGGAATGACCTTCGAGGTCGGCACGATCTCCTGGTACGCGGTCCCGTCCACCTCGGGGTAGCGGGTGCGCAGCGATTCGTGGCGCGCCAGCACATCGGCGACCGCGATCTGCAGTGCCTGCCGGTCCAGCAGGCCCGACAGCCGGACCGCGGCCGGGATGTTGTCCACCGCGGATTCGGGATCGAAGCGGTTGAGGAACCACATCCGCTGCTGCGCCAGCGACAGCGGCACCAGCTCGGGCCGGTGCTGCGGCACCAGCGCCGCGCGACCACCGGCGCCGGAACGGGTTTCGGCCCGCGCCGCCAGGCCGGCGACGGTGGAGGCCTCGAAGATCTCGCGCACACCCAGCTGGGTGTCCAGGGCCGAGGACAACCGGGCCGCCACCTGGGTGGCGATCAGCGAGTTGCCGCCGAGGGCGAAGAAGTCGTCGTCCAGGCCGACCCGGTCCACGCCGAGCACCTCGGCGAAGGTGCCCGCGACGATCTGCTCCACCGGGGTGACCGGCGCGCGGAACACCGCCGCCTCGAACACCGGTGCGGGCAGCGCCTTGCGGTCCAGCTTGCCGGACGCGTTGAGCGGGAATTCGTCGAGGACCATCACCAGCGCGGGCACCATGTAGCCCGGCAGCTGCCGGCCCAGTTCCTCGCGCACCGCTTCGGCGTCGACCGGAAGTCCCGGCGTGGCAACGACATACGCCACCAGCTGGTCACCGGTGTGCTGGTCGCCGCGGACCACCACGACGGCCCGGTCGATCTCGTCGAGCCCGGTCAGCGCCGTCTCGATCTCGCCGAGCTCGATGCGCAGGCCGCGCAACTTCACCTGGAAGTCGGTGCGGCCCAGGTAATCCAGTTCACCCTGTTCGTTCCAGGCCACCAGGTCACCGGTGCGGTACATCCGTTCGCCGGCCGGAGCACGACCGGCGGGCCCGGAGGCGGTAGCGGAGCGTGACCACGCAGGGCCCTCGGGAGTGCCCCCATCCGACACAGCGAACGGGTTGGCCACGAACCGATCCGAAGTCAGATCCGGACGCGTCACGTAGCCGTGCGCGAGCTGGGCGCCCGCCAGATACAGCTCACCCGCGACACCCACCGGAACCGGCCGCAGGCGTGAATCCAGCACGTAGACACGGGTGTTGAAGACCGGGCGGCCGATCGGCACGGAATCGACATCGGCATCGGTCACCTCGTGATAGGTGACGTCGACCGCGGCCTCGGTGGGGCCGTACAGGTTGTGCAGCGCGGCGCCGGTGAGCTCGCGCAGACGCTGCGCCGACTTGGGCGCCAGCGCCTCGCCGGAGGCGAACACCAGGCGCAGGGTGGTGCATTGCGCGGCCGCCGCCTCGGCGACGAAGACCGCCAGCATCGACGGCACGAAGTGCGTGACGGTGACGCCTTCGCCGACGATCACCTCGGCCAGGTAGGCCGGATCGCGATGGCCGTCGGGCCGGGCCACCACCAGCCGCGCGCCGATCTGCAAGGGCCAGAAGAACTCCCACACCGACACGTCGAAGGTCGCGGGCGTCTTCTGCAGCACCACGTCGGCGGGCGTGAGACCGTATTCGGCCTGCATCCACGCCAGCCGGTTGACGATCGCCGCGTGCGGCACCGCGACGCCCTTGGGGCGGCCGGTGGAACCGGAGGTGAAGATCACGTACGCGGTGTTGGCCGGGCGCAGCGGGCCGCGGCGCTCGGCGTCGGCGATCGGGTCGATCGAGTAGCCCGACAGGTCCAGCAGATCGATGCGCACCTGCGCGGTGTCGATCTCGAGGTCGTCGCCGGAGGTCAGCACACAGACCGGATCCGCGGTGGCCAGGATGTATTCGGTGCGCTCGGCCGGATGGTCCGGATCCAGCGGCACATAGGCGCCACCGGCGGCGGTCACGGCGTACATGCCGACCACCAAGTCGAGCGAACGCCGCATACCGAGTGCCACGAAGGTGTCCGGGCCGACGCCGCGCTCGATCAGCCAGCGGGCCAGTGCGTGCACCCGGGCCGCGAAGTCGGCGTAGGACAGACCTGTCCCCTCGAAGCTCACCGCGGTGGCGTCGGGCGTGCGCTCCACCTGGGCCTCGAACAGCGAGACCAGGGTGGCCGAGCCGTCGACCTCGTGGTCGGTCGAATTCCATTGCGACACTACGAGTTCGCGTTCGGCGGGCTCGAGCAGTTCGATATCGCCGGCGCCGATCGCGGGCTCGCCCACGATGGTGGTGAGCACCCGCAGCAGCCGGTCGGCGATGCGGCGCACCGCGTTCTCGTCGAACAGATCGCGCAGGTAACCGGCCCGGATCCGCAGTGTTCGATCGGCGGTCGCCCGGGGCCCTACGTGGTTACGCGAGCTGCCGCCTTCGGGCCCGTCGTCCGACCGCGGTGTGGAACCCAGCGAGGCGATCAGGCTCAGCGGATAGTGGGTGGCGTCGGTGGCCTCGAGTCCGGCCACCGCCATACCGTCGATATCGGCGGCCTGACGCTGAATGCCCTCGGCATCCACCGGATAGGACTCGAACACCACCAGGGTGTCGAACAGTCCGCCGACGCCGATCGCGTCCTGGATATCGGCCAGACCGAGGTAGTGGTGATCGAGCAGATCCGCCTGCTCGCCCTGCACCCGGGTGAGCAGCTGCTCGGCGGATTCGGCGGCGTCCAGGCGCACCCGCACCGGCACGGTGTTGATGAACAGGCCGACCATGGATTCGACCCCGGCCAACTCCGGCGGGCGGCCCGAGACGGTGGTGCCGAACACCACGTCGTCGCGGCCGGTCATGCGACCCAGCACGATGCCCCAGGCCGTCTGTAGCACCGTGTTGGCCGTGACGCCGAGGCGCGCGGCGAATTCGGTCAGCCGCGCGGTCTGCGCGGAGTCGAGTTCGAAGACGTACTCGTCCGACAGCGCCGTGATCTCGCGACCGGCGTCGGGGCGCGCCAGCAGGGTCGGTTCGGAGATGCCGTCGAGGGCATCGGTCCATGCCGCCAGCGAGCCCGAATGATCCTGCTGGGCAACCCATTCCAGGAAGTGCCGGTAGGAGCGCACCGCCGGCAGCGCGCCGGAGTCGGCGTGCGTGGCGTAGAGCACCAGCAGATCCCGCATGAGCAGCGGCATCGACCAGCCGTCGAGCAGGATGTGGTGGTTCGAGACGACCAGCGACCAGCGCTGCTCGGCCACCCGGATCAGGGTGAACCGGATCAGCGGCGGCGCGGCCAGGTCGAAGCGGCGGGTCCGGTCGGCCTCGATCAGATCGGCGGCCTCGCCGGTCTCGCGGCGGTCGTGTTCGGCCCAGGTCGCCCGCACGCCGTCCAGCACGACCTGCACCGGATGGCCCTGTGCGTCGGTGACGAAGGCCGTGCGCAGCGTCTCGTACCGATCGATCAGAGCCTGTGCGGCACTGCGCAACCGGGCCGGATCGACGCGGCCGGTGAGGTCGAGGACGGCCTGACCGGTGTAGACGTCGACGGAGGCGGCGGCCAGTTCGGCGTGGAACAGCAGACCGGCCTGCAGCGAGGACAGCGGCCACACCTGCGAGATCTCGCCGAAGCGCCGCTCCCAGCCGTCGATATCGCTCTGGCCGACGCGCACCAGCGGGAAGTCCGACGGGGTGTGCCCACCCGCACCGGCCGATTCCGCGTGCCGCGCAACGGCTTCCAGCGCCCGCGTCCAGAGTTCGCCGAATTCACGTACGGCGTCGGCGTCGAGCAGCGTGGTCGGATAGCCGATCCGCGCGGTCAGCCGGTCGCCGACCACGATGGCGTTGATGTCCAGCGGCGCCATCGCCGGCATATCGGCGTCGTAGTCGCCGGCCAGTTCGCCGAGTTCCGGGGCGGGAATCCAGCCGAAGCCGCGCAGCGCCTCGGGCACCGCGTTGTCGGAGACCCGGCCCAGATAGTTGAAGCTCACCTGGCCCGGCATCTGCTCGGGCAGCCGGTCGGCGGTGCGCGGGTTCAGGTAGCGCAGCATGCCGTAGCCGAGGCCCTTGTCGGGCACGGCCAGCAGCTGTTCCTTGACCGCCTTCACGACCCGGCCCATCGCCGGGCCACCGGTCAGCGCCGCGTCGATGTCGAGACCCGACAGGTCGAAGCGGACCGGGAAGATCGCGGTGAACCAGCCGACCGTGCGGGACAGATCCGCGCCCGGGACGACGTCCTCTTCGCGGCCGTGGCCCTCGAGGCGCACCAGCGCACTGTCGGCCCGCTCGTCCGAACCGGCGTGCGCGGCACGCCATTTCGCGACGGCCAGCACCAGCGCGGCCAGCAGGCCGTCGTTGATTCCACCGTGGTAGAGCGCCGGCACGGCCGTCAGCAGGGCCTTGGTGACCTCGGGCGAGACCTCCACCTCGACCTTGCCCGCGACCCCGGCCACATCGACGGCGGGATCGAACGGCCGCTCGGTGAGCAGCGGATCCGGACCGTCGACGACCGCACGCCACCAGTCGAGTTCGTCGTCGCGCTCGGCGGCCGCCCGCTCGAGCGCATGCGACCAGGTGCGCATGCTGGTCGGCGGTGCGGCCAGCTCCGGCGTCTGCCCGGCCGAGAGCTGTCCCCAGGCGGTGACGAAGTCGGGCACCAGGATGCGCCAGGACACACCGTCGATGACGAGGTGGTGGGCGACCACGATCAGGCGTCCGGTCCGGTCGGCGGCCGAGGGCTCCAGCCAGGCGAAGCGCACGACCACCCCGGCCTCCGGATCGAGCCGGTCCAGGCTCGCGTCCAGGGCCGCGGTCGCGATCTCGAACAGCTCCGAATCGGTTGCGGCGGGGTCGAACTCGGTGCGATCGAGCAGTGATGCGATATCGACGGTGCCCGGCGCGGCGGTCTCCACGATCCATTCCGCACCCGCGTGCCGGCGCAGCCGCGCCCGCAGCATGTCGTGGCGGTCCACGACGGCGGCGACGGTGGCGAGCAATCCGGCCCGGTCGATGCCGATCGGCAGTTCCAGGGCCAGCGCCTGATGGAACCGGCCGAACGAACCGGACCGCTCCACCATGAACCGGGCCACCGGAGTCAGCGGCATGGTGCCGACACCGCCACCCGGCAGCTCGGCCAGCACGGGCACCGAATCACCCTGTCCGGCAGCGGATTCGGCGACCATCGCCAGTCCGGACACGGTGCGCTGTTCGAACACGTCACGCGGGCTGAACACCACACCGCGCGCCTTGGCCCGCGACACCAGCTGAATGGAGACGATCGAGTCACCACCCAGTGCGAAGAACGAATCGTCGATGCCGACGCGCTCGATGCCCAGCACCTCGGCGAACACCTCGGCGATGGCCTGCTCGACCGGCGTCCGCGGCGCGCGGAAGGCGGTGTCGGTGGCGAACTCCGGCTCCGGCAGCGCCTTGCGATCCAGCTTGCCGGCCGGGGTCAGCGGCACCCGGTCGATGACCATGATCGACGAGGGCACCATGTAGCCGGGCAGCCGCTGTTCCAGATGGGCCGTCACATCGGCGACATCGATCGGCTCACCGGGGACCGCGACGACATACGACACCAGCGAGGTGGCGCCCGCGCCGCGGGTGTGGCCCACGGTCACCGCGAAATCCACGGCGTCGTGGGCGGTGAGCGCCGCGTCGATCTCGCCGAGTTCGATGCGGAAGCCGCGCACCTTGACCTGGAAGTCGGAGCGGCCGACGTATTCGACCTCACCGGTGTGGTTCCACCGCACCACGTCACCCGTGCGGTACATCCGCTGCCCGGGCGCGTAGGGGTTGGCCACGAAGCGCTCGGCGGTCAGGCTCGCCCGCGCGTGATAGCCGCGGGCCAGCTGCACACCGGACAGATACAGCTCACCCGCGACACCCACCGGAACCGGGCGCAACCGGGCGTCGAGGACCAGCGACTGCATACCGCGGATCGGACCGCCGATGGTGACCGGATCGCCCGCGGCCAGCGGATCGCTGATGTTGGTGGCGATGGTCGCCTCGGTCGGACCGTAGGCGTTGTGGAACCGGCGCGGCGACCCGTCGGGGGTCACCGACCACTTGGCGACCTGTTCGGCGGTGACCGCCTCACCACCGGCGATGACGACCCGCATCCCGGCCAGATCGGCGGGATCGAGGGTGGCCAGCACCGACGGGGTGATCAGGGCGTGGGTGACGCCCTCGCGGGCGATCAGCTCACCGAGTTCGCTGCCGCCGTAGGTACCCGGCGGCACCACGACCAGCGCACCGCCCGCACCGACGGCGAGCAGGAATTCCAGGATCGAGGCGTCGAAGCTCGGCGAGGCGAAATGCAGTGCGCGCGAATCGGAGTCGAGCCGGTAGCGCTCGTTCTGCTCGGCGCGGAAGTTCGCCAGACCGGCATGGGTGACCACCACGCCCTTGGGCACACCGGTGGAACCGGACGTGTAGATGACGTAGGCCGGATGGTCGACGCGCAGCGGGCGGACCCGGTCGGCGTCGGTGATCGCGGCGGCGTCGTAGCCGTCGAGTTCGATCTCGTCGAGAACCAGCCAGTCCACCGACTCCGGCAGATCGTCGCGCACCGCGGCCACGGTCAGGCCGACGGGCGAACCCGAATCGGTGACCATGTGATCGATGCGGTCGGCCGGGTACGCGGGGTCGATCGGCACGAACGCCGCACCCGACTTGGTCACCGCCCATTCGGCCAGATAGCTCTCGGCCGAGCGCGGTACGGCCACCGCGACCAGGTCCTCGGTCCCGATCCCGCGCTCGATCAGCAAGCGCGCCAGGCGATTCGACCGCTCGTCGAGTTCGCGGTAGGTGAGGGTGCGCCCGTCGGCGATCACCGCGGGAGCCTGCGGGTCGCGGGTCGCGGCCTCGGCCAGCATCTGCGGCAGGGTCGACGCCGCGACCGCCGGACCGCCCGTGCGCGCGAGCAGGTCGGCGCGCTCGGAGGCCTCGAGGATGTCGACCGCGCCGACGGCGATGCGCGGATCGGTGGCGACCGCGCGCAGCACCCGGATCCAGCGATCGGCGATCTCGGAGGCGGTCTGCTCGTCGAACAGATCGGTGGCGTAGACGAGGTTCAACGCCATGCCGTTGGCGGCCGCGCCGTCGGCGTCGCCGACCCGTTCCGACAGCGTGAACTGCAGGTCGAAGCGGGCGATGTTCTCCTCCCGCTCGACCGTGGACACGGTCAGGCCCGGCAGCTCGAGGCTCGCGCGGTCGAGGTTCTGGAAGGCCAGCATCACCTGGAACAGCGGGTTGCGGGCCTGCGAGCGCTCCGGCGCCAGCAGTTCCACCAGCCGCTCGAACGGCACGTCGGCATTGCCGAAGGCCTCGAGGTCGGTGTGGCGGACCCGCTCCAGCAGTCCGGTGAACGACTCGTCGGGGTCGATGCCGGTCCGCAACACCAGGGTGTTGACGAACATGCCGACCAGATCGTCGAGCGCGGCCTCACCGCGGCCGGCGATCGGGGTGCCGACGGCGATGTCGTCGGTGCCCGACAGATGTCCCAGCAGCACCGCCAGGGCCGCGTGCATCACCATGAACAGCGACGAACCCTGTTCGCGCGCAACGCCTTCCAGCGCGCCGATGAGTTCCGGCGTCAAAGTGCGATGCAGTTCGGCGCCGCGCAGCGAGGCGATCGCCGGGCGCGGGCGGTCGGCGGGCAGGGCCAGCTCTTCCGGAATTCCGGACAGCGAGCGCTGCCAGTAGTCGACCTGGCGGGCCAGCAGCGACTGCGGATCGTCCTCCGAGCCCAGCACCTCGCGCTGCCAGATCGCGAAATCGGCGTACTGCACCTCGAGCGGCGCCCAGCCGGGGGCGCTGCCCTGGGTGCGGGCGGTGTAGGCGGTCATCACGTCGCGCGCCAGCGGGGTCATCGAGAACCCGTCCGCGGCGATATGGTGCACGACCACGACCAGCACGTGTTCGTCGCTGTGCACCTGGAACAGCCGGGCGCGCAGCGGAACCTGTTCGGCGACATCGAATCCCGCGGAGGCGAAATCCGTCACCGCGGTGGTCAGATCGGCGTCCGAGACCGGGTAGGCGCGCAGATCCAGCACGATCTGCTCGGCCGGCACCACCAGCTGCATCGGCGTGCCGCCGTGCTCCGGATAGCGGGTGCGCAGCGACTCGTGCCGGCGCACCACGTCGAAGACGGCCAATTCCAGTGCGGCCGTGTCGAGTTCACCGGACAGCCGGACCACCAGCGGCAGGTTGTAGGCCGCCGAGGAGGTGTCGTACTGGTTCAGGAACCACATGCGCTGCTGCGCGAACGACAGCGGCACCGGTTCCGCGGCGGCGCGCGGACGCGCGATCAGGCGCGGGCGCGCCTCGCCGCCGGTGTGGGTTTCCAGCCGTGCGGCCAGCGACTCCACGGTCGAGGCCTCGAACAGCGCGCGCACACCCACCGTCGTCCCCAGCGCCGCCCCGACGCGGGAGACGACGCGGGTGGCGATGAGCGAGTTGCCGCCGAGCTCGAAGAAGTCGTCGTCGAGCCCGACCCGTTCCACGTCGAGCACCTCGGCGAAGACCGCGGCCACGATCTCCTGCACCGGGGTCTCCGCGGCGCGGAAGGCGCGCGACTGCACCGCGGGGGCGGGCAGGGCGCGGCGGTCCAGTTTGCCGTTGACGGTCAGCGGAATGCGGTCCAGCACCACGAATGCCGAGGGCACCATGTACGCGGGCAGCCGTTCGGCCGCACCGTCGCGCACGACGTCCAGCGCCGGTTCGGTCCGACCGGCCGGGGGCACCACATAGGCGACGATGCGCTGGTCGCCCGGCTGATCCTCGCGCACGACGACGGCGGCCTGCGCGATCCCGGGCTGTGCCAGCACCGCGGCCTCGATCTCGCCGAGTTCGATGCGGAAGCCGCGCACCTTGACCTGGTCGTCGGCGCGGCCCAGATATTCCAGTTCCCCGAAGCGGTTCCAGCGCGCCACGTCACCGGAGCGGTACAGCAGCGTGCCGGGCTCGCCCAGCGGATCGGCGACGAAGCGGGCGGCGGTCAGATCCGGGCGGCCCAGGTAGCCGCGCGCCAATTGCGGACCGGCGACATACATCTCGCCGGCGACGCCGACCGGAACCGGATGCAGCCGGTCGTCGAGGACGTACACCCGCAGTCCGGCGATGGCCCGGCCGACCACCGAACCCGTTGCCGCGGCGATGGTTTCGGCGTCGAGCACCCGGTGCGAGACATGCACCGTGGTCTCGGTGATGCCGTACATGTTGACCAGGCGCGGCGCGGTGTCGCCGTGGCGGGCCACCCAGTCCGCGAGCCGGCGCAGCTCCAGCGCCTCACCGCCGAAGACCACGTAGCGCAGGGCCAGCGGCTGCCCACCGGCCAGGCGATCGGCCTCGGCCAGCTGATAGAACGCCGACGGGGTCTGGTTGAGCACCGTCACACGTTCGCGGCGCAGCAGTTCCAGGAACTGCTCGGGCGAGCGCGAGGTGTAGTAGTCGACCACGACCAGCGTGCCGCCGAACAGCAGCGGGCCCCAGATCTCCCACACCGAGAAGTCGAAGGCGAAGGAGTGGAACATCGTCCACACGTCCTCGGCGCCGAAGCCGAATTCGCGATCGGTATTGGCGAACAGCCGCACGACGTTGCGGTGCGCGACCGCCACGCCCTTGGGGCGTCCGGTCGAGCCGGAGGTGTAGATGACGTAGGCGATATTGCTCGCCGACATCGGGGCGTTGCGATCGGCATCGGTGATCGGGCCCTCACCCGCGTCCACCAATTCCGGTGTCTCCGCGCCGAATCCGTCCATCAGGACGGTCGGCAGGCCGGCCGGCAGCTCCACCTCGGTGCTGCCGTCCACGATCACCCCGGCCGGACGCGAATCCGCGAGCACGTAGGCGATGCGTTCGGCCGGATAGCTCGGATCGATCGGCACATAACCCGCGCCGGATTTCACGACCGCCAGCAGAGCCACGACCAGATCCAGCGAACGCGGCAGCACCACCGCGACCAATGTCTCGGGGCCGGCGCCGTCGGCGATCAGCCTGCGCGCCAACTGGTTCGCGCGCCGATCCAGCTCCTCGTAGGTGAGCTGATCGGCGCCGAACTTCGCCGCCACCCGGTCGCCGTGCTCGGCGACCGCGGCGTCGAACAGATCCGACAGCGTCACGGCCCGGTCCGCGAACCGTCCGGTGCCGCCGTCCGCACCCGCCGAGACCCAGCGCTGCGAGACGTCCAGCCGTTCGCCCTCGCCGAGTAGATCGATATCGCCCACCACCGTGGCGGCGGCGGTCTCGGTGACACTGTCCGCGGTGGAGCTGCCCTCGGTGACGCTGCGCAGGATCCGCAGCAGGCGGTCGGAGAAAGCGGCGACGGTCTCGGGATCGAACAGATCGGTGGCGTAGTTCCACGACAGCGCCAGCCCGGCGCCGTCGGCGGCGTCGCCGACGGTCAGCTGGATATCGAATTTCGCCATTCCCGGATCGGCGTCGACGACCGCGAGATCCAGGCCGGGCAGGGCGACCGTGGTGGCGTCGCGCTGTCCGGTGGCCTCGAAGGTCAACGCCACCTGGAACAGCGGGTGATGCGCCTGGGAACGCACCGGGCTGAGCACGTCGACCAGCCGCTCGAACGGCACGTCGGCGTTGGCGAAGGCCGCCAGGTCGGTCCGGCGCACCTCGGTGAGCAGTTCGGCGAACGTCGCGTCCGGGCGCACCGGAGTGCGCAGCACCAACGTGTTGACGAACATGCCGATCAGATCGTCGAGCGCGCGTTCACCGCGGCCCGCGATCGGCGTGCCGATGGCGATGTCGGTACTGCCCGACAACCGCGCCGCCCAGGTGGCCAGGGCCGCGTGCATCAGCATGAACAGCGTCACGCCGTGGGCGCGCGCGTAGTCGGTGAGCCGCGCGTGCAGATCGGCGTCGATCGAGAACTCGTGTGTCGCACCGGCATTGGTGGCGATCTCCGGGCGCGGACGATCGGCCGGCAGTTCGATCTGCTCGGGCAGATCGCGCAATTGCTCGGACCAGTAGGCGATCTGGCGGGCGGCGACCGATTCCGGATCGTCCTCGGCGCCGAGCACCTCGCGCTGCCACAGCGCGTAGTCGGCGTACTGCACCGGCAGCGGCGCCCACTGCGGGGCCTCGCCGCGCGAGCGCTCGGAGTAGGCGGCGACCACATCGCGCAGCAGCGGGCGCAGCGAGAAGCCGTCCCCGGCGATGTGGTGCATGACCAGCACGACCACGTGGTCGCGCGGGCCGAGCTCGAGCAGGGTGGCCCGGAACGGGACCTCGGCGGTCACGTCGAAGAAGACGTTGACCAATTCCGCCACGCGCGAGGGCAATTCGCCGGCGTCCACCGATTCGACGGCGAGTTCGACACCGGCGGCGCGCGCGGACAGCACCCGCTGGTAACCGTCACCGGCCACCTCCGGGTACACGGTGCGCAGCGATTCGTGCCGCGCGACCACGTCACGCACGGCCGCGGCGAAGGCCTCGCGGTCCAGCGCGCCGGTCAGCCGGATCGCGACCGGGATGTTGTTCACCGCGGTGCGGTTGTCGAACCGGTTGAGGAACCACATCCGCTGCTGGGCCGGGGAGAGCGGCACCAGCTGCGCGGTCTCACCGTCCGGCAGCGCGACGGGCTCGGGCCGCGGCTGCGCGGTCAGCGCGAGCCGCCCGCCCTGTCCCGCTTGGGTTTCCAGGCGCGCGGCCAGGGCCGCCACCGTGGAGGCCTCGAACAGGGTGCGGACCCCGACCTCGGTGTCGAGCGCCGCGCCCAGCCGGGCCGCGACCTGGGTGGCGAGCAGCGAGTTGCCGCCCAGTTCGAAGAAGTCGTCGTCCAGGCCCACCCGGTCCAGGCCGAGAATCTCGGCGATCACATCGGCGACGGACTGTTCCACCGAGGTGCTGGGCGCGCGGAACACCTTGGCCGCGAACGTCGGCGCCGGCAGCGCCTTGCGATCCAACTTGCCGGAGGCGTTGAGCGGGAAGCTGTCGAGCACCACGAAGGCCGCCGGCACCATGTACGCCGGAAGTTGTTCGGCCAGTGCGGATTTCACGTCGTCCACCGCGATCTCGGCGCCCGGCGCGGCGATCAGGTAGGCGACCAGCTGGTCGCCCGTGCGATCCTCGGAGCGAACCACCACCACGGCCTGACCCACCGATGCGACGGCGGTCAGCGCGGATTCGATCTCACCCAGCTCGATGCGCAGACCGCGCACCTTCACCTGGAAGTCGGTGCGGCCCAGATACTCGAGCTCACCGGCCTCGGTCCAGACCACCAGGTCGCCGGTGCGGTACATGCGCGCACCGCCGCCGAAGGGATTGGCCACGAAGCGGTCCGCGGACAGATCCGGCCGGGCCACATATCCGCGCGCCAGCTGGGCGCCCGCGAGATACAGCTCACCCGCGACACCCACCGGAACCGGCTGCAGCCGCGCGTCCAGGACGTAGACCTGGGTGTTGAACACCGGCGCACCGATCGGCACCGACGCCCCGTCCGCGTCGACGACCTCGTGATAGGTGACGTCGACCGCGGCTTCGGTCGGGCCGTAGAGATTGTGCAGGCGAGCGCCGGTCAGGCGGCGCAACTGCTGCGCGGTGGTGCCGGGCAGCGCCTCACCCGAGGCGAAGACGTTGCGCAGACCGGTGCATCCGGCCGCGGCCGGCTCGGCGACGAAGACCGCGAGCATCGACGGCACGAAGTGGGTGACCGTCACGCCCTCGCGCACGATGACCTCGGCGAGATAGGCCGGATCGCGGTGGCCGTCCGGCCGGGCCACCACCAGGCGCGCGCCGACCTGCAAGGGCCAGAAGAACTCCCACACCGACACGTCGAAGGTGGCCGGGGTCTTCTGCAGCACCACATCGTCGGCGGCCAGGCCGTACTGGGCGTGCATCCACACCAGGCGGTTCACGATCGCGGTGTGCGGAACGGCCACGCCCTTCGGGCGGCCGGTGGAACCGGAGGTGAAGATCACGTAGGCGGTATTGCCCGGACGCAGCGGCGCGGTCCGGTCGGCATCGGTGAGCGGCGCGTCCGAATATCCGGACAGCTCGAGCCGGTCGATACGCACCTCGGGCGCGATATCGCTTGCGGTGGAGACGTTTTCGCGCAGACCGGCACCCGAGGTCAAGACGCAGACCGGGCGGGCGGTGTCGAGGATGTAGTCGGTGCGCTCGGCCGGATGATCCGGATCCAGCGGCACGTAGGCGCCACCGGCGGCGGCCACGGCGTACATGCCGACCACCAGATCGATCGAGCGTCGCATACCGAGGGCGACCAGCGACTCGGGTCCGACCCCCTGGTCGACGAGCCAGCGGGCGAGCCGGCGCACGCGGGCGGCGAACTCGGCGTAGGACAGACTCGTCCCCTCGAAGATCACCGCGGTCGCGTCCGGGGTGCGCGCGACCTGGGCCTCGAACAGCGAGACCAGCGTCGCGGCGGCATCGTCGGACACCGTCGGCAGGGCGGCGTCGATGGGGAATTCGGTGTCGTTCCAATGCCGCAGCACCAGAGCGTGTTCGGTGGCGTCGAGAATCGGCAGGGCGCCCACGGCGACCGACGGATCGGCGGCCACGGCCTGCAGCACGCGCAGGAAGCGACGGGCGAGCGATTCGGCGAACGCCTCGTCGAACAGATCGGTCGCGAAGACCAGCTCGGCGTCCATCGCGGCGTCCGCACCGGTACCGCCGGCGGCCCCGGCGCCGACCGGCCCCTCGCTCAACGTCAGCTGCAGGTCGAATTTCGCCGTCTGCGCGTCGATTCCGAGTTCGGCGACCGTCAGCCCGGGCAGTTCCAGGGCGGTGCGGCCGAGGTTCTGGAAGGACAGCATCACCTGGAACAGCGGGTGCCGGGCCTGCGAACGGGCCGGGTTGAGCACCTCGACCAGGCGCTCGAACGGCACGTCGGCGTGGGCGAAGGCCGACAGGTCGCGCTCGCGGACCTGGGCCAGCAGTTCGGTGAACCGCGCGCCCGGGTCGACCTGAGCGCGCAGGACCAGGGTGTTGACGAACATGCCGACCAGGTCGTCGAGGGCTCGCTCACCGCGACCGGCGACCGGAATACCGACAGCGATGTCGTCGGTGCCGCTCAACCGCGCCAGCAACGCGGCGAAGGCGCCGTGCACCACCATGAACAGCGTGCTCTGCTGTCCCTGGGCGACCCGGCTCAGCCCGTCGACGAGCTCACCCGGCACCCGGAAGCGGTAGGTCCCGGCCTCGTAGGTGGCCACGGCCGGCCGCGGGCGGGTCGACAGCCGCAATTCGTCGGGCAGGCCGTTGAGCGCGTTGTGCCAGTAACCGAGTTGTTCGGAGATGACCGACCGCGGATCGTCCTCCGAGCCGAGCGATTCCCGTTGCCACAGCGCGTAATCCGCGTACTGCACGGGCAGCGGCGCCCAGCCGGGCTCCGATCCCGCGGTGCGGGCCAGGTAGGCGGTCATCAGATCGCGCACCAGCGGCGTCATCGAGAAGCCGTCGGTGGCGATGTGGTGGACCACCACGACCAGCACATGATCGGCCTCGCCGAGGCGGTACAGCCGCAACCGGGTCGGCGGCACCGCGGTCACGTCGAAACCGCGGCCGACGAATTCGGTCAGCGCGTCGAGCAGATCCGCCTCGGTCGTATCGACCACGTCGAGGTCGGGCACGGCGCGGGTCGAGGGCAGGATCTGCTGGTAGGCCAGGCCCTCGTGGGAGGGGTAGATCGTGCGCAGCGATTCGTGCCGGGCCACCACGTCCGCGATCGCGGTACGCAGCGCGTCGATATCGAGTTCGCCGGTCAGCCGCACCGCGGCCGGGATGTTGTTGGTCGCCGAATCGGTGTCGAAGCGGTTGAGGAACCACATCCGCTGCTGTGCCAGCGACAGCGGCGGGAATTCCGGGCGCGTGCGAGGCGTCAGCGCCTGGCGCACACCGGATCCCACCTGGGATTCGACGCGCGCGGCCAAGCCGGCCACCGTGGGCGCCTCGAAGACCGTGCGCACACCGACCTCGGCGTTCAGCGCGGCGCTCAGCCGCGCCACCACCTGGGTGGCGATCAGCGAGTTGCCGCCCAGATCGAAGAAGTCGTCGTCCACACCGACCGGACGCTCGCTGGTGTCCAGGCCGAGTACGTCGGCGAAGGTCGCCGCGACGATCTCCTCGACCGGCGTGGACGGCGCCCGGAATTCGCGGGCCGCGAACACCGGCTCCGGCAGCGCGCGCCGGTCCAATTTGCCGTTCGGGTTCAGCGGCATCGCGTCGAGCGTGACGATCGCGGACGGAATCATGTACGACGGCAGCAACTGCGCCAGATGTGCGCGCAGCACCTCGAGGTCCACCACGCCGCCGGCCGGCACCACGTAGGCGACGAGCTGATCGCCCAGGCGCGCGTCCGAACGCACCACCGCGACCGCCTGGGCCACGGATTCGTGTGCGACGAGGGCGGATTCGATCTCCCCGAGCTCGATGCGCAGACCGCGCACCTTCACCTGGAAGTCGGTGCGGCCCAGGTACACGATCGCGCCGTCGGCGCCGCGGCGCACCAGGTCACCGGTGCGGTACATCCGGGAGCCGTAGTCGGCGAACGGATTCGCGACGAAGCGGTCGGCGGTCAGATCGGCACGGCCGAGATAACCGCGGGCCAGCTGATCGCCGGCCAGATACAGCTCACCCGCGACACCCGGCGGCACCGGATGCAGTCGCGCGTCCAGCACGTAGGCCTGCGCGTTCCACACCGGCAAACCGATCGGCACCGCGCCGCGGACGCCGTCGGCCACCCCGGCGTGGGTAGCGTGCACGGTGAATTCGGTGGGGCCGTACAGGTTGTACAGCTGTGCCGTGCCGACCCGGCGGAACGCCTCGACGGCATCGGAGGTGAAGGCCTCACCGGCGACGAACAACGCCCGCAGCGACGCCAGCGCGGAACTGTCGACCGCACCGGAGAAGACGGTGAGCATCGAGGGCACGAACGAGGTCATGGTGACCTGTTCGGCGGCGATCACATCGGCGAGATAGCGCGGATCGCGATGCCCGTCGGGGGTGGCCACGACCATCCGGCCACCGACCGACAGCGGGGCGAACAACTCCCACACCGAGACGTCGAAGGTGGCGGGCGTCTTGAACAGCACCACATCGTCGGCGCCGATGCCGTATTCGCCGGTGATCCAGCGGATCTGGTTCACCACCGCGGAATGCGGGACGGTCACGCCCTTCGGGCGGCCGGTCGAGCCGGAGGTGAAGATCGTGTACGCCGGATTCGACGGACGCAGCGGGGCGAGACGGTCCGCATCGGTCAGCGGCTCGTCGGAGTAGTCCGCGAGGTCGAGCTCGTCCAGGCACAGGACCGTACGGTCACCGGCCTCGACGTCGGCCGCGTTCGCCGAGGTGGTCAGTACGCAGACCGGTTCGGCGGTGTCGAGGACGTAGCCGATGCGGTCGGCGGGCTGATCCAGGTCCAGCGGCACATAGCCGCCACCGGCCTCGAGCACCGCGTACATGGCGACCACCAGGTCCGTCGAACGCCGCAGTCCCAGCGCCACCCGCGCCTCGGGGCCCACGCCCGCCTCGACCAACCGCCGCGCCAACCGGCGCACGCGGGCCCCGAATTCGGCGTAGGTCAGGGTCTCGCCGGCCTCGCGGTCCACCACCGCGACCGCCTCCGCGTGAGTGCGGGCGGCCTCGGCGAACAGCTCGGGAAGCAGTGTCGCGGAACCGATCTCGCGCGAGGTGTAGTTCCACTCGCGCAGTTCCCGATCGGCCTCGAGCGCGTCGATCAGCGCGATGTCACCGATGGGGCGGTCCGGATCGGCCACCACCGCGGCCAGCACCCGGTCCAGGCGCTTGGCGAATCCGGCGATCGTCGGCTCGTCGAAAAGGTCGAGCGCATAGGAGAACTCGGCGGACATACCCGCCGCCGCCCCTTCGGCGTCCGGCGCCTCCTGCAGGGTGAGCTGCAGGTCGAATTTCGCCAGCCGGGCGTCGTAGTCGATGCCGTTGACCGACAGGCCGGGCAGCTCCAGGCTGGCGTGGCGGATGTTCTGGAAGGCCAGCATCACCTGGAACAGCGGATGCCGGGCCTGCGAACGGGCCGGGTTGAGCACCTCGACCAGCCGCTCGAACGGCACGTCGGCATGGGCGAAGGCCTGCAGATCGGTATTGCGGGCCTGGGCCAGCAGTTCGGCGAAGGTCATTGCGCCGTCGACGTTCGTGCGCAACACCAGCGTGTTGACGAACATGCCGATCAGATCGTCGAGCGCGGCCTCACCGCGACCGGCGACCGGGGTGCCGATCGCGATATCGGAGGTACCCGACAGCCGCGCCAGCAGGATCGCCAGCGCGCCGTGCACCACCATGAACGGCGAGGCGTTGTACCTGCGGCCGAGGTCGGCCAGTCGCCGCTGGGTTTCCGGCGAGATGACGAACGAATAGGTGCCACCGCGATACGTCGCGACCGCCGGGCGCGGCCGGTCGGCGGGCAGCACCAGTTCGTCGGGCAGATCGGCGAGTTCGCGGGTCCAGTACCGAATCTGGTTGGAGATCAACGAGTTCGGATCGTCCTCGGAACCCAGCACGTCGCGCTGCCACAGCGCGTAGTCGGCGTACTGCACCGGCAGTTCGGTCCAGGCCGGCTGCTCCCAGTTGGTGCGCGCGGCGTAGGCGACCATCACGTCGCGGGCCAGCGGATGCATCGACCAGCCGTCGGCGGAGATGTGGTGCACCACCATGCCGAGCACGTACTCGGTCTCGCTGATCTCGAAGAGCCGGGCGTGCAACGGCACTTCGTTGGTCACGTCGAACGACATGGAGGCCAGTTCGACCAGGTGGTCGATGAGATTGTGCTCGGTCACCGGCACCGGGGTCAGGTCCGGCACGATCTGCGCGGCGTCGAGCACCACCTGCACCGGCGCACTGCCGGTCTCCGGGAACACCGTGCGCAGCGATTCGTGGCGGTCGATCACGTCGATGACCGCGACCTGCAGCGCGGCCACGTCCAGTTCACCCGACAGCCGCATGGCGACCGGGATGTTGTTGACCGCCGAGGAGGTGTCGTAGCGGTTGAGGAACCACAGCCGCTGCTGTGCGAGCGACAACGGCACCTGTTCGGGGCGCTCCCGTGCCACCAGCGACTTGCGCGCACCGTCGCCCGCATGCGATTCCACTCGCGCGGCCAGCGCGGCCACGGTGCTCGCCTCGAACAGCATGCGCAACGGGACGCGGGTGTCGAGCGCGTTGCCCAAGCGCGAGGCCACCTGGGTGGCGATCAGCGAATTGCCGCCGAGGTCGAAGAAGTCGTCGTCCGCGCCCACCCGGGCCACGCCCAGAACCTCGCCGAAGGTCTGGGCGACGATCTCCTCGATCGGCGTTGCCGGAGTGCGGAATTCGCGCACCTCGAATACCGGCGCGGGCAACGCTTTGCGGTCCAGCTTGCCGGACGGGTTCAGCGGCAGCGCGTCGAGCACCACGATCGCCGAGGGCACCATGTACGCCGGCAGCCGCCGGTGCAGCGACGCCTTGATGTTGTCGATGTCGACCGGCCCGGCCGGGGTGACCGCGTAACCGACGAGCTGATCACCGGCGACGGTGTCCAGAACGAGAACCACGGCCTGGTTGACCGCCGGATGCTCGGTGAGCGCGGCCTCGATCTCCCCGAGTTCGATGCGCTGACCGCGGAACTTCACCTGGAAGTCGGTGCGGCCGATGTATTCCAGCACGCCCGCGCGGCCGACCTCGGGTGCGTCCGGTTCGGTCCAGCGGACCAGGTCACCGGTGCGGTACAGCCGTGATCCGGGCGGGCCGAACGGGTCGGCTACGAATCGATCGGCGGTCAGGTCGGGGCGGCCGTGATAGCCGCGCGCGACCTGCACCCCGCCGAGGTACAGCTCACCGGGCACCCCGACCGGAACGGGAGACAGACCTTGGTCGAGTACGTAGGCGCGCGTGTTCCACACCGGGCGGCCGATGGGCACCGTGGCGGGGGCGACGGTGTCCAGGTGCCATGCGGTCGCGTGCACGGTGAATTCGGTCGGGCCGTACAGGTTGTGCAGCGCGGCGGTGGAGAACTGCCGGAACGCGGTCACCGTCGCCGGCGGCAGCGCCTCTCCGGCGACGAGAACGGCACGCAGCGAGGCACATTCGGCCGGAACCGCGGCACCGACGAAGACCGACAGCATCGACGGCACGAACGACGTCATGGTGACCCGATGACGACCGATGATCTCCGACAGATACACCGGATCGCGATGCCCGTCCGGTGCCGCGATGAGCATCTTCGCACCGACCGCCAGCGTGCCGAACAACTCCCAGACCGACACGTCGAAGGTCACCGGGGTCTTCTGCAGCACCACATCGGCCGGCCCCATGCGGTATTGCGCGGTGATCCAGGCGATCTGGTTCACCACGGCGGCATGTGCGACCGCGACACCCTTCGGACGGCCGGTGGAGCCGGAGGTGTAGAGCACGTATGCGGTATTGCTCGGCCGCAGCGGGGCGAGTCGATCGGCATCGCCGACCGGGGTCGGCGGATAGTCGTCGAGGTCGACGGCGTCGACCTCGATCACCGGGATGTCGCTCGCGGCGACCCCGTCGTCGGTGGTCGTCAGCAGGCAGACCGGGCCCGAGGAGGCCAGCACGTAGTCGGTGCGCTCGGCCGGATGGTCGGGGTCCAGGGGCACATACCCACCACCGGCGGTCATCACCGCGTAGATCGCGACGAGCATATCCACCGAACGCCGGATACCGACGCCGACCAGTGACTCCGGTCCCACGCCGAGGTCGATCAGTTTGCGAGCCAAACGATTGACGCGCGCGTCGAATTCGGCGTAGGTGAGCTCGATCGGCTCCCCGCCGTCCTCGCGCATGCCGCCGTCGAACAACACGGCGAGCTCGTCGGGCCGCTGCCGAACCTGCTCGGCGAACAGATCCAGCACCGTCGGAGCCGAAACTCCGTGCGCGGTCTCGTTCCAGCCCGAGAGCACCGTGACCCGTTCGGCATCGTCGAGCAGAAGGATCTCACGCACCGCCGTATCCGGGTGCGCGGCAACAGATTTCAGGATCCGCAGATAGCGTTCGGTGAATTCGGCGACGGTCGGCGCGTCGAACAGATCGGTGGCGTAGGAGACCTCCGCAACCATCCCGGCGGGCGCACCGGAGCCGGAACGCTCCTCGGTGATGGTCCACTGCAGGTCGAATTTGGCGATGTCGACGTCCAGTTCGTCGGCGGTCACCGACAATCCGGGCAGTTCCAACGTGGCGTGCGACATCTCCTGGAACGACAGCATCACCTGGAACAACGGATGCCGCGCCTGCGAGCGGGTCGGGTTCAGCACCTCGACCAGTCGTTCGAACGGCACGTTGACGTGCGCGAATCCGGCGAGGTCGACTTCCCGGGTCTGCGCCAGGAATTCGCTGAACGCGATGCTGCCCTCGACCTCGGAACGCAGCACCAGCGTGTTGACGAACATGCCGATCAGGTCGTCGAGCGCCTGTTCACCGCGACCGGCGACCGGCGTGCCGACAGCGATATCGCTGGTACCCGACAACCGGGCCAGCAGAACGGCCAACGAGGCGTGCATGACCATGAACAAGCTGACGCCGTGGGCACGCGCCAGTTCGACCAATTGCCCATGCAATTCGGCGTCGATGGCGAAATCGACCCGGCGGCCGCGGAAGCTCTGCACCGGCGGCCGCGGGCGGTCGGCGGGCAATTCCAGCTGATCCGGCAGACCGGCCAAAGCCTCTCGCCAGTACCCGATTTCGCGGGCGGCGATGGAATCCGGATCGGCCTCCGAGCCGAGCAGTTCCCGCTGCCAGAGGCTGTAGTCCTGGTACTGGACCGGCAGCGGTGACCAGGCGGGGGCCGAACCGGCCGCACGCGCCAGATATGCGGCCGCGACGTCGCGGGCCAGGGGACCGAAGGAGAATCCGTCCGCGGCGATGTGGTGAACGACGAAAGCGACCGCGAAGTCCCGCGTGCCATTGTCGCGGCCGGCGGAGATCTCGAATATCCGCACCCGGATCGGCAGTTCCCGAGACACATCGAATCCGGCGGACGCGAAGGCCGCCAGCGCATCGTGCAGATCCGCCGCGTCGATCGGCTCCACCTCGATACCCAGGTCGACCTGTTCGGCCGGAATAACGAACTGATAGCCGCCCGCGCCGGACTCGGGGAAGATGGTGCGCAGCGATTCCTGCCGCTCCACCACGTCGCGCAGCGCGGTCTGCAGCGCGTCGATGTCGACGGTGCCGCTCAGCCGGACCACGAAGGGCAGATTGTAGGTGGGTGCGGCGGGATCGAACTGGTTGATGAACCACATCCGCTGCTGTGCCAGCGACAGCGGAACCCGGTCCGGGCGATGCTGCGCGACCAGCGGCGGACGCGCCGCGAATTCGCCGTCGGCGCCGTGTTCGGCCGCGGCGTCGGCCCGGGCCGCGATACCCGCCACGGTGGGCGTCTCGAACAGCGCGCGCACACCCAGCTGCACGCCGAAGGCGGCGGAGATGCGCGCGACGACCTGCGTCGCCACCAGCGAGTTGCCGCCGAGGTCGAAGAAGTTGTCGTCCACGCCGACCCGGGGCTGGCTCAGTACGTCGGCGAAGACGCCGGCGACGATCTCCTCGGCCTGCGTGCGGGGGGCGCGGTAACCGGTCGCATCGGCGCTGAACACGGGTTCGGGCAGCGCTTTGCGATCCAGCTTGCCGGAGGTGTTGAGCGGGAACGCGTCCAGCACCATGATCGCGGCGGGCACCATGTAGCTGGGCAGCTTCTCGGCCACGAACCGGGTGAGATCCGCCGAATCGATCGAATATCCCGGCGCCGGAACGACATACGCGACCAGCTGCTGACCGGTCGCGGTGTCGACCACCAGCACGACGGCCTGGCTGACCGCCGGATGGGCGAGCAGATCGGTTTCGATCTCGCCGAGCTCGATGCGCTGGCCGCGGAACTTGACCTGGAAGTCGGTACGGCCGATGTACTCCAGCACGCCGGTCCCGTCGGCCTGCCGGCCCCAGCGCACCAGGTCACCGGTGCGGTACATGCGCTCGCCGGTGCTCGAGAAGGGATTGGCGACGAACCGATCCGAGGTCAGATCGGGCCGGCCGCGGTATCCGCGGGCCAACTGCCGTCCACCCAGATACAGCTCACCCGGTGCGCCGATCGCGGCCGGACGCAACCGCGAATCCAGCACGTAGACATCGACATTCCATTCCGGGATACCGATCGGGACGGTGGTGGTGTCGGCTGCGGTGGCCTCCCAGTAGGTCACCGAGACCGCGGCCTCGGTGGGGCCGTAGAGGTTGTGCAGGCCGGCGTCCGGGTTGATCGCCCGGAACATCGCGGCGGTCTCCGGCGGCAGCGCCTCACCGATGACGAAAACCGCACGCAGCGAATCACATTGACCCGCGCTGGCGTGCGAGGCGAAAACCGTCAGCATCGACGGCACGAAGTCGGTGACGGTCACCGCGTGCCGCTCGATCATCTGCGCGACGTAGACCGGATCGCGATGCCCGTCCGGATCGGCGACCACCAGTTTCGCGCCGACCATCAGCGGCAGGAAGTAACCCCACAGCGAGACGTCGAAGGTGGTGGCGGTCTTCTGCAGATAGACGTCGGCCTCGGTCAGGCCGTATTCGTGCAGCATCCACAGCTGCTGATTGACGATGGCGTGGTGGGTGACCGCGACGCCCTTGGGCCGGCCGGTCGAACCGGAGGTGTAGATGACGTAGGCGGTGTTGTCCGCGCGCAGCGGCGCGAGCCGGTCGGCGTCCGTGATCGGCGCATCGGACACACCGGTGGTGTCGAGCGTGTCGATCTGTACCTGCCGCACCGAATCCGGCAGGTCCACCTCGTCGGTGGAACTGGTCAGCACGCACACCGGGCCCGCGCTGTCGAGGATGTAGGCGGTGCGCTCGACCGGATGATCCGGATCGATCGGCACGTACGCGCCACCGGCCTTCAGCACCGCGTGCATGCCGACGACCAGATCCAGCGAACGCCGCATGCCCAGTGCCACCAGCGATTCCGGGCCCACACCGTCGGCGATCAGGGTCCGCGCCAGGCGGTTGACCCGGGCGCCGAATTCGGCGTAGGTCAGCGTCTGCCCCTGGAAGTCGATGGCGGTCCGGCCGGGCGTGCGCGCGATCGCGGCGTCCAGCAGGGCCGGCAGCGTGGTGGTCGGCACCTCGTGGACGGAGCGGTTCCAGCCGGTGACGGTTTCGGCCCGCTCGACGGCCGTGGTGATCGGCAGACCCCACAGCCGCTCCTGCGCATCCGCCTGCAGGAACCGGTCGAAGAATTCGAGGAAGCGCGAATGATGGTGGCGCGCTTCGTCTTCAGTGTAGAGGTTCGGGTTGGTCTCGAAGTCGATCCGGGACCGCGCGCCGCCCTCGGTCTGATAGAAGTTGACGCCGAGATCCTCGATGGAACCGGTGGAGAGCACATGCAAGCGGCCCGGCGTGCTGCCGAGTACCAGCTCGTCCTGGAACAACATGATGTTGACCCAGGGGCCGAAGAACTCCTTGGTCACCACTCCGTCGCCGCTGCCCGATTCCCGGCCGGCGGCGGCACTGTCACGGCGAATGTCCTCGTGCCGGTACCGCTGGTGACGCAGCGCGCCCGACACCTCCACCTGCACCGACTTCAGCAGGTCGGTGACGGTGGTGTCGTGGCCGACGCGCAGGCGCAGCGGGACGATGTTCGAGGTGGCGCCGCCGGAACGCCGCATCACCGCGGTGGTGCGCGCGGTGACCGGAAGGCTCAGAATGACGTCCCCGGCGTCGGTCCACTGCGCCAGATAGGCGGCGAAACCCGCGATCAGCAGGGCGGCCGGCGAGGAGTCGTGGCGACGAACGGCTTCGGCGAGCAGGTCGTTGCGATCGTCGGACAGAGCGGCGCCGACCACGTCGTTCAGCGGGGCCGGGGCGGCATTGCGGCCGGTGAGGCTGGTGCCCTCCTCCAGGCCGGCCACACGCTCGGCCCAGTACTGCTTATCGCTCTCGAAACGGGTGCTGTCGCGGTAGGCGAATTCGGATTCGACCAGGTCGCGCAGGTCGGAGGCCTTCAACGCGGCGGGCTCGACGCCGTTGCGATAGGCGGTGTAGCGCTCGGCGATCCGGTTGACCTGGTTCACCGCGCCGAAGCCGTCGAGCACGATGTGATGGGCACGCGAGTACCAGAACCAGCGGTCGTCGGTGAGCTGCAGCGCGGCCGAGCGGACCAGGCGGTCGGTGATGATGTTCAGCGGGCGGCCGTAGTCGGCGCGCATCCACTCGTGCGCGGCCGCTTCCGGATCGGCGGCATCGCGCAGATCGATGTGCTCGACGCCGTCGGTATCGCCGAGGGTGTGGTCGACGTACTGCAGCGGCTCGCCGTCGCGTTCGACGATGCGCACGAAACCGGAGCCCAGCTCGTGGGACGCATCCAGGCTGGCGCGCGAGAGCACCTCGACGTCGACGTCGCCGTCCAGGTCGACGTACTGGGCGATCGTGATCGGCACCTGGGGGTCCAGGTGCTGGGCATACCAGATTCCGAGCTGCGCCGGCGACAGCGGGAACAGTTGATCCCCGGATACTGCCGCGGGCGTTACCTCGCCGCCAGCTTCGCCGTTTCCGCCGAAATCCAGCCGGTCCAACCCGTAACCTCGCTTCCGGAACGCCACGCAGCGCTCCCCGATGGCACACCGATGCCGACGCTCACCTCATCCGAGCGTGGCGTCCGGCATTCGGGGCTCACTTCGATTGCAATCAGACAAAAATGTTCATAGGACCTATCCGTCCGTCGGGCCGATCTTGTTACATGGGCCCGACCACACCCACCGGCCACGGATCGGCCTCGTTTCGAGATTCGCTGATGAACACCGAACCAATCTACCGCCAGGTACCGACAATCAGCCAAGAAGGGCGATAGCGCTCCGACATCACCACTGCACTCCGTTGTCCCCGCCACCTCGACGTTCGATCCGCTCCTGGGAACCTACCGGGAATCGCCCGTCCCGAGTGACCGAAATCGCGCTGCGCGAGGGGGTCACGCGCCGGGCCCGGACACCGGGTGCCGCTCCCGTCCGGGGTCGTACAGATGGGACTGCGCACAGTCGAGCGCCGGAGTCAGGGCTCGCCCGACCAGGACCACCGCGGCCTGCCGCAGTCCGGCCGCCTCGACCTGGCCGGCGATATCGGCGAGCGTCCCGCGCAGAATCCGCTGCTGCGGCTGACTGGCCCGGTAGACCACCACGGCCGGGCAATCGGCGCCGTACTCCTGCGCCAGCTCCGCGGCCAGCTCCCCAATCCGCGTGATCGCCAGATGCAGCACCAGACTGGCCCGGGTCCGCGCGAAATTCGCCAGCGCCTCGGACTCGGGCATCGCGGTCGAGCGCGCCTGCGTCCGCGTCAGCACCACCGACTGCACCACCTCCGGCACCGTCAGCTCACTGCCCAGGGCCGCGGCCGCCGCCGCATACGCCGGCACCCCGGGCGTCACATCCCAGGCGATGCCCAGCCCGTCGAGCCGACGCGCCTGCTCGGTCAGCGCCGAATAGATCGACGGATCCCCCGAACACAGCCGGGCCACATCCTTACCCTCGGCGTCGGCCCGCGCACAGTGCGCGACGATCTGGTCCAGATCCAGCCCCTGGGTATCGATCAACTCCGCCTCCGGCGCGCAATGCGCCAGCACCCCAGGATCCAGATACGTCCCGGCATACAGGCACACCGGAGATTCCCGCAGCAGCGCCACCGCCCGCAGCGTGAGTAGATCGGCCGCCCCGGGACCCGCTCCGATGAAATGCACGGTCATGCCCGGAGTCTAGGTGCCCGCCCGATCCCGCAGCCCTCAGCCCAGCCGCCCCGCGCGGCACACACCCACAGTGGAGGTGCGGAGCGAGCAGCTGCGCCGCATGTCGAACTTGTTGCAGTGCAAGCTTTTTCAACCACGCAGGCACCCTGCTCGACGGCGGTGTCGAGTAGCCCGCAGGCGGTCTCGGTGCCGTTCGCGGGGACAGCTCCCGCGCTCGATTCGCCGGCTCCGCGCGGTGCCGCGCGGCGTAAGATCATGCCCGGGGTCATCCACAACTCCGAAGGTGAGCACGATGACGAAATTCGTTCAGACCATCGAGTTCAAGACCTCGCAGCTCGACGAGTTCAATCGCACGCTGGATCGGTGGCTGACGGCTACCGAGGGCACGCGCTCGGCGACGCACAGCATGGAAACCCGGGACCGCGACCATCCGGACACCTACCTGCAGATCGTGGAATTCCCCTCCTACGAGCAGGCCATGGCGAATTCCGCGCTGCCCGAGACGACCGGCTTCGCCGAAACCCTCGCCGCACTGTGCGACGAGCCGGCGGTCTTCCGCAATCTGGATCTGGTGCGTGAGGACGATATGGGGACGCCGGATGCGTCCCTGCTGGTGAAGAACTTCGATTCGGCCGACGAGACGCGCGAATTCGAATCCGGCAGCGGGCGCCTCGAGGTCGTGCAGGCACCCTCCGGCGCGGTCGGCCGGGCCGTCTTCGAGCCGGGCTGGCGCTGGTCCACGCACGTCAAGCCGATCGCCGGAACCGACAGCTGCCAGGTCTCCCACATCGGCTACTGCATCTCGGGGCGGATGCACATCCGGATGGACGACGGCACCGAGTGCGAGGTCGGCCCGGGAGATTTCATGCAGTGCCCGCCCGGCCACGACGCCTGGACCGTGGGCGAGGAAGCCTGCGTACTGGTCGACTGGGCCGCGGCCGCCGAATACGCCCGGCGTCGCTGACTTCTTCCCGCCCCCGGCCGGCTATCCGGTCATGTTCAGTCCACCGAGGATCTTGTCCGGGCGTACCCGCACGACCAGCTCACCGGGGACGGCGTTGCGTGTGCCGAATTCCTCGGCGCGGTCCGGGCCCATGTACCGCGCGGCGATGGCGGTCGCGGTGCGCAGGAGTTCGGCAGGATCCTCGGAGAGTGTGGCGACGCCCTGCACCTGGAAATAGGCGTACGGCGGCTCGTCCAGGTCCACGCAGAGGGCGACGCGGGGATCGCGAGCAAGCGCCTTGCCCTTGGCGGTGGTTTTGCCGGTGTTGAAGACCAGGTCGTCGCCGTCGAGGATGAACCACACCGGATTGACGATCGGGCGGCCGTCGGAGGCGACCAAAGCCAGTTTGCCGGTACGGGTTCCGGCGGCGAGGAATTCCCGCACTTCGGGATCGGTGATGGAAGGCATGAGCACACCCTAGGAACCGGCGGCGTGGGCGCGGGCCCCGACACGCGCCGAGCGACACGGCCGCGATCGGCGAGCCCTGCACGGTTCAGATGGCCCCGCGCTCGCGCGCTCGCGCCACCGCCGACGTCCGCGATTTCACGCCCAGCTTCGAATAGATGTGCACCAGATGGGATTTCACCGTCGTCTCGCTGAGGAACAGGTGTTTGCCGATGTCGCGGTTGGAATGACCGTCGGCGACCAGGCGCAGCACCTCGATCTCACGGGCGCTCAGGGTGGTGTCCGGTTTGCGGACGCGGGTCATCAGTTTGGAGGCGACCGAGGGCGAGAGCACGCTCTCCCCCGCCGCCGCGGCGCGCACGGCGGCGAGGAGTTCGGGCGGCGGGGTGTCCTTGAGGATGTAACCGCAGGCACCCGCCTCGATGGCGCCGAGGATATCGGCGTCGGTGTCGTAGTTGGTCACGACCAGGACGTTCGGCGGATCGGGCAGGGCGCGCAGGGCCAGGGTCGCGTCCACCCCGGATTTGCCGGGACCGAAGCGCAGATCCATCAGCACCAGATCGACGTGCGTGGTGGCGCAGAAGGCCACGGCCTCCTCGGCGGTGGCGGCCTCCCCGACCACCGTGATGTCCTCGCCGGAATCCAGCAGGGCCCGCAATCCGGCGCGGACGATGGCGTGGTCGTCGGCCAGCAGGAGACGGATCACCGCAGGTCCTCCCGCGAGATGAGATCGGCCGCAGCAGGTTCCGAGTCGTGCAGCGGAAACGACACGGTGACGGCGGTATGCCCCGGCTCGGATTCGACGTCCATGACACCACCCTGCTGTTCGACGCGGCTACGCATGGCGTTGAGGCCGAAGGTGCCGCCGCCGAAGACCGCCGGGTCGATACCGACGCCGTCGTCGACCACATCGAGATGGACGGCGTCGTCACCGTAGGTGAGCGTGATCCGCATCCGGTCGGCGTGCGCGTGCCGGACCACATTCGACACCGCGCCCTGCGCCACCCGCACCAGCGCGGCCTCTACGGGCATCGGCAGCCGCATCGGCGTCCCCTCGACGATCGTGCGGGCGCTCAGCCCGGGGCCCTCCGCGCGCCGGGCGATCCGCTCGAGCGCATCACTCAGCGATTGCCCCTCGAGCACCGCCGGGGTGAGGTCGCCGATCAACTGCCGGGTCTCGACCAGATTGTCCGCGGCGGTCTCGCGGGCGAGCCGAATCTGTTGCAGCGCGGGATGATCCGGTGCGTCGCGTTCGGCGGCATGCAGCAGCATCTGGATGCTGGACAGCCCCTGTGCGACGGTGTCGTGGATCTCCTGCGCGAGCCGTTCACGTTCGGCGAGTTTGCCGGCGGTGCGTTCGCGTTCGGCGAGAGTGGCACGGGTGGAGAGCAATTCGTCGATCAGCTGCTGGCGATCGGCCGCCTCGCGGAACAGCGCCCGATAGCCCAGGCCGATCGCGATCGCCACGATCGCGCCCAGGACCGGCCCGGCGATTCCGGGAACCGTCCACCCCTCGTGCAATCCCCAGCCGACCACCGAGACGATCGTGGCGGCGACGACCGCGGCCAGTCCCCACAGTCGCGGCAGCAGATGCAGATAGAGGAAGAACAGTCCGAACACCAGGTAGACGGCCTCCGGAACCAGCACGATCAACGCCAGCCACAGCGCCGTGAGCCCGCCCAGCCATACCCGCGCCGCGACCGGACGCCCGCGCAGCAGCGCACCCGCGAAATAGACGAGCAGGAACAGCGCCGCGAGCACGATCACCGCGACGGTGGGCCGGGGGCCGTCGTCACCGGGCACGGCCGCCCGCACCATTACCACGACCACCAGCGCCGTCATCAACACATGCAGTCCGACCTGCAGTGCGGCGAAGACGGGGGTGAGTGGAGAGCGGTGCACGCTGCCAGCTTATGCGCGGTTACCGGGGCGGCATCCATCGAAAGGTGGATTCGGCACCCCATCGTCGGGCGGTCGCGAAGTGTCCGCGCAGGCGATGTCCACCGGCGGATTCATAGCGAAGGTGGAGATATGTTCGTCGCACTGAGAGATCTGCGGGCCGCCCGCGGCCGATTCCTGCTCATCACCCTGGTCGTCACCATGGTGGCCCTGCTGGTGAGCTTTCTGAGCGGACTCACGGCCGGCCTGGCGCATCAGAATATTTCCGCACTCGAGCGGCTGGCCGGCGGCAGCGTCGTATTCGCCGATACCGGCGCCGATCCGTCGTTCGATTCCTCGGCGCTGACCAGCGAACAGGTCGAGCGCTGGCAGCGAGCCGGAGGAAGCGTCGATCCGGTCGGCATCAGCCGTAGCCAGGCCGTCCGGGAGGGATCCGCACCGGCCCAGGTGGCGATATTCGGCGTCGACGGCAAGGCGTTCGGCAACGAGGCGGCTACCGGACCCGGCACCGTCGTGCTGAGTAAAGCCGCCGCCGAAGACCTCTCGGCCGGCGCCGGTGATCGCGTGTCGATCGGCGGCGGTACCTTCACGGTCGCGGCAGTCGGCGACGACGACTGGTACGCGCACACCCCGGTGGTCTGGACGACGCTGTCCGACTGGCAGCAACTCGATCCGCGCGGCGGGGCCGCCACGATTCTGGTCGCCTCCGGGGTGCCCGATACCGGTGCGGTGAACAGCGCCGCGCACACCCGCACGACGAGTGTCGACGGCGCATTGCAGGCGATCGGGTCGTATCGGGCCGAGAACGGTTCACTCACGCTGATGACTGTGATGCTGTTCGTGATCTCCGCCCTGGTGATCGGTGCCTTCTTCACCGTCTGGACCATCCAGCGCACCGCGGATATCGCGACGCTGAAAGCGCTGGGCGCCACCACGACCGCACTGGTTCGCGACGCCCTGGGCCAGGCGCTGATCGTGCTGCTCCTCGGCGTCGGCGTCGGTGTCGGGGTGACCGCACTGGCCGGGGCCTTCATCGGCGGGGCGGTGCCGTTCGTGCTCAGCGCGGCCACGACCGTGGTGCCCGCACTCGCCCTGATCGGGCTCGGGCTGCTCGGCGCCGTGTTCGCCCTGCGCTTCCTGGCCACCACCGACCCGCTCACCGCGCTCAACCAATCTCGCTGATTCGATTACCGCACAGGAGCTTTCGATGACCACCACCCTGACCGTCTCCGATCTCACCCTCACCTTCCCCGACGGCGCCGGCCGCATCACCGCCCTCGACAAGGTGTCATTGACCGTGCGCGGCGGCGAGATCGCCGCCATCACCGGCCCGTCGGGATCGGGCAAATCAAGTCTGCTGGCCACGGTGTCGACATTGGTACGCCCGGATTCGGGCCGGATCCTGCTCGATACCGACGACGGCAGCGTCGACCTCGCCCGAGCGTCCCGGCGCGAGGCCACCACCCTGCGCCGCGAACGCATCGGGATCGTCTTCCAGCAGCCCAACCTCATCCCCGCCCTCACCGCGGTCGAACAACTCGAGGTGATGCAGCACCTGGGTGGCCACACCGTCGTCTCACCGCGCCTGCGACGCCGAACCAGGGACAAGGCGATGGATCTGCTCGACGCGGTGGGGCTGCGCGGCCACGAGAAGAAGCGCCCGGCCCAGCTGTCCGGCGGTCAACGGCAGCGCGTCGACATCGCCCGCGCGCTCATGCACGACCCCGCCCTGCTGGTCGTCGACGAGCCCACCAGCGCCCTCGACCAGGAACGCGGGGCCGCCGTCATCGACCTGATTCTCGGGGTCGTTCACACCCACGCCGCCGCCACTTTGCTGGTGACCCACGACCGCACCCACCTGCACCGCATGAACGCGGTCTACCGCATGGTCGACGGCCGGTTGTCGATGGAGGAGGCCGGAGAGCTCGCCGCCTGATCACCCGCGGCCCGGATGCGGTGCGCCGCGCGTACTCGGCGGCCACCGAGCGGCAGCGCACCGCTTCCGCGGCTCGATCTACGTCGCCCGTTTCCGGGCCGGCACCTCGGCGTACCAGGTGAGCAGATCCGCATTGTCGACCGCGCTGCGTTCGACCACCCGATCCGGGTCCGCACCCTGGAACAGTTTCTTGATCGGCACCTCGAGCTTCTTGCCGGTGCGGGTGTGCGGAATGCCCGGGGCGGCGATGATTTCGTCGGGGACGTGGCGCGGCGAGACCTCGGTGCGGATCGTCGCGTTGATGCGTTGTTTCAGCTCGTCGGTCAGTTCGGCGCCCGGGGCGAGGGTGACGAACAGCGGCATCCAATAGCCCCCATCGGGCTGTTCGGCGCCGATCACCAGGGCCTCGGCGATCTCCGGAAGTTGTTCCACCGCTTGGTAGATATCGGCCGAGCCCATCCGGATGCCGTGCCGGTTCAGCGTCGAATCGGAGCGGCCGTGCACGACGATGCTGCCGTGATCGGTGACGGTGATCCAGTCGCCGTGCCGCCAGACGCCGGGGAACATCTCGAAATACGCTGCGCGATAGCGTGTTCCGTCGGGATCGTTCCAGAACGACACCGGCATGGAGGGCATCGGGGCGGTGATCACCAACTCCCCGACCTCGCCGCGCACCGGCCGGCCCGATTCGTCCCAGGCATCCACCGCGGCGCCGAGGAACGGCACCGACAGCTCGCCCGGCCACACCGGCACCGTGCGCACGCCGCCGATGAACGCGGACACCACATCGGTGCCGCCGCTGATCGAGTTCACCTGGACCCGCTCACCGACGTTGTCGCGCAACCACAGTGCCGACGACGGCGGCAGGGACGACCCGGTGATGCCGATCGTGCGCAGCGCCGAGAGATCATGGTCGCGCCGCGGCACCACACCGGCCTTGATGCAGGCGAGCACGTAGCCGGGGCTGGTGCCGAGCACGGTGGTGCCCGTGCGCGCGGCCAGGTCGAACAGCGAATCGGCGTGCGGATAGGTCGGACTGCCGTCGTAACAGACGATCGTCGCACCCACCAGCAGGCCGGCGACCTGGAAATTCCACATCATCCAGCTGGGGCTGGTGTACCAGAAGAAGACGTCGCCGCGGCCGATATCCGATTGCAGCGCAGCGGCTTTCAGATGTTCGAGCAGGACGCCGCCGTGCCCGTGCACGATCCCCTTCGGCAGCCCCGTGGTGCCGGAAGAGAACAGGATCCACAGTGGATGCGCGAAACCGACGGGCTCCGTGGACAATTCGGCGCCCTCCGGAGGGGCGACCGCATTCCAGTCCAGGGCGTCGGGCACCGCACCGCCGAGGCGCGGCACCACGACGGTGGCGCGAACGGTCGGCAGCCCCGCCCGCAGGGCGGCGATATCGTCGCGTTTGTCGTGCGTTTTCCCGCCGAAGTGGTAACCGTCGGCGGTGACCAGCACGGCCGGCTCCAACTGCCCCAGCCGGTCGAGCGCCGCCTTGGCCGAATAGTCCTGCCCGCAGGCACTCCACACCGCGCCGATACTGGCCGCGCCGAGGAAGGCGATCACGGCCTCGGGGATGTTGGGCAGATAGCCGACGACTCGATCGCCGAGTCCCACCCCGAGCTCGCGGAGCGTCGCCGCGAAGGAGGCGGTGCGCCCCAGCAGTTCCGCCCAGGAGATCTCGGTCAGGCCGCCCTGTTCGCCGGCGTAGACGATGGCGGGCCGGTCGGTGCGGACATGGCGGGCGATCTGATCGACGTAGTTCAGCAGCTGCCCCGGAAACCATTGCGCGCCGGGCATTTCGGTACTCGCCAGCACGGTGGCCGGCGCGCCGCCGAGTTCGAAGTACTCCCACAGCGCGCCCCAGAACCCGGGCAGATCGGTGATCGACCATTCCCACAGCGAGTGATAGTCGTCGAATTCTCGTCCGGTCCGGGCCTCGACGAATCGGGCGAAATCGGCGACCCGCGCCGTTTCCAGGTCCCCGGCGTCGGGCTCCCACTGTGGTTGCGTCATGACTCTCCTAGGTCTACCGGGCCCCGGCACGCTGCAGAATGCGCTCGGCGTGCCGGATCACCGGGCCGTCCACCATGCGTCCCTCGAAACTGAACACACCGCGATTGTTGGGCACCTCCGCCAGCACCCGGCGGGCCCAGTCCACTTCCTCGTCCGCCGGCGCGTAGGCGGCCCGGATCACCGCGAGCTGCTTGGGATGGATGGCGACCTTGACGTCGTAGCCGACCGCCACCGCCTCGTCGGATTCCGCGCGCAACCCGTCGAGGTCGGCGATATCGAGATACACCGAGTCCAGCGCGATCTTGCCGTACGCCTTCGCCGCCAGCAACGCGGTCGAGCGCAGCTGCCGTGCCACATCGCGATAACCGCCGTCGGCGCGGCGGCTGGAATTGCCGCCGAGTCCGGCGACCAGATCCTCCGCCCCGGCCATCGAGGCGATCGCATTCGGCGCGGCCATGACCTCTTCGGTGCGCAGCGCGCCCAGCGGCGATTCGAACAGCGCGAGCACCTCGTAGTCCGACAACAGTGAGAGCTGTTGTGCCGATTCGCATTTCGGCAACATGATGCGACGGTAGGAGGTCGAGGCCAGCGCGGTCAGGTCCGCGTCGAAATCGTGCGTACCGGCCGCGTTGACCCGGACCACCGTTCGCTCCGGATCGAGCGGCGTGGCCATCAGCACCTCGCGCGCGGCCTCCTTGTCCCCGGCCGCGACGCCGTCCTCCAGATCGATGATCACGACGTCGGCCGCGGCGGCGGCCTTCTCGTAGCGTTCGCCCCGGTCGGCGGGGCAGAACAGCCAGGCCGGGCCCGGGAGTTCCCAGTTCATCCGCTCTCCTACTCGCCGTCTGGGCGCATCCGCATCAGGGTTTTGCGGACCGCGGTGGCCACCACGTCGCCGTGCTGGTTGCGCCCGGTGTGCGCGAAGGTCGCGATCCCTTCGCCCGGACGGCTTTTCGACTCGCGCTTGGCGGTCACCAGGGTTTCGGCGTACAGGGTGTCGCCGTGGAACATCGGCTTCGGGAAGGCGACCTCCGAGAAGCCCAGATTGCCCACGATGGTGCCCTGAGTCAGCTGCGCCACCGACAGGCCGACCAGCGTCGACAGCGTGAGCATCGAATTGACGAGTCGCTGATTGAACGGGGGCAGACCGTCGGCGAAGGCCGCGTCCAGATGCAGCGCCTGGGTATTCATCGTCTGCGTGGTGAACGCGACGTTGTCCGCCTCGGTGATGGTGCGCCCGGGCCGATGTTCGTACAGCACACCGATTTCCAGCTCCTCGAACCACAGCCCACGCTGCACCACCCGGCGCACCGGCTCCATCGGCTCGCTCACAGTCCCAGCTCCCGTCCGATCAGCATCAACTGCACCTCGGTCGTGCCCTCGCCGATTTCCAGAATCTTGGAATCGCGATAGTGCCGGGCCACAGCATATTCGTTCATGAAGCCGTAGCCGCCGAAAATCTGGGTGGCATCGCGAGCGTTGTCCATCGCGGCCTCGCTGGCGACCAGCTTCGCGATCGCGGCCTGCTTCTTGAACGGCTTGCCCGCCAGCATCAAGGCCGCCGCGTCGTAGTAGGCGGTGCGCGCGGCGTGCGCCCGCGCCTCCATCCGGGCGATCTTGAACGCCACCGCCTGGTTGCGGCCGATGGTGCGGCCGAACGCCTCCCGCTCACCGGCGTAGCGCACGCTCTCGTCGACACAGCCCTGTGCCGCGCCGACCGACAGCGCCGCGATCGCGATCCGGCCCTCGTCCAGAATCCGCAGGAAGTTGGCGTAGCCGCGGCCGAGTTCACCGAGCAGATTCGACTGCGGCACCCGGACGTCGGTGAAGCTCAGCGGATGGGTGTCCGAGGCGTGCCAGCCGACCTTGTTGTACGCCGGTTCGGCGACGAAGCCGGGGGTGTCGGTCGGCACCAGGATGGTGGAGATCTCCTTCTTGCCCTCCGACTCACCGGTCACCGCGGTCACGGTCACCAGCCGGGTGATATCGGTGCCCGAATTGGTGATGAACTGCTTGCTGCCGTTGATGATCCAGTCGTCGCCGTCGCGGACGGCGGTGGTCCGGGTGCCGCCGGCATCGCTGCCCGCACCGGGTTCGGTGAGACCGAAACCCGCGAGGGCGCGCCCGGAGGTCAACTGCGGCAACCACTCCTGCTTCTGCGCCTCGTTGCCGAACCGGTAGATCGGCATGGCGCCCAGCGACACCCCGGCCTCGAGCGTGATCGCCACGCTCTGGTCGATCTTGCCGAGTTCCTCGAGCGCCAGGCACAGCGCGAAGTAGTCGCCGCCCATACCGCCGTACTCCTCCGGGAACGGCAGGCCGAACAGACCCATATCCGCCATGCCGGATACGACCTCGTACGGGAAGGTATGGGCCGCATCGTGTTTCGCCGCCACCGGCGCGACGACCTGATTCGCGAAATCGCGAACGGTCAGCGCCAGATCTCGGTACTCCTCCGGCAGCGTGCCGGTGGACAGGAAATCGCTCATGCCTGTGCCTCTTTCTGCTCGGTGTCCGCCTGCTCGCTGTCCGATTCCTCGGTGTCCACGACGGGCTCGGCGGCGATCCGCGCCAGGACCTGTTCGACCTGCACCTGGTCGCCGGCGGCGACCAGCAGCTCCACCATTCCGGCGACCGGCGCGGTCAGGGTGTGTTCCATCTTCATCGCCTCGACCACCACCACCGGGGTGCCGGCGGCCACCTCGGCGCCCGGGGCCACGTGCACCGCGATCACCGAACCCGGCATGGGGCTGAGTATTTCGGCATCGGTGAGCTGTTCGTCGCCACCGCGCAGACTCGGTTCGGCCACCTCGCGCACCGCCGCGACGCCGTCGGCGCCGGCCACCCAGATCGGGCCGCCGTGTTCGGCGACCCGGTAACGCAGCCGGATACCGTCGAGGTCGATCGTCAGCACCGCGTCGTCGCGCGCGGCGGTCAGCGAGCGCGGCTGCCCGGCGTCGACCGCCACCCACGCGTCGGCCGGGGTGCCCGTGATCGCCACGTGCACGACACGGTCGCCGCCTTCGAGCCGCAACACCGTGGGCGCGGCGGTGCCGATGCGCCAGCCGTTCGGGATGTCCCACGGGCCGCGCGGGGCATCCGGCCACCCCCGCAGCCACCGAGCCACCGCCGCCGCGACGAACTGGTCGTCCGTGGCCGGTGCGGGGCGGAAGTCCCCGGCGCGCCGGTCCAGCAGTCCGGTGTCGAGATCACCGCGCAGCACATCGGGGTCGGCCAGCAGGAAGCGCAGGAAGTCGGTGTTGGTCCGCACGCCGAGCACCTGGGTGTCGGCCAGTGCCTGATCGAGCCGGGCGATCGCGGTCGCGCGATCGGGGCCGTGCGCGATCACCTTCGACAGCATCGGGTCGTAGTCGCTGCCGATCACACTGCCGGTGCGCAGCCCGGAATCGACCCGCACGCCCGGACCCTGCGGCTCGGCCAGCGCCAGCACGGTTCCGCCGGTGGGCAGGAAGTCGCGGCCGGGATCCTCGGCGTAGACGCGGGCCTCGACGGCATGACCGGTGAGCTGGATATCGTCCTGTTCGGCGACGATCTTCTGCCCGGCCGCCACGCGGACCTGGCATTCCACCAGATCGACCCCGGTCACCAGTTCGGTCACCGGATGTTCGACCTGCAGCCGGGTGTTCATCTCCATGAAGAAGAACTCGTCCGGCCGGTCGGCGGAGACGATGAATTCGACGGTGCCCGCGCCCACGTAGTCGACGCTGCGCGCGGTGTTGCAGGCGGCGGCGCCGATCCGGGCCCGCGCCTGCGGGTCCAGCAACGGCGAGGGCGCCTCCTCGATGACCTTCTGATGCCGGCGCTGCAGGCTGCATTCCCGCTCACCCAGATGCAGCACGTTGCCGAATTGGTCGGCGAGGATCTGCACCTCGATATGCCGCGGTCTGGCGACGAATCGCTCCAGGAACAACGTGTCGTCACCGAACGCCGCGGCGGCCTCCCGGCGCGCGCTCACCAGCGCCGCGGGCAGATCGGCGGGATCGTCGACCCGGCGCATCCCCTTGCCGCCACCGCCCGCCGACGGCTTGACCAGCACCGGATAGCCGATTTCGGTTGCGGCCGAGATCAATTCGTCGTCGGTGAGGCCGGGCCGGGCGATACCGGGCACGACCGGCACCCCGAAGTCGGCGACCGCGGTCTTGGCCGCGATCTTGTCACCCATGATCTCGATCGCCCGCACGGGCGGACCGAGGAAGACGATGCCGGCCTTCTCCAGTGCGGCGGCGAACGCCGAATTCTCCGACAGGAAGCCGTAACCCGGATGGACGGCCTGCGCACCGGAGCGCACGGCCGCGTCGACCACCCGATCGATATCGAGATAGCTCTGCCGCGCCGGGGCCGGACCCAGCCGCACCGCGACATCGGCCTCGGCCACGTGCCGGGCGGCGACATCGGCGTCGCTGTAGACCGCCACCGAGCGAATACCCATGGCGCGCAACGTGCGGATCACGCGCACGGCGATCTCGCCGCGGTTGGCGACCAGCACGGTGTCGAAGGGCACCGGGTGAGATTTGTTCAGCATGGTGATCACATCCGGAATACGCCGTAGGAGACAGGTTCGAGAGGCGCCTGCGCACAGACCGACAGCGCCAGGCCGAGCACGGTTCTGGTATCGGCGGGATCGATGACCCCGTCGTCCCACAGCCGGGCGGTGGAGTAGTACGGATTGCCCTGGTGCTCGTACTGTTCCCGGATCGGCGCCTTGAACTGCTCCTCCTGTTCGGCGCTCCAGGAATCACCGAGCTGATCGCCGCGAACGGTGGCCAGCACCGAGGCGGCCTGCTCACCGCCCATCACCGAGATGCGGGCGTTCGGCCACATCCACAGGAAGCGCGGCGAATACGCCCGCCCGCACATCGAATAGTTGCCGGCGCCGTACGAACCGCCGATCACGACCGTCAGCTTCGGCACCCGCGCGCACGCGACCGCGGTCACCATCTTCGCGCCGTGCTTGGCGATACCGCTCGCCTCGTAGTCGCGCCCGACCATGAAGCCGGTGATGTTCTGCAGGAACACCAGCGGAATGACCCGCTTGTCGCACAATTCGATGAAATGCGCGCCCTTCTGGGCGGATTCACCGAACAGCACACCGTTGTTGGCGACGATGCCGACCGGATGGCCGTGGATGCGCGCGAAGCCGGTGACCAGGGTGCGGCCGTACTCGGCCTTGAATTCCTGGAATTCACCGCCGTCGACGATCCGCTCGATCACCTCGTGCACGTCGTAGGGCGTGCGCAGGTCCACCGGAACCACGTCGTAGAGCTCCGACTGCGGGGCGATCGCGCCGACCGGCGCGGTGATCTCCCACGGACTCGGCGACTTCGGCGCGAAGGTGCCGACGATGCGGCGCACGATGCGCAGCGCGTCCTCGTCGCTGTCGGCCAGATGGTCGGTGACACCCGAGGTGCGCGAATGCAATTCGCCGCCGCCGAGTTCCTCCGCGGTGACCACCTCGCCGGTGGCCGCCTTCACCAGCGGCGGCCCACCGAGGAAGATCGTGCCCTGATTGCGCACGATCACCGCCTCGTCGCTCATCGCGGGGACATAGGCGCCGCCCGCGGTGCAGGACCCGAGGACCGCGGCGATCTGCGGGATTCCCTTGGCGCTCATGGTCGCCTGGTTGTAGAAGATCCGGCCGAAATGTTCGCGGTCGGGGAAGACCTCGTCCTGATGCGGCAGATGCGCGCCGCCGGAGTCCACGAGGTAGATGCACGGCAGATGGTTCTGCAGCGCCACCTCCTGGGCGCGCAGATGTTTCTTGACCGTCATCGGGTAATAGGTGCCGCCCTTGACCGTCGCGTCGTTGGCGACGATCACGCATTCCCGGCCGGACACTCGTCCGATACCGCCGATCACCCCCGCGCCCGGGCAGTCGTCGCCGTACATGCCGTCGGCCGCCAGCGGCGACAGTTCCAGGAACGGACTGCCGGGATCCAGCAGCCGGTCCACCCGCTGGCGCGGCAGCAGTTTGCCGCGCGCCAGATGCCGCTCGCGGGCCCGCTCGGGTCCGCCGAGCGCACTCGCCGCCAGCTTCGCGCGCAGCTCGTCGAGCAGCGCCAGATGTGCGGCACGATTGCCGGCCTGCACGTCCTGCGTCAGGGTCATCACGCCATCCTGCCCATTCGGTTAGTGGCCAATAACTGGAAACTAAGATAATCTTCGTTAACTGAAATGTCCAGGCGTGCCGGAAACCGGACCCGCCGAACGCCGCCGACCTGCGGAGAGGAGCCCGATGAGCAGCAGTGAGGCCATCGCTCCCACGCGCCGGGAGCAGCTCAAGGCGCAGCGGCGGCAACAATTACTGGAGGCCGGGGCGCGGCTCATCGCCGACCGCGGCTTCCCCGGGGTGCGGCTCGACGACCTCGGCGCGGCGGCCGGTATCAGCGGGCCGGCGGTCTACCGGCACTTCCCCAACAAGGAAGCCGTCCTGGTCGAATTGCTGGTCGGAATCAGCACCCGGCTGTTCGAGGGCGGCAAGGCCGTCGCCGAACAGGCCGAATCCCCGCGCACGGCACTGGCCGGATTGATCGAGTTCCATCTCGACTTCGCCCTCGGCGAGCCCGAACTCATCCGTATTCAGGATCGGGACCTGGAAAGCCTGCCCGAATCCGCGCGGCGGCAGGTGCGCCGCCTGCAGCGGCAGTACGTGGAGATCTGGGTCGGGGTGCTACGCGGCCTGCACCCGGAACTGGACGAGACCGCCGCGCGGGTCAAGGCGCACGCCACCTTCGGCCTGATCAACTCCACACCGCACAGCGCCTCCCCCACGCTGGCCGGACGGGCCCGGCCCATTCTGCGCGAGATGGCCTGGGCCGCGCTGAGCTGAGAGCCGAGGCCCGAGCCGGCGCGGCCTACTCGCGACGGAGTTCGGCCTCGGCGGTCGAGAGGACCGCGCTGACGCCCAGATAGACGGCGGGGATCAGCGCGAGGGTCCAGGCGGCGGCGAAAAGTGGTGTGGCGACCTCGAATTGGGAGTGCCAGCGCACCCGGGTGCCCGACGGATGGTCGTCGAAGGTCACGGTTCCGTCCTGACGTCGCAGCGGCGGAAGCGATTTCAATATGCGATAACGAAACAGTCGCGGCGGGTCGTAGTCGACGACCTCTTCCGTCAAGCGCAGCAGCGGCGTCACCAGCAGCCGCACCGCCCCCACCCCGTGTTCGGAGACATTGCCCGGACGGACCGGAGTGACCCGCCGGATCGCCGGAACGCGCTGGTAGTTGGTGGCGTCGGTGATCCAGTCGAAGACGTCGGCGCGGGGTGCCCGGATGATCCGTTCCAGGTCCAGCGTGCGCATCGAGAGTCCCTTCGCTACCGCGGTGTCGTATGAATTCCCGACCGGCGGGGATGCCGGATCGGTGCCGAGTGCCAGCGCAGCGTACGGCGGGGCGGGCACCCGCTGCCAGTGACGAGAGTCGAAACGATGCTATTTCGATACGAGCAAGCGATCTGGTCATTCGCCCAAGCTGAGTGGTATCCGAGAAAAGATGAATCCGGTCGGTATTTGCTTGCGACAGAATGCTTTTCATTCGCGCCGGGACACCCCGGTGGCCCGGGCGCCGGCGGCGATAGGACACAATTGTCGAGACCCGGTCCGAGCTCGGCCTTCGCCACCGCGGCGATCCCCCGCAGGTCTCCCGGAACCGGCGGTAACACCGGACAGCCGGAAATCGTCCGGTGACTACCATGGCATTCATGAGTGCCGAGGAGTGCCGCCGCACCACAGACAGGCCGGAACCGTGAGCGTAGAGCGCGGCACCGCGAGCCCCGCAGAACAGCCGGCAACAAAGCCACAGGAGCGGGTGATTCGCCGTCGCCCGAAGAATCGGCGTGCCCAGATCGCCGCGACCTCGGCGGCGGCGTTCGGCTCACTGGGCTATCACGGGGTCAGCATGGAGGACATCGCCTCCCGCCTCGGCATTTCCTCGGCGGCCCTGTACCGGCACTATCCGAGCAAGTACGCCCTGTTCCGGGAGGAACTGCTGCGTCTCGGCGCGCTGACGGTGGAATCGACCACGGTGGATCCGGAGGCCGCGGACCTTCCGGTGCGGCAGCGGCTGGCCGGCGTGCTCGACGCCATGATCGCCGCGACCATCGCCAACCGCCCGACCGTGACGTTGGCGCGGTGGGAGGGCCGCTATCTCGACGACACCGATCGCGCGACGCTGGACGAGCAGTTCACCACCTCGATCCGCGCCCTCGCCGACCTGCTCGGTGAATTGCGCCCGGAACTGCCCCGGCGCGACCGGCTGGTGCGCGCGGTGGCGCTGCTCAGCATCGTCAGCAGCATCGGCGACCACCACGCCACGCTTCCGGTGAAATCGCTTACCGCGGTGCTCAATTCGGCCGCATGGGCGATCATCGGCGCCGAACTACCGGACGCCGCGCCGGCGGTGGCCACATCGCGGTCGGTGGAGATACCGCAGTCGTTCAAACACGAACTGCTGCTGAAGAAATCGGTGGAGCTGTTCCACCAGCGCGGCTATCCCAATGTGAGCGTGGAGGACATCGCGACGGCCGCGGATCTGTCCGCGGCCTCGGCCGTCTACCGGTATTACCGCAGCAAGAGCGATCTGCTCGCGGCCGCGTTCCGGCGGGCGGCGGATCGGGTGTCGGGCGCGATCGGCCCGGCCACCGCCTCGTCGAAATCTCCCGCCGAGGCCCTGTCGAAGCTGATCGACCTGTATGTCACCGGGTCGTTCGAAGAACGCGAATTGACCTTCGTCTATTACGCCGAGTTCAGCCACGTTCCGCCCGAGGAACGCACGGTGCTGCGCAATATTCAGCGGTTGATCGTGGCCGAATGGGTGAAACTGCTGGTCGCGGTGCGGCCGGAGCTGTCCGAGGCGCAGGCGCGCATTCTGGTGCAGGCCGGATTCGGGCTCGTGGTGGATCTGGGTCGGGTCTTCGGCGACGACGAGAACCTCTGCCCGCCCGAGCGCGTCATGGCCCTGATGGAGGTCGTGCTGTTCGGGTCGCCGCGCCGGGAGTGACCCGTCAGCCGGTCACGCGCGGCCACGGGTAGAGCGCGAGGTGGATGAGCAGGATCGCCAGCAGTCCGAGCAGCAGCGCGGCGACGAACCCCGCGCGATGCTCGAGGTAGCCGATCGTGCGAAACAGGGTGGGAAACGGCACTTCCCGCGCGAAGAACATCGACAACACGCTCGGCAGGATCACCCACATCACCGCGATGGTTCCGTAGAGCACATAGGCGCCGGTGAAGGTCCCCGGATCGACCGCGCGGGCTCCCCCGGCGAAGGCGACCGCGGCGGCCAGCGCCGCGCAGGCCAGCACCAGATAGCCACCCATCCCCTCGGTGCGCACGGCATCGGGGTCGGGCGTGAGCCGGCCGTTGGCCGTGGTCTGCCGGCCCGCGACCGTGGCCGGTTGCTGGGGCGGCATCGCCAGCTGCGGTAGCGAGTAGTAGGCCAGCACCACGATCACGAAGACGACCACGAGCCGCACCCACGAATGCCCGTCCTCGAGGTGGCCGATCGTCGCCGAAATCGTTGGCCAGTCGGCCAGATCGAAAACCGCGGCCAACTCCGGGACCGCGATGACGATGCCCGCGAGCCCCCACATCAAATATCCCCAGAACTCCGCCGAGCGCCCGGCGACCGTCGGCGCGCTCGGGGTTGCGGTAGTGACCTCCGTCATACTCCTGGTGTACCACCGCGCGGGCACGCGGGGGCAACGACGGGGAATCAGCTGGGCCGCAACATCGGCGGGTGCAGAACCTGCGCGGGCCCGGCGCGATAGAGCTTGGCCGGACGACCGCCGTCGCGGGTAGTGGTGGCGCCGGTAGCCAGGACGAAACCCGGTGTGGTGGTGACCTTGCGGTGGAAATTGCGCGGATCGATATCGGTGCCCCACATCACCTCGTAGACCCGGCGCAGTTCGGCCACCGTGAATTCGCGGGCGCAGAAGGCGGTGGCCAGCGGTGTGTATTCCAGTTTGGCGCGGGCCCGCTCGACACCGTCGGTGAGAATGCGGCGATGGTCGAAGGCGATGCGGCCGCGCTCGGCGAGCAGTTGCTCCACCGACCAGATGCCGGCCGCCGTGGCCTGCGAACCCGCTTGCGGCGCGGGCAGATTCGGCGCCAGCGCCAGATACGCGGTACTGATGACCCGGCCGCGCGGATCACGGCCGGGTTCACCGTAGGTCGCCAGCTGCTCCAGATGCATGCGGTCGCCGCGAATTCCGGTCTCCTCGCGTAGCTCCCGTACCGCGGCCGCGGAGAGGCTTTCCTCGGGACGGACGAACCCTCCCGGCAGCGCCCATCTTCCGCGATAGGGTGCGTAGAGGCGCTGGACCAGCAGCGCGCACAGCGTGTCGTTGGCAGTGTGGCGGGCGCCCAGGGTCAGAACCACCAAATCGACCGCGACCGCTGCATTGAGGCGAAAACCACTGCCCATGACGGGCATTGTAATCGTCAGTCTGACGATAAAAACGCGGCGGTGAATTCCTCAGCTCGCGGCGACGAAAGTGAACGGGCCGAATTCCCCGACATGTCCGAGGATCCAGTCCCAATGTGAAACCGGGTCGACGACCACGCCGGCCTGCAGCAGTAACCGCCAGCCGAGTTCGTCGTGCTCCCAGACGTCACCGTCGGCGTCGACATAGAGCCCACGGGTGACCGGCTCCGGTTCCGTGACGGAATTCTCGCCCGTGTGCGCGAAGGCGCCCAGCGTCCCCTCGTCCGGGCGGTCCGCATGAATTCCGCCGCCGACCAGGGCGTGATCGGCCAGTTGCGCGACGGCGCGGGCCATGGCCACGAATTGGCCCGCCGGCACCGCGATCACCTCGTCGGTCCGCATGAACAGTTCTCCCGCCTGATCGTCGTCGTGAAAGAGGGCCACGATGTCCGGCACGGTGGGCCGGGGACGGATCCTGTTCTGACTCATGATTTCTCCTGCCCTGCGCCACCGAATTCCGTTACCGCGTTCTGTGACGTTCGAACCATTCGAAACCTCCCCATCCATCAGGTTTGTGAGCGTCAGCCTCGTCCATCCCACTTCTGGTTCACTTCCGGTCGAATCGGGCGGCAAGCAATTGACCGATATCGAGAGCAATTCCGAAGTTGCGATGAAATATACGAGCCGAGGATGGTCATCCGACCGCGAAACAGCGGTTCGCCGACAAAGTCACAATTGCATTACAAGCCGCTCACCTCGCCACTCAGTATCGAACCACGTGTGGCACAACCTGGAACAGCCGGAACGTGATGCACAACACACGGACGCCGGAAGTACCACACGGAATGGATATAACGATTTGGCAACCATGAAGCTAACGACAGACAGCGCCGAAAATTTAGAGTAGAGATTCTGATTTAAATCAGATGCCCAGCGTAATGGCCGTCCGTCGGCTGCTGAACGGGACGGGCCATGGGGAAGGTGTCCGGATGTCACGGTTGCAGGGGGCATGGCATGGCTGATCGGCGCATCCATGTCCTCGGGCCGATGCACATCGCACTCGACGGAACACCCATCCGCCTCGCGGGCCGGCTCACCCGAGCCCTCTTGGCGCGCTTGGTGATCGCGCAGGGCCGCGCCGTGTCGACCGATCGGCTGGTCGACGAGTTGTGGGACGGGGAACCCCCACCCAAGGCGACGTCGGTGCTGCAGGTGCACATCCACAACCTGCGGCGGGTGTTCGAACCCGAACGTCCCGCCCGCGCGCCGGCGACGGTGGTGGTGTCGGAGGGACTCGGCTACGCGCTGCGGTTGCGCGACACCGAAGTCGACGCCTGGCAGTTCGAATCGCTCCTGCACGAATATCTGCAGGTGAGCAGCGGCGCCCATGCCCCCGAGGCGGCCACCCGCACCCGCACGCTGGATATCGCGCTGGCCTGCTGGAACGGACGCGCGCTGGAGAGTTTCGCCGATTGCGGCTGGGCGGCGGCCGAGGCGGCGCGGCTGACCGATCTGTATCTGACCGCCGGTGAATTGCGCGCACAGGCCGCGCTGGAACTCGGCCGCACCACCGAGGTGATCAGCGGCCTGCGGCGCACCGTCGAGGACCGGCCCGACCGCGAGGAGAGCGTGCGGCTGCTCGCCCTCGCGCAATATCGGCTGGGACAGCAGACCGAAGCGCTGGCGACGCTGCGGCGCACGGCGGAATTCCTCACCCGGGAAATGGGACTGGATCCGGGGCGTCGCATCCAGGAATTGGAGACCGCGATCCTCAACCAGGCGGTTCCGGTGCTCGAGTCCACCCTGCCGACCGCGCCCATCGCGGTGCGCGCCGACCTCGTGCGCGACATCGAGCGGTCGCCCGAGCCGAATGAGCGGGCCGACAGCGCGACCGCACTCGGATACCCGGTGCAGCGCAAGGTCGTTCTGGAGGCGGCGTGCGAGGCGATCGAACACGGCGCCCGGGTGGTGTGGATCTGCGGCGGCGCGGGATTCGGCAAATCGGCGCTGGCCGAGGCGGTCGCCACCGAACTGCGCCGCCGCGACTGGGTGGTCGCGCCCGGACGCTGCCCGGAAGTGGACGGGGCGCCGCAAGCGTGGGTCTGGGCCGAGGTCGCCGCGAGGTTCGGCGCCGATCTGACCTCGCGGCCGGTTCTCGGTGGGGCGTTCGAGATCTCCCGGGTGATCGCCGACCGCTGCCGCAAGGCCGTCGCCGACGGCCCGGTCGCCCTGGTGCTCGAGGATCTGCACCGCGCCGACGAGGCCACCCTGCAGATCCTGCGCCAGGCCGTGGCCTGGCTGCACGACCAGCCGCTGCTGATCATCGCCACACTGCGCGAGGTGGAGGCGCCGCCGGCGGTGCGGGCCGCCGTGGCCGCTCTCGCCGATCCGACCGCCGCGCATATCGAGCTCACCGGTGTCGATCTGGACGGGACGTGTGCCATCGCACGGGCCGCCGGACTCTCCGGTCTGGATACCGATCTGCTCGCGCTGTTGCACGAACGCACCGGCGGTAACCCGCTGTTCCTGCGTGAGCTCACCGCCGCGATGGCCGTCGGTGGCGATGTCCACGATCTGCCGCCGAGTGTGCGAGGGGTGATCGAACTGCAACTGGCGCGGATGCCGGATGCGGTCCGCGAGGTGCTCGAGTACGCCGCCGTCTGCGGGGAGCGGGTGGAACCGGCGACGCTGGTGGCGCTGACCGAACGGACCGAGGACGAGATCATCGGACTCGTCGGCACCGCCGAACTGGCGCGGCTGGTGATCATCGATCCCGCGGGGCGAATCATGTTCGCGCACGCGCTGATCCGCGACACGGTCTACGCCGGGATTCCGCAGCTGCGACGGACGCGGATGCATCAGGGGGTGCTCACCCTGCTGGGCGGCTGCCGGCCCGACGACGTCCGTGCGGTCGAGGTGCTGGCCCATCACGCGGTGCGGGCGGCCACCGCGAGTACCGCCGATTCGGCGGTCGACTACATCACGACGGCGGCACGACACTGTGTCGAGCGCGGTATGCGCGCGGACGCGGCACCGCTGTGGCGCACGGTGATCGAATTGCGGCGGCTGGCCGGGCACGAGGATCCCGACGCCTCGCCTGCGGATCGGGTCGCCTGCGTGGACGCCTACTGCGAACTGGTCACCGCCTCCGCGTACGCGGGGCGCATCGCCGCGGCCCGCGACGCCCGGGAGCAGGCGCTGCGGCTGGCCACCGAATTGGGCGACGGGGAGTTGGTGGTGCGCGCGCTGACCAGTTGGCGCGCCCCGGTGGTGTGGGCGATGCGGGACTGGAGATGGTCGAATCCGCGGCTACGGCGGGCACTCGCCGTCGCCTCCGCCCGCGACCAGCCGGTGGCCACCCAGGTTCGTCTGCTCACCACCGCCGTCTTCGAATCGAGCCCGGCCGCGCACCGGCTCGCCCACACCCGTGCCCACGCGGCGCTCAAACTGGCCCGCAGTACCGGCGACGCCGAATTGCAGTGCCTGGCACTGAACGCGCTGACTCATCTGGTGCTCGACGGCCATTCGGGCGACGACCTGGGACACCGGGCCGCCGAGCTGGAGCGTCTCGCCACGTCGGCCGATCTGCCCCAATACCGCGCTCTCGCACACTATCTGCGCTTCCGCACCGCCTGCCAGAACGTCGACCTGGCCGAGGCGGGACGCCAAGCGGCCCTCGCCCTGGACTTCGCGGGCACGGCACAGGTGCGGCCGTTGGCGACCATCCTCGGATACTTCCGCGCGGCCACCGAGATCCTGCGCGGCGATATCGGCCGGGCGGCGCACTATTTCGACGAATGCAGCTCGGCGGGAAAGGATTCCGGATTTCCCGAGGGCGACGAGGCGGCCCTGATCGCGCTGCTGCCCCTCGGCTGGGCGCGCCGCGATCTGTCGCCCGCCGTGGACTGCCTCGCCGAAATCGAGGCCGCCCTCCCCGGCATGCTCACCCAGATCTACATCGTCGCGCTCCTCGACGCCGGCGAGCGTGCCGAAGCCGCCGCGCTCTTCCACCACGGCCCCGAGGTCGACGAGCACTTCTATCCGGTCATGATGCGGGCCCACCGCGCCCGCGCGGCGATCGCCCTCGGTTCCACCGCCGACTGCGCCGAACTCTATCGCCGGCTCCTGCCCGCCGCCGGGACCGTCGCCGGCCTCGAAACCGGTTTCACCCCATTGGATCCGGTGGACGAGATCCTCGCCGAACTGGCGACCGCGTGCGGCGACGGGGTCACCGCGGCCAAGCACCGGGCCGCCGCCACGCGGCTGCGCGAACGGATTCGCAGGCAGCTCGCCAAGAACAGCGGTCTGTTGTGAATCACCCTGCGGCGTAACCGCTTTCGTGCGCGTCCGGCGGGGCGACGGCGTCTCCCGCGCGCCGCTCCCGTTTTCCGCGGGCGATCTCGGTGGCGAGGGCGTCGAGGGGATTCGCCAGCCGATGCAGCGGGTCGAGCAAGGTGGTCAGCCAGGTTCTGGCGATCTCCACGCCGTCCGCGTCGAGGCGGTAGTACCGCCGGGTGCCCTCGGCGCGGACGGTGACCAATCCGGTGTCGCGCAATATCTTCAGGTGCTGCGACACCGCGGGCTGGGAGATCGTCGTGGTGGCGCGGACCGCCTCGACCAGCGCGCCGGCGGAGTGCTCGCCGGCGGCCAGCAGTTCGAGAATGTGACGGCGCACAGGGTCGCCCAGCGCATCGAAGATGCGGGCGGGTGGGACGGTCATCGAGCTTCCGGGGTGCCCTCTGGTTCGGTGGTGTAGAAGGCGAAGGTCTGTTCGGCGGCGGTCCGGGCCGCGGCAGGGTCGTCGCCGTCGGCGATCGCGGCCTCACCCCACGCAGTGGCGGCGGTGCGGATGAATGTACGGCCTTCCGCGGTGGTGTGCAGCGTGAGCGCCACGGTCTGATCCACCGGCTCACCGCTGTCCACATGCATCCCCAGGCCCAGCAGGGCGAGGTCCCAGCCCACCCCGACCGCACCGGGCCCGAACTGCGTCCACATGGCCGGATCGATCGGCGCCTCGTGCTCGAGCTTCAGTTCGGTACCGTCGTCGGCGGGGCCGAGGGTGACCTCCAGCCAGGAGATCTGCGGGCCCATCTCCCAGGTGACGGCGAAATGCTTCGGCGCGTCACAGCGTTCGACCACGCCGTTGGCGTTGCCCTCGAGCTGATAGCGGCCGCCGACCTCCAGCGAGCCGCTGATCGGCAGGAACCAGCGCGGAATGCGTTCGGCGTTGGTCAGCGCGTCCCACAGATCGGCCTGATCGGTGGGATAGCTGCGGCGGGCGACCGCGATCCTGGTGGTGGCGCCGTCGCGAGAGCCGGTGCGGACCTCGCGCGTGACCAGACCCGCGAGGGCGGCGGGATCGGAGAGCAAGGGCATGACATACCTCCTTCTATAAGTTCCAACTTATATTAGCAGGCGGGCCGCGCCGATGCGAGGAGAACGTGAACGCCGCGACGTGCCGGTGCAGGGGAGGTTCGGATGGCACGCCGCGGCGCGACGCATTCAGTTGGCTTGTAGGCGCATGGCCTCGATCAGCGACTTCGGGCGCATATCGGTCCAATGCGATTCGACATAGTCGAGGCAGAGCTGACGCAGACAAGGGCCGTGAGCGATCGTCCATCCGCTCGGCACGGCCGCGAACACCGGCCACAACGAGTGCTCGCCTTCATCGTTGGTCAGGACGTAGAACTCGGCGTCGTCATCGTCGAATGGGTTGCTCATTCGATTACCTTTCGTGCGGAACTGTGTCCGGCGCGGTGACTCCACCACCGCACCGGGTGATGGTGCGGGCCCGCGATGTCCGGGCCCGCACCGCGATCAAGCGCCCGGTGTCACCGACACCGCCGATCCGGTGGAGAGCAGGTTCGCGAGGGCGGTGAAGATGCTGCCGAGGCCGGAGCTTCCGGTATCCATCAGTCGATAATCCTTTCCGGGGCGATTTACTTCGGGGTGTAGGCGAGGCTGGAACCGGAGCTGAGGAAGCTCAGGATCTGGGTGAGGATCGCGGTGTAGTCGGTGCCTGTCATACTTTCTTCCTTCTTCCTTTCACGGTCGCGAACCGCGAACGCCGGACCGGCGCCCGAGGGCCGCACGGAACTTGATCGGTTCCGGGCTGATGAGGCGAAAAGCGATGCGGATCAGTCTGTTTCGCCGTTGTTCAGGTGTTCGCTCAGCACCGCGCCGATGCGTCGCAACGGTTCCGCGGACGTCATGCGCCAGTGGGTGGTGGGCAGGCGGTGGCGCCGCACCGCGCCGCTGACCGCCGATATCCACCCGTCGGCGCCCGGCTCGCTCGAGGCGTCGCGGGCGGCGACGAAGTACGTCAGATCGCCTCGATAGATCCGAGGCCGATAGGCGGCGGCCAGATCGACCGATTCCAGCGCCGCCTCGAGGACGGCGGTGATCCGATCCCGGCCCAGCGACGCGAACGGTTCGGGCAGCATGTCGAGGAGCGCGCCTCGATCCTCCGGCAGGGCGTCGCCGAAGTCCTCGATCCGCTCGCCCAGCAACCCGCCCAGCAGTTCCGGCAGCGCCACCGGCTCGAACTCGTCGGCATCGGGCTCGCCGAGCCGGCTGTCCATCACGGCCAGCAGTTCGACCCGCTCACCCTCGTCCTGCAACTGCACCGCGACGGCATGGGCGAGCACGCCGCCGAGCGACCAGCCCAGCAGGTGATACGGACCGTCCGGCTGCACCGAGCGGATCGCCTCGACATAGCGCCGCGCCCACTGCTCGACGGTGCCGGGCAGGTCCTCCCCGCTCAGCGCCGGCGATTGCAGACCGTAGAGCGGCCGCTCCACCGAGGCGGCCAGGCCGGCGAACGACCAGGCGACACCACCGACGGGATGCACACAGAACAGCGGCTCGCCGATACCGCTGCGCCGCAACGGAAGCAGCACGTCGAAGGCGGCAGCGGGATCGATATCGCCTGCGGCCCGGTCCAGTTCGGCCAGCACGGCGGCAGGCGTCGGCGCGGTGAACAGCATCAGCACCGGAACCTGTTGCCCGAGTGCGGCAGTCAACCGCGCCGCGAGTGTGGTCGCCGAGAGCGACGTGCCGCCGAGTTCGAAGAAGTTGTCCTCCAGGCCGAATCGCTGCACACCCAGCACCTGCGCGAAGGTCTCACAGACCAGCGTCTCGGCCGCGGTCCGCGGAGCGCGGAATTCGCGCACCGCGCGCGGCGGCGCCGGGAGGGCACGGCGTTCGAGTTTGCCGGACGCGCTCACCGGAAGTTCGTCGAGCACGACCACGACCGCCGGAACCATGTACGCGGGCAGATGCCGCGCGAGTCCGGCACGCAACCGATCGGTGTCGACGGTGTGCCCGGCCTCGGCGACCACATAGGCCACCAACTGCTGGTCCATGCCGTCGTCGCCGCGGACCAGTGCGACGGCCTGGGCGACCTCGGGCTGTGCGACCAGCGCCGCCTCGATCTCCCCGGGCTCGATCCGCAGCCCGCGCAACTTCACCTGGAAGTCCGAGCGGCCGCGGTACTCCAACTCGCCGTCGGCATTCCACACCACCAGATCGCCCGTGCGGTACATGCGTTGCCCGCCCGCTGCGCCCATGCCCCCTGACCCGCCCAGGAAGGGGTCGGCCACGAACCGGTCCGCGGTCAGATCGGGGCGTGCGAGATATCCGCGCGCCAGCTGGATCCCGGCCAGGTACAGCTCGCCGGTGACCCCCGCCGGCACCGGGCGCAATCGTGAATCCAGCACGTAGACACGGGTATTGAAGACCGGGCGGCCGATCGGCACCGTGGCGGTATCGGCATCGGTGACCTCGTGGTAGGTCACGTCCACCGCGGCCTCGGTGGGCCCGTAGAGGTTGTGCAACCGGGCGCCGGTCAGGGTCCGCAACCGCTGCGCGACCGCCGGCGGCAGCGCCTCGCCGGAGGCGAAGACCCGCCGCAGCGAGGTACCCGCACCGGCCCCCGATCCCGCGACGAACGCCGCGAGCATCGACGGCACGAAGTGCGCCGTGGTGACCGATTCGGCCGCCACCAGGCGGGCCAGATATTCCGGATCGCGATGCCCCTGGGGTGCGGCCAGCACCAGCCGGGCACCGATCTGCAACGGCCAGAACAACTCCCACACCGACACGTCGAAGGTGACGGGCGTCTTCTGCAGCACCACGTCGTCGGTCTGGAGCCGGTATTCCGACTGCATCCACACCAACCGGTTCACGATCGCCCGGTGGCTGACCGCCACGCCCTTCGGGCGCCCGGTCGACCCGGAGGTGAAGATCACGTAGGCGATGCCGTCCGGCCGCAACGGACACACCCGGTCCGCATCGGTCACCGCGGCGTCGCTGTAGTCCGCGAGGTCCAGCCGATCCAGCGCGATCGCGCCGTCGATCGTCGAATCATGCAGTCCCAGCACGCATTCCGGCGCCGCAGTGTCGAGGATGTGACGAATCCGCTCGTCCGGCTGATCCGGGTCGATCGGCACATAGGCGGCGCCGGCCTTGATCACCGCGTAGACGGCGACCAGCAGTTCGACCGAGCGCGGCAGTGCCACCGCCACCCGCTGCTCCGGGCCGATCCCCCGGCCGATCAGATACCGGGCCAGCCGGTTGCTCCGCGCATCGAATTCCGCATAGGTCAGAACCCGTTGTGCGGCACCGGTTCCCGCGCGATCCTCGGCGAGCGCCACCGCCTCGGGATGCACAGCCACCGCGGCCGCGAACCGAGCGGTCAGCGTGTGCGGATGGTCGCTGCCGAAGACCGGCGGCAGATCCCGGGAAGTGTCGTTGTAGTCGACCAGCATGCGGGTGCGTTCGGCGTCGTCCAGCAGGTCGATATCGCCGATCGCCACCTCGGCGTCGGCGGCGACCCGGTCGATCACCCGCAGGAACCGCTGCACGAACCGCTGCACCGTGGCCGCGTCGAACAGGTCGGTGGCGTAGGTGACGGCGGCCGAGATGCCCGCCGGGGCGCCCTGCTCGTCGTAGGTGTCCGTCAGATACCAGTGCAGATCGAATTGCGATGTGCGCGTGTCGACATCGAGTTCGCTCACCGTCACGCCGGGCAACCGCACCTCGGCCCGATTCAGGTTCTGGAACGACAGGCCCACCTGGAACAGCGGATGCCGCGCCGTCGACCGGACCGGATCGAGCAGTTCCACCAGCCGTTCGAACGGCACATCACTGTTGGCGAAGGCCGCCAGATCCGTCTCGCGAACCTGGTCGAGCAGCTCGGCGAACGACGCCTGCGGCGCGACCCGGGCGCGCAGCACCAGCGTGTTGACGAACATGCCGACCAGGTCGTCGAGTTCCGCCTCACCCCGGCCCGCGATCGGCGCGCCGACCGCGACGTCGTCGGTGGCGGCGAGCCGGGCCAGCAGGACCGACAGCGCGGCGCGGACCACCATGAACAGCGAGGCGTGGCGGGTGCGGGCCAGCCGGTGCAGGGCCGCATGCCGCTCGGCGCCGATCTCGAACGTCAGCGCCCGGCCGCGCAGCGACTGCACCTTCGGGCGCGGTCGATCCGCCGGCAGCGCCAGCTGTTCGGGCAGGTCCGCGAGGGCGGTCCGCCAATGCGCGAGCTGACCCGCGACCAGGGATCGCGGATCGTCCTCCGCGCCGAGCAGCTCCCGCTGCCACACTGCGTAGTCGGCGTACTGCACCGGTAGCGGGGACCACTGCGGCGCCGCACCGGCCGTGCGCGCGGTATAGGCGGTCAGCAGATCCCGGACCAGCGGCGCGGCCGAGGCGCCGTCGGCACAGATGTGGTGCATCGACAGCACGACGATGTGCTCGGACGTATCCGTCACCCGCAGCAGCGCGGCTCGCACCGGAATGTCGGAGGTGACATCGAACGGGCGCGAAAGCATCTGCGCGACTTCGGCTTCCACCTCGGCGGCGATCACCGAACCGACCGTGAACTCGGCGTCGGCGCCGGCCAGGATCTGCTGGAACGGTCCGTCGTCACCCTGCGGATAGACGGTCCGCAACACCTCGTGCCGTTCGACCACATCGGCGAAGGCAAGCTCCAGTGCGGCGGCGTCCACCGCACCGGTCAGGCGCACCGCGAACGGCACGTTGTAGGCCGCGGAGGTCGGGTCCATGCGATTGAGCAACCACATCCGCTGTTGTGCCGGTGACAACGGGATCCGTTGCGGCCGAGTCCGTGCGGCGAGCTCGACCCTCGTCGTCCCGGCATGGGCGGCCAGCCGTTCGGCCAGGGCACGCACCGTCGGCGCCTCGAACACCGTGCGCACAGGGATCCGGGTCGCGGTCCGGGCGCCCAGGCGCGCGACCACCTGGGTGGCGATGAGCGAGTTGCCGCCGAGTTCGAAGAAGTCGTCGTCGGCGCCGACCCGTGGCACCCCGAGCGCCTCGGCCAGGACCGCGGCGACCAGTCGCTGTTGCGGTGTGGCCGGTTCGCGGTAGGGCCGCACCCGGAACTGTGGTTCCGGCAACGCCTTCCGATCCAATTTGCCCACCGGGGTGAGCGGCACGCGGTCGAGGACGACGATCGCGGCCGGCACCATATGCGACGGCAGACTGCGCGCGGCATAGGCGGTCAGCTGCTGCGGATCGACCGAACGTCCCTGCACCGCACGCACATACGACACCAGCGCGGTGGCGCCGGCCGGAGTCTCGCGACCCAGGGTGACCGCGAAATCGATATCGTCGTGGCCGGTGAGCACCGCGTCGATCTCGCCGAGTTCGATGCGGAAGCCGCGCACCTTGACCTGGAAATCGGTGCGGCCCAGATATTCCAGCTCCCACTCGCCCTCGCCGCCGACGATCCAGCGGACCAGGTCGCCGGTGCGATACATCCGGGTTCCCGGCGTGCCCCACGGGCAGGCGACGAAACGTTCGGCGCTCAGCCCCGCCCGGGCGTGGTACCCGCGGGCCAGGGCGTCGCCCACCACGTACAGCTCACCCGCGACGCCGGGCGGCACCGGCTGCATCCGCGCGTCGAGTACCAGCGTCGTCGTGCCCGGCACCGGGGTTCCGATGGTGATCGGCACGCCCGCGACCAGGACCGCGTAGGCCGAGGAGATGGTGGCCTCGGTCGGCCCGTAGCTGTTGACGAAGCGGCGGCCGGGCTGCCATTTGGCCAGCAGTTCCGGCGTGGTCGCGTCGCCGCCGGCGCCGACGACCTCGAGGTCCGGCAGTCCGGACGGATCGACGGTGGCCAGCATGGCCGGGGTGATCATGGTGTGGGTGACCCGCTCGGCGCGCAGCAGTTCGGCGAGTTCCTGTCCGCCCAGCACCGACGGCGGCGCGATGACCAGGGTGGCTCCGCTGCCGAAGGTCAGCAGCCACTCCTCCAGCGACTGATCGAAACTCGGCGAGCAGACGTGCAGGAAACGGTGCCGCGGCTCCACCCGGCACAGGCGGGTGGCATGGGCGGCGAGATTGGCGACCCGTCGGTGCGTGACCGTGACGCCCTTGGGCAGGCCGGTCGAACCCGAGGTGTAGATGGTGTAGGCGGCGTTGTCCGGGCGCAGCGGACGGATGCGATCGGCATCGGTGATCGGATCGTGGGAACGGGCCGCGCAGGCCGCGGCGGTGGTCTCGTCGTCCAGCGCCAGCCAGGTGGTGGCCGCGGGCAGGTCGGCAGCGAATTCCCGTGTGGTGATGCCGATTACGGCAGCCGAGTCGACCACCATATGCCGGACTCGATCCGGCGGGTAGCTCGGATCGACCGGCACGTACGCGCCGCCCGCCTTCGCGACCGCCCAGACCGCGGCGATCATCTCGTAGGAGCGCGGCAGCGCGATCGCGACCGCGCGCTCCGGCCCGACGCCCGCGTCGATCAGCATCCGGGCCAGCTGCGAGGACTGCCGATCCAGCTCCCCGTAGGTCACCGATCGACCGTCGGTGCGCACCGCGATCCGGTCGGCGCCGTGCCGCAAGCCGCGAGTGAAGATCTCCGGCAGCAGGCCGTCCGCGAGCACCGGGCCGCCGTCCATCCGGGTGAACTGCTCGTATTCGGGCGCCGACAGCAGCGGCAGGCTGCCGACGGCCCGCTCCGGGGTGGCGGCCACGGCCGTGAGCAGTCCGGTGAAGCGCCGGGCGAACGATTCGACCGTGGTGTGGTCGAACAGATCACGCGCGTACGACAGGTCGGCGAGCAGTCCCTCTCCGGTCTCCTGCACGGTCAGCGACAGATCGAATTGTTCGGCGTCGAAATCGAAGTCGACGGCCTCGACCCGCAGGCCGGGCAGTTCGAAATCGCGCTGCGGCAGGTTCTGGAAGGTCAGCATCACCTGGAACAGTGGATGGCGGGCCGTGGAGCGCTCCGGATTCACCAGCTCGACCAGTCGCTCGAAGGGCAGATCGGCGTGTCCGAACGCCTGCACATCGGTATCGCGTGCGCTGCGGAGCAATTCGGTGAAGGTCGCCTCGCCCGGAACCCGGGTGCGCAGCACGAGGGTGTTGACGAACATGCCGACCACATCGTCGAGTTCGGCCTCGCCGCGGCCCGCGATCGGGGTGCCGACCGCGACGTCGTCGGTGCCGGCCATGCGTGCCACGAACAGCGCCCACGCGGCATGGACCACCATGAACAACGTCGCATTGTGGGCGCGCCCCAACTCGGCCAGATCCGCGCGCAGCTGCTCCGAGATGGGGAACACCACCCGTCCGCCGCGTGCGGACTGCACCGCCGGACGCGGGCGATCGGCGGGCAGATTCACCTCGTCCGGCAGACCGGCCAGGGCCTCGCGCCAGTAGCGCGCCTGCGTCGAGATCAGGCTCCGCGCATCGTCTTCCGAGCCCAGCACCTGCCGCTGCCACAGCGCGTAATCCGCGTACTGCACCGGTAGCGGCGTCCAGTGCGGAGCCTGGCCGGCGCTGCGCGCGGCGTAGGCGAGCATGACATCGCGGGTCAGTGGCCGCATGGACCAGCCGTCGGCGGCGATGTGATGCACCACGAACACCAGCACGTGTTCGTCTGCCGAAAGGCGCAGCAGCGCAATGCGAATCGGTACCTCGGTGCTCACGTCGAAGCCGGCCGAGGCCAGTTCGGCGATGCACGCCGCGACCTCGTCGGCGCCGACCGGCCGCGGGGTGAGGTCCGCGCCCGCCTGCGCGGCGGGCAGGATGTGCTGCACGACACCGTGGGCCGTCTGCGGATACACGGTGCGCAACACCTCGTGCCGGGACAAGACGTCGAGCACCGCCTGCTGCAACGCGTCGACCCGCAGCTCACCGCGCAGCCGCACGGCGGCGGGCACGTTGTAGGCCGCGGATTCGGGTTCGAACTGGTTGAGGAACCACATCCGCTGCTGTGCCAGCGACAGCGGCAGCGCCTCGGGCCGCGGTCCGGCGGTCAGCGCCGTGCGACCACCGGAGCCGATGTGGCCGTCCACGCGCACCGCGAGCGCGGCCACCGTCGAGGCCTCGAACAGCAGCCGCACCGGAATCCGGGCGTCCAGGGCCGCGCCGAGGCGGGCGGATACCTGGGTGGCCAGCAGCGAGTTGCCGCCGAGGGCGAAGAAGTCGTCGTCGGCGCCGACCCGGGGCGCCCCCAGCACGTCGGCGTAGATATCGGCGATCGTCTGTTCCACCGGGCCGGCGGGAGCGCGGTAGGCCGTCGCCTCGAAGACGGGGCGGGGCAGCGCGGCCCGGTCCAGTTTGCCGTTCACCGTCAGCGGCAGCGCCTCGAGGACGACGAACGCCTCGGGCACCATGTAGGACGGAAGTGTCCGGGCCAGAGCCGCTTTCACCTCGGCGATATCGACATCACCGGCGGACGGGACGAGATACGCGACCAGTCGATCGGCGGTGCGCGGATCCGATACGGCCAGCACGGCGGCCTGCGCGAGCGCCGGCAGCGCGAGCAGCGCTGCCTCGATTTCCCCGAGTTCGATGCGGAAGCCTCGCACCTTCACCTGGAAATCGGTGCGGCCCCGATATTCGAGTTCGCCGGCCGCGTTCCAGGCCACCACGTCGCCGGTGCGATACATGCGGGCTCCGGATTCGAACGGGTCGGCCACGAACCGTTCCGCGGTCAGATCGGCGCGTCCGTCGTAGCCGCGCGCCAGCTGTGCACCGGCCAGATACAGCTCACCGGGCACGCCCACCGGCACCGGCAGCAGCCGCGAATCCAGCACGTACACCCTGCTGTTGGCCTCCGGACGACCGATCGGAACGGTCACCGTGTCGGTGTCGTCGACCGCGTGGGCGGTGATCGAGACCGCGGCCTCGGTCGGGCCGTAGAGGTTGTACAGGCGGGCGGAACCGGCGCGGCGCACGCGCTGCGCGGTAGTCGCGGGCAGGGCCTCGCCGATGGCGAGGATGCGGCGCAGCGAGGCCGGCAGGCGTCCGCCGGAGGCGGTGAGCAGCGCGTCGAGCATCGACGGGACGACATGCAGCGTGGTCACCCGCTCACGCCGCATCAGCTCGTCGAGGTAGGCGGGATCGCGATGGCCGTCCGGGGCGGCGACCACGAGCCGGCCACCACAGACGGCGGCGGACCAGAACTCCCACACCGAGAGGTCGAAGGTGGCGGCGGTCTTCAACAACACCGCGTCGTCGGCACCCAATTCGAATGCCGCCGTCTTCCAGCGCAATTGGTTGACGATCGCCTCGTGCGCGACGGTGACGCCCTTGGGCCGGCCCGTCGATCCGGAGGTGAAGATGACATAGGCCGGATGCTGCGGCAGCAGCGGGGCACGGCGGTCCCGATCGGTCACCGGGGCGGCGGACAGCTCCGGCACCTCGTCGATGTCCACCACGCGGAACTGCCCGTCCGGCAGCGTCGGTGCGATATCCGAGGTGGTCAGCACACACAGCGGAGCCGCGGTCGAGAGGATGTAGTCGACGCGTTCGGCCGGCTGGTCCGGATCGACCGGCACGTACGCGCCACCGGCGACGCCGACCGCGTACATGGCGACGATCAGTTCCCGGGAACGGCGCACGGCCAGCGCCACGCGGGTCTCCGGGCCGACGCCCAGTGCGATGAGATGCCGGGCGAGACGGTTGACCTGCGCCGACAATTCGGCATAGCTCACCGGTTCACCGGCGCCGTCGCGATCGACGATCAGCGCGGGTGCGGAACCGGCGGTTTCCACCGTCGCGTTCCACAGCACGGGAAGCGTTGTCGCGCAATAGGTTTCGGCGGTATCGTTCCAGGTCTGCAGAATCCGCGCCCGCTCCTGCGACGCGAGCAGATCCACCGAGCCGAGCGCCCGAGCCGGATCGGCACACACCGCTTCGAGCAGCCGCAGCAGCCGCTCGCCGAAGCCGGCCACGGTGGGGGCATCGAAGAGAGCGGTGGCGTAGGTGAGGGAGGCGGCCATGCCGAGCGGCGCACCGGATGCGTCGTAGCGGTCGGTGATCACCAGATGCAGGTCGAACTGCGAGACCGCGGTATCGAAATCCGCCGCGCTCACCGTCAGGCCGTCCAGCGCGAATTCGGCGGCGGCCTGGTTGTGGAAGGAGAATCCGACCTGGAACAGCGGATGCCGGGCGGTCGACCGGACCGGGTTCAGCACCTCCACCAGCCGCTCGAAAGGAATGTCGGCGTGGGAGAAGGCGGCCAGGTCGCCGTCGCGCACGCCCGTGAGCAGTTCGGCGAAGCCGGCGCCCGGATCGACCTCGGTGCGCAGCACCAGGGTGTTGACGAACATGCCGACCAGTTCGTCGAGGGCCCTGTCACCGCGGCCGGCGATGGGAGTACCGATCGCGATATCCGTCGAGGCCGACAGCCGCGACAGCAGGGTCGCGAAGGCGGCGTGCATCACCATGAACAGCGTCGCGCCGTGGGTGCGCCCGATCTCGGCCAGCCGGGAGTGGGTCGAGGCGTCCACGGTGAAATCGACGGTGCCGCCAGCGGTGGAGACCGTCGCCGGACGCGGCCGGTCGGTGGGCAGCGCCAGCTGGTCCGGCAGCCCCGCCAGCGTGCGGGTCCAGTACCCGATCTGCCGGGCGGCCGGCGATTCCGGATCCTCCTCGGAGCCGAGCACCTCGCGCTGCCAGAGCGCGAAGTCGGCGTACTGGACCGGCAGCGGCGTCCAGTCCGGCGCTGTCCCGCCGCGGCGGGCGGCGTAGGCGGTCATCACGTCCCGGGCCAGCGGTACCAGCGAGGACCCGTCGGCGGCGATGTGATGCATGGCCACGACCAGGACGTACTCGCTGCCGGGTGCGTCGGTGACGACGAACAGCCGGGCCCGCAGCGGCACCGCGGCCGTCACATCGAACGGCTCGGTGACGAAGTGCGATACGGCATCGAGCATGTCGGCGCCGCGCAGCGGCACGGGCGCCAAATGCGGTGCCGGGGCGTCGGCGACCGGGAGGATCACCTGCACCGGTCCCGCGTCGGTCTGCGGATACACCGTGCGCAGCACCTCGTGCCGGGCCACCACATCGGCGAACGCGGCATTCAGCGCGGGCACGTCGAGTGCACCGCTCAACCGCATGGCGAGCGGGATCGTGTAGGCGGCGGAGTGCTCGTCCATCCGGTTGAGCAGCCACATGCGCTGCTGCGCGAGCGACAGCGGCACCGGCCCGTCGACGGCGCGCGGGGTGAGCGCCACCCGGGCCGGCGCGCCCTCCGGCGCCGCGGCGACGGCCGCCAGGGCGGCCACGGTGGGATGTTCGAAGACGGCGCGCACCGGCACCGTCGTGTCGAATGCCGATCCGAGCCGCGCGGCCAACCGGGTTGCGGTGAGCGAGTTGCCACCGAGTGCGAAGAAGTCGTCGTCGAGGCCGATGCGGCGGGCTTCGCCGAGGCCGAGCACCCCGGCCACGATGTCGGCGACCGTGGATTCGGCGGCCGTGCGCGGGGCGCGGAATTCGGCTACCCGGAAAACCGGCTCCGGCAACGCCTTCCGATCCAGTTTTCCGGTCGGCGTCAGCGGAATCTCGTCGATGACCATGATCGCGGCCGGGACCATGTACGCGGTGAGGCTGCGGGAGGCGTGGGCCACCAGTTCGTCCACGTCGACCACGTGCCCGGCTGCGGCGACCACATAGGCGACCAGCGAGGTCTCCCCCGCCGCATCGAGATGGCCGAGGGTGGCGGCGAATCCGACCGACTCGTGCGCCGCGAGCACCGCGTCGATCTCGCCGAGTTCGATGCGCAGGCCGCGCACCTTCACCTGATGGTCGGAGCGGCCCACGTATTCGACGACGTAGTCCTCGCCGCGCGCCACCCAGCGCACCAGATCGCCGGTGCGGTAGAGCCGCTCGCCCGGCGCACCGTACGGATCGGCGACGAAGCGCTCGGCCGTCAGCGCCGCCCGCGCGTGATAACCGCGCGCGAGCCCGGGGCCGCGCAGATACAACTCACCGGTGACGCCGAGTGGCACCGGGCGCAGCCGCCCGTCGAGTACCACCGCCGACATTCCGGCGATCGGGGCGCCCATGTCCAGCGGGTCGCCCGGACGCTTCACCGCGCTCACGGTGGCGAACACGGTCGTCTCGGTCGGGCCGTAGGTGTTGTGGAATTCGCGGCCCGCGGCCCAGTGAGCCATCAGGTCCGGACCGTAGGCCTCACCACCGACCGTCAGCCGTCGCAGCCGAGGCAGCGCGGCGGGGTCGAGGGTCCGCAGCACGGCGGGTGTGATGAAGGCGTGCGAAACACGCTGCGCTGCCAGCAGTTCCGTCAGCTCGTCGCCGCCGTACACGCCGACCGGTGCGATGACGGCGGTCGCCGAGCCCGCGAAGGCCATCAGCAGTTCCAGCATCGACGCGTCGAAGCTCGGGGAGGAGGCGTGCAGCACCCGCGCGCCCGAATCGACCCGATAGTGCCGGCGATGCGCGGCCACGATGGCCCCGATACCGCCGTGGGTCACCACGACGCCCTTCGGCTTACCGGTCGTGCCGGAGGTGTAGATCATCCATGCCGGATTCTGCAACCGGACCGGGCGCAGCAGTTCGTGCGCCTCGATCGGCTCGGGAGAGATATTCCGCAGGCGCGCAGCGAATTCCGGCGCGTCGACGGTGAGCGCGCGCAGCGTCGCCGGGAGCGCGACGGCGTCCGCGACGGTGGTGATACCCACGGCCGCACCGGAATCGGCGAGCATATGGGCGATCCGCTCCGCCGGATAGTCCGGATCGACGGGCAGGAAGGCGGCACCCGCCTTCGCCACCGCCCACCAGGCCACCACCCACCGCACCGAGCGGGTGATCGCGATCGCGACGAAATCCTCCGCGCCGACGCCGGATTCGATCAGGACCCGCGCCAATCGGCTCGATTCGGCATCCAGTTCCGCGTAGGTCACATCCCGGCCGTCGCCACACAGCGCGATACCGGTGGGATTGCGGCGCGCCGCCTCCGCCAGGAAATCCGCGAGTGTGCGGGCGGCGACGAACGGCGTGGGCCGAGCGTCGAGCAGGGCCGCGTGTTCGGCCGGGGACAGCAGGTCGATATCGCCGACGGCGCGCCGCGGTTCGGCGACGGCGGCACCGATCACCCGGCCCAGCCGCCGCAGCAGTCCCGCCGCGGTGGCCGGGTCGTACAGGTCGGTGGCATAGGTGAGTTCGAGCGGCAAGTGCCCGTCGGCGTCCAGTTCGTCCGACACGGTGAACTGCAGGTCGAATTTGGCCACGGGATTGTCGAATTCGACCGGTTCGAGGATCAGCCCCGGCACGGCGTGGGTGTGCGAGCCGAGGTTGAGATAGCTCAGCGATACCGTGAACAGTGGGTTGCGATCCGCGGTGCGTGCCACGCCCAGGGCGTCGACCACGCGATCGAAAGGCAGTGCCGCATGAGCGAATGCGGCCAGGTCGACGGCGCGGGTGTGCGCGAGCACCGCATCGAAACTGTCGCCGATCCGAGGTCTCGTCCGCAGCGTCAGGGTGTTGACGAACATGCCGATCAGCTCGTCGAGTGCACTGGCGCCGCGTCCGGCGACAGGGGTGCCGATCGCGATGTCGTCACCGCCGGACAGCCGGCCCAGCAGCACGGTCAGGGCGGCATGCCAGACCATGAACGGGGTCGCGCCGTGCGCCTTGGCGAGGCGGTGGACCGCACCGGCGACGGCGCCGTCGATACGACCGCGCACGACCGCACCCCGGCGCGAGGCCACGGCGGGGCGCGGCCGGTCGGCGGGCAGGGCGAGTTCGCCGGGCAGATCCGCCAGCGTCCGGGTCCAGAAGTCCAGATGTTCGGCCTCGGCGGCAGCCAGCGACTGTCGTTGCCACAGTGCGTAATCCGCATACTGCACGGGCAGCGCGGGCCAGTTCGGCGCGGTCCGCGTCCGACGGGCCAGATAGGCGGCGATCAGATCCCGCAGCAGCGGATTCAGCGAATAGCCGTCCGCGGCGATGTGGTGGACGACCACGACGAAGACGTGGCTGGTGTCGGATTCGCGGATGAGCAGGGCCCGTACCGGCGGTGCGGCGGTGACGTCGAAACCGCGTCCGGCGAAGTCGGCGATCGGCTGCGCCGCGGCGCCCGTTCGGCTCTCGAACTCGATATGCGCCTGTTCCGGAGGCAGCACTGCCTGGCAGCCCTCGCCCTCGGCATCGAGCGGATAGTAGGTGCGCAGCGCCTCGTGGCGGGCGACCACATCGGTGAAGGCGCCGTACATGGTCGCCTCGTCCAGATCGCCGAGGATGCGCACCGCGACCGCGATATTGTCGGCCGCCGAATCCGGAGCCAGGCGGTTGAGGAACCACATGCCCTGCTGCACCGGCGCCAGCGGAACGACCTCGGGCCGTTCGGCGGCGACGGGCCCGGGCAGATCCGTTGCACTGCCGTCGATGTCGCTCATGGCGGCGGCCAGACCGGCGACGGTCGGGTGTTCGAACAGCAGGCGCACCGGAACGCGACGGCCGTGGCGCTCGCCGAGCCGGGCCAGTACCCGCGTGGCGACCAGCGAATTACCGCCGAGGGCGAAGAAGTCGTCGTCGGCGCCGACCCGTTCGATGCCGAGTACCTGTGCGAAGGTTTCGGCGACCAGGCGTTGAGCCGGTGTGCTCGGCTCCCGGTACTCGCCACCGCCGAAGACCGCCGCGACCCGCGGATCACCGGCATCGGGCAGCGCAGTGCGATCGAGCTTGCCGGAAGCATTGAGCGGGAACGCGTCCAGGACGACCACGGCCGACGGGACCATGTACCCGGGCAGTTGCGCGACGGCGGCGTCGCGCGCCCGCTCGCCGAGGCCGGGTGCGACAGAGCCGTCGCCGGCCGGGGTGACGAAACCGATGAGGTGATCGCCACCCGGAGCCGTCACGGTTCGCACGGCCGCCGCGGCGACACCGGGCACCGCCGCGAGCACCGCCTCGATCTCGCCGAGTTCGATGCGCTGACCCCGGAACTTCACCTGGAAGTCGGTGCGGCCGAGGTAGATCAGTTCCGGTGCGCCGCCGCCGACGTCCCAGCGCACCAGATCACCGGTGCGATACATCCGGGAGCCGGGTTCGCCGGCGCCGTTCGACACCGCGAACGGATCGGCGACGAACCGGTCGGCGGTGAGGTCGGCGCGGCCGTAGTAACCGCGCGCCAGTTGGGCGCCGGCCAGATACAACTCCCCCGCGACACCCGGCGGGGTCGGCCGCAGCCGCGAATCCAGCACGTAGACGCGGCTGTTCCATTCGGGCCGGCCGATCGGCAGGGCCGGGCGGTCGGTCACCCCGGTGACATCCCGGTAGGTGATCGAGACTGCCGCCTCGGTGGGCCCGTACAGGTTGTGCAGCCGCGCCGAGCTGATCGCGCCGAACGCCCGCACCGTCTCGGCGGGCAGCGCCTCACCGATCACGAACACCTGTCGCAGCGACCGCACCTGCGCCGAGCCGACCTGCGCGGCGAAGACACTGAGCATCGAGGGCACGAAATCGGTGACGGTGACGCCGTATTCGGCGATGGTCTCGGCGAGGTAGCCCGGATCGCGGTGGCCGTCCGGAGCGGCCAGCACCAGGGTGGCGCCGATCCGCAACGGCAGGAAGTAGCCCCACAGCGAGACGTCGAAGGTGGTCGCGGTCTTCTGCAGGTACACATCGGCGGCGGTGAGCCGGTATTCGGCCTGCATCCACGTCATCTGATTGACGATCGCCGCGTGAGTGACGGTGACGCCCTTGGGCTTTCCGGTCGAACCGGAGGTGAAGATCACGTAGGCCGGATGGTTCGCGTACATCGGGCTGTGGCGTTCGTTCACCGCGATCGGGTCGTCGCGGTAGGCGTCGAGGGCGACGGAGTCGACCGCGACGGTCGGGCCGTCGAAGTCCACCTCGGCACCGGCGGTGGTGAGCAGGACCGCGGGCCGGGCCGTCTCCAGGATGTGGGCGATGCGCTGGGCCGGATGGTCGGGATCGATGGGAACGTAGGCCCCGCCGGCCTTGAGCACGGCGTACATCGCCACCACCAACGCCGGCGAACGCCGAATCGACAGGGCGACGAGCGATTCCGGGCCCGCCCCGGCGGCGATGAGGTGGCGGGCGAGCCGGTTGCTGCGGCTGTCCAGCTCGCCGTAGGTGAGGACGGTCGGCGCCGACCCGTCGTCCGGGATGTAGCGCACCGCGGGCAGTTGCGGCGCGGTCGCGGCCTGGGCTTCGAATTCGTCGAGCAGCAGTTCCGCGCCGAAACCGATATGCGCCGAATCGTTCCACTCGGTGAGGACGCGCTCGCGCTCACCGGCGGCGAACAGGTCGATATCGCCGACGACGCGCTGCGGCTCGTCGATGACCGACTCGAGCACCCGCAGGAACCGCGCGGCCAGCCCCTCGACCGTCGCCGCGTCGAAAAGTGCTGTCGCATAGGTGAACCCGATCTCGCGATCGGTGACGGTGACCTGCAGGTCGAACGGATTCACCGCGGTGTCGAGGCGCACCTCGCCGACGGTCAGCTCACCCAGTTCGACCGTCACCGGATTCAGGTTCTGGAAGAACAAGGCCACCTGGAACAGCGGGTGGTGGGCTTGCGATCGAGGCGGGTCGAGCACCTCCACCAGCCGCTCGAAGGGGATGTCGGCGTGGGCGAAGGCGGCGAGATCACTCTCGCGCACCTGCCGCAGCACGGCCGAGAACGGCTGCGCCGCCTGAATATCGGAGCGCAGCACGAGGGTGTTGACGAACATGCCGACCAGATCGTCGAGCACCGCCGCACCACGTCCGGCGACCGGTGCGCCGATGGCGATGTCGGCCGTACCCGACATCCGGGCGAGCAGTACCGCGAGCGCGGCGTGCACCACCATGAAGGGCGTGCTCTCGTAGCGTCCGGCCAGGTCGTCCAGGCCGGCGCGCAGCCGCGCGTCGAAGTCGACGGTGATCGTGGCCGCCGCGTGATCGGCCACCGCCGGGCGTGGCCGGTCGGTGGGCAGGTCCAGCCGGGCCGGAAGTCCGCGCAACCGGTCGCGCCAGAACTCCAGTTGGCGCGCGGCCGAGGACTCGGGATCGGATTCCGCGCCGAGTACTTCGCGCTGCCACAGCGCGTAGTCGGCGTACTGGATCGCCAGCTCGTGCCACTGCGGCGCGGTCCCGGCACTGCGGGCCGCGTAGGCCGTGGCGATATCGCGCGCGAGCGGTCCCATCGAGAAGCCGTCCGCGGCGATGTGGTGAACGACGAGAACCAGAATATGTTCGGGCGCAGCGCTTTCCGATCGAACCGGCAACAGGGCCACGCGCAGCGGAACCTCGGTGGTCACATCGAAGGGTTCGGCGACGAATGCGCCGACGACCGCGGCGATGTCGTCGCCGTGCAGCCGCGACAACACCGGTACGTGGTCGGCGGGCCGAATCTGCTGGTAGCCGATGCCGCCGATATCCGGGTACACCGTGCGCAGCGTCTCGTGGCGCGCGACGATATCGGCGAGTGCGGATTCCAGCGCCGCCGTATCCAGCGCACCGGTGAGGCGCAGCGCGACGGGGATGTTGTGCACGCTCTGCCCGGGGTCGAACCGGTTGAGGAACCACATCCGCTGCTGCGCCGGCGAGAGCGGCACCAGGTCCGGGCGCGGGCGCGCGATCAGCGGCACGGCGGCGCCGCGGCCCGCGAATTCCGCGGCGCGGGCGGCCAAGGCGCCGGCGGCCGGCGCATCGAAGATCAGGCGTACCGGTAGTTCGGCGTCGAGTTCGGCGCCCAGCCGGGCGGCCACACGGGTGGCGGTCAGCGAATTGCCGCCGAGGGCGAAGAAGTCGTCGTCCAGTCCGACCCGGTCCAGACCCAGCAGCTCCGCGTAGACGGCGGCGACGGCGAGTTCGGCCCGCGTGCCGGGAGCGCGGTAGGCGCGTGCCCGGAAAGCCGGCTCCGGCAGGGCTTTCCGGTCCAGTTTGCCCGACGCGTTGAGGGGCAGGGCGTCCATGGTCATGAGCACCGCGGGGACCATGTATTCGGGCAGCCGCCGGGCACAGTCGGCGCGCACCCGCTCGGCATCCAGGTCACGGCCGGACGCGGCGACCACGTAGGCGACGATCCGATCGCCGGTGTCGCGGTCGTCGCGCACCACGGCCACGGCTTGGGCGACGCCCTCGGATTCGCGCAGGGCGGCCTCGATCTCACCGAGTTCGATGCGCAGGCCGCGCACCTTCACCTGGAAATCGGCGCGGCCCACGTATTCCAGTTCGCCCGTGGCCTGCCAGCGTGCGATATCGCCGGTGCGATACATGCGTTCACCGGCGCGGAACGGATCGGCCACGAAGCGGTCCGCGGTCAGGTCGGGCCGGGCGACATACCCCTCGGCCAATTGTGCTCCGGCGAGGTACAACTCGCCCGCCACACCGGCGGGGACGGGACGCAGAGCCGAATCCAGCACGTAGACACGGGTATTGGCCACCGGACGGCCGATCGGCACGGTCACGGTGTCGGCATCGGTCACCTCGTGGAAGGTGACATCGACCGCGGCCTCGGTCGGACCGTACAAATTGTGCAGCGGCGCACCACCGAGCTCACGCCAGCGCGCGGCCGTATCCGCGGGCAACGCCTCACCCGAGGTGAACACGCGACGCAACGACGCCGGGGCCGCCGCCACCGAGCTGACGAATACGGCCAGCATCGAGGGGACGAAGTGCGCCGTGGTCACGGCCTCCTCGTCCATCGACCGCGCGAGATACGCCGGATCGCGGTGCCCGTCGGGGCGCGCCACCACCAGCCGCGCACCCACCTGCAACGGCCAGAAGAACTCCCACACCGACACATCGAAGGTCGCCGGAGTCTTCTGCAACACCGCATCATCCGCACCGAGGCGATACTCCGACTGCATCCACACCAGACGATTCACGATCGCCCCGTGACTCACCGCCACACCCTTGGGACGACCCGTCGACCCCGACGTGAAAATCACATACGCCACATGCTCCGGCCGCAGCTTGCCCAGCCGATCCACATCGGTCAGCGGACCGTCGGCGTAGCCGGACACGTCCAGCCGATCGAGGTCGAGCACCGGCGGCGCCGACTCCGCGCGTACCGGCGCATCCGTGGTCGCGAGTACACAGGCCGGACGCGCGGTGTCGAGGACGTACCGGATGCGTTCGGCGGGATGGTCGGGGTCCAGCGGCACATAGCCGGCCCCCGCGGCGACGGTCGCGTACATGCCGACCACGAGTTCCAGCGATCGGCGCATATGCAGCGCCACCAGCGATCCGGGGCCCACGCCCTGCGCGATCAGGTGGCGGGCGAGCCGGTTCACGCGGGCGCCGAATTCGGCGTAGGTCAGCGTCGTCTCCGCGTAGGTGAGCGCGGGCGCCTTGGGCGTGCGCGCGGCCTGCACATCGAACAGCACGGGAAGTGTTGCGGTGCGGTCGATTTCGGCAGCGGTCGCATTCCAGATGTCGAGGACCTGCAACCGTTCGGACAGTTCCAGCAGGTCGATGTCGCGGATGCGGACGTCGGGGTCCGCCGTCACCGCGGTGAGCACCCGCAGCAGCCGGCGACCGAGTGCGGTCACCGTCGACGCGTCGAACAGATCGGTGGCATACCGCAGCACCGCCTGGAGTTCGCGGCCCTGCGCGCCGTCGACCTCGGCCAGCGACAGCGCGAGATCGAATTGCGCCACGGGATTGGCGAGCGGGTAATCGGTCACCTCCAGCCCGGGTAGCCGCAGGTCGGTGCCGGAGCGCTGCTCGAACGACAGCAGCACCTGCACGATCGGCGCATAGGCCTGGGAGCGTTCGGGATTCACCTCCTCGACCAGCCGGTCGAACGGCAGGTCGGCGTGGGCGAAGGCCCGCACGTCGGCGTCGCGAACCTGGGCGAGCAGCTCACCGAACCGTTCGTGCGCGCCGATCCGGGTGCGCAGGACCAGCGTGTTGACGAACATGCCGACCAGGTCGTCCAGCGCCTGCGCCGATCGGCCCGCGATCGGTGTGCCGACGGCCAGGTCCCCGGTACCGGACAGCTTGGCGAGCAGGGTGGCGTAGGCGGCGTGCAGCACCATGAAGGTGGACACGCCCGCGCGCCGGGCCAGGGTCTCGACGGCGGCGGTCAGCTCGGCCGGAATGCGGAATTCGATCGCCGCGCCCGCGCCCGACGCCACCGCCGGCCGCGGCCGGTCGCCCGGCAGGTCGACGACCGCGGGCAGGTCGGCCAGCTCGGCGCGCCAGAATTCTAGGTGGCGGGCCAGGCGGGATTCGGGGTCGTCGGCGCGACCCAGGACCGCGTGCTGCCACAGCGCGAAATCGGCGTACTGCACCGGCAGCGGCTGCCAGTCGGGTACCGCCGCGGCCCTGCGGGCGGCGTAAGCGGTCACCAGATCGCGAGCCAGCGGCGCGGTGGACACGCCGTCGGCCGCGATGTGGTGCACGACCACCAGCAGGATGTGTTCGTCGGGCGCTACCCGGAAAGCGCTGATCCGCAACGGAATGTCGTGCCGCAGATCGAAGCCGCGCGCCGCCGCGGCGGCGAGTTCGGCATCCACGTCGCCGGCATTCACGGTATGTAGCGTGAGGGCCGTGGCGGCGCAGTCCTCGACGGCGCGAATGTCCTGGCGCGGGCCTTCGGCATCCTCGGGGAAGACCGTGCGCAGCGACTCGTGCCGAGCCAGGACATCGGTGACCGCCTCGGAGAGGGCGAATTCGTCCAGATCGCCGCGCAGGCGCAGGGCGAACGGGATGTTGTACATCGCCGAATCCGGCTCGATGCGGTTCAGCAGCCAGATGCGAGTTTGGGCGAGCGACAACGGAATTCGGTCGGGACGCGGCCCGGCGATCAGCGGCGGGACGGTCGCGCCCGGTGCGTCGTCGACGAGGCGGGCGAGCAGAGCGGCGGTGGGTGCGCCGAAGATCTCGGCGACGTTGAGATCGCAGCCCAGCGCCTCGTTGACCCGGGCGACCACCCGCATGGCGAGCAGGGAGTTACCGCCCGCGGCGAAGAAGTCGTCGTCGGCACCGAAGCGATCGGCACCGGCCGGGTCGAGGCCCAGCAGTTCGGCCATCACGGCGGCGACCACGGCCTCGGCCCCTTCGGCCGGGGCGCGGTAGACGGACTTCTCCCCCGGGTCCACGGCCGGCAGTGCGGCGCGGTCGAGCTTTCCGGAGCTGTTCACCGGTAGTTGCGCCAGCACCGTGACCCCGGCCGGGACCATGTACGCCGGCAGGGCGCGGCCCGCGGCGGCCAGGACGGCAGCGGAATCGACGGAGGCACCCGCCGCCGGCACCACGTAGGCGTGCAGCCGGGCCCGCTCGCCCGCTCCCGTCACCACCACCGCCGCCTGGGCGACGCCGACCCGGCCGGTCAGCGCGGCCTCGATCTCGCCGAGTTCGATGCGCAGTCCGCGCAACTTCACCTGGAAGTCGTTGCGGCCCAAGTATTCCAGTTCACCGTTGCGGTTCCATCGGACCAGATCGCCGGTGCGGTACATCCGTGCTCCGGCGTCGAACGGGTCGGCGACGAAGCGATCGGAGGTCAGGTCGGGCCGGCCGACGTACCCGCGCGCAAGCTGATCGCCCGCAAGGTACAGCTCGCCGGTGACACCGACGGGGACGGGACGCAGCGTCGAATCCAGCACGTAGACACGGGTATTGGCCACCGGACGGCCGATCGGCACGGTCACCGCGTCCGCCTCGGTCACCTCGTGGAAGGTGACATCGACCGCGGCCTCGGTCGGACCGTACAAATTGTGCAGCGGCGCACCACCGAGCTCACGCCAGCGCGCGGCCGTATCCGCGGGCAACGCCTCACCCGAGGTGAACACGCGACGCAACGACGCCGGGGCCGCCGCCACCGAGCTGACGAATACGGCCAGCATCGAGGGGACGAAGTGCGCCGTGGTCACGGCCTCCTCGTCCATCGACCGCGCGAGATACGCCGGATCGCGGTGCCCGTCGGGGCGCGCCACCACCAGCCGCGCACCCACCTGCAACGGCCAGAAGAACTCCCACACCGACACATCGAAGGTCGCCGGAGTCTTCTGCAACACCGCATCATCCGCACCGAGGCGATACTCCGACTGCATCCACACCAGACGATTCACGATCGCCCCGTGACTCACCGCCACACCCTTGGGACGACCCGTCGACCCCGACGTGAAAATCACATACGCCACATGCTCCGGCCGCAGTGGCGACACCCGGTCGGCATCGGTCACCGCGTCGTCGGCACAGCCGGACAAATCCAGCCGGTCCAGCCGCACCGCGTCCACACCGGCCGGTAATTCGGGTGCGTCGGTGGTGGTCAGCACACACGCGGGTCGCGCGGTGTCGAGGACGTGGCGCACCCGATCGGCGGGGTGGTCGGGGTCCAGCGGTACGTAGGCCGCCCCGGCGGTGACGATCGCGTGGATGGCGACGACCAACTCCAGCGAGCGCGGAATGCGCACGGCCACAGCGGTATCCGGTCCCACGCCGCGGGCGATCAGATAGCGCGCGAGCCGGTGCACCCGCCGGTCGAATTCGCGATAGGACAGACTGGTGCCCTCGAAGGTCACCGCCTGCGCGGCCGGGCGCTGCGGCCGGGCGGCGAGAAGTTCGGGCAGGGTACGGGGGCCGACCGGGTAGGCGGTGGCATTGTGCCCGCCGATCAGCCGCTCGCGTTCGGCCGGCGACATCAGCTCGACGTCGGCGACCCGGGTGGTCCCGTCGGCCGCCATCGCCGCCACGATCCGCTCGAACCCGTCCAGCAGCGCCGCGACGGTCTCCGGATCGAACAGGTCGGCGGCATAGTGCACGTGCAGGTCGATACCCGCGGCCGTACCGTCCGGCGCGTAGGTCTCGTTCGCGGTCCAGTGCTGGTCGACCTGGATCGGCGCCGCCGCGGGTTCGACCGCGGCGATCTCCAGCCCGTCGAGCCGCAACTGCGCGCGGGTCTGGTTCTGCAGCGTCAACGACACCTGGTACAGCGGCGAATGTGCCCGGGAGCGAGCCGGATTCAGGACGTCGACGAGCTGTTCGAACGGCACCGCGGCATGGTCGAACGCCGCGAGGTCGACGGCCCGCACGTGGTCGAGATGTTCGGCGAGACTGTCCCCGCCGTGCACCGGCGTCCGCAGCACCAGGGTGTTGACGAACATGCCGACCAGATCGTCGAGCGCCTGATCACCGCGCCCGGCGACCGGGGCGCCGATCACGATGTCGTCGCTGCCTCCGAATCGGGACAGCAGCACCGACAGCGCGGCGTGCAGCACCATGAACGGTGTCACCCGATGCGCGGCCGCGAGATCGTGAATGCGCTGGTGCAGGGCGGGACTCAGCCGCGCGGTGCGGGCACCGCCCCGCTGGGAGGCGATCGCGGGGCGCGGACGGTCGGTCGGCAGCGCCGACAGCTCCGGCGCCCCGGACAGTTGCGTACGCCAGAATTCCAGCTGCCGAGCCGATTCCGAGTCCGGATCGGCGATCGACCCGAACGTGCGCTGCTGCCACAGCGCGTAATCGGCGTACTGGATCGGCAGCGGCGACCACTGCGGCGCAGCGCCCGCGGTGCGGGCCTGGTAGGCGACGGCGAGGTCTCTGGTCAGCGGGGCGAAGGACCAGCCGTCGGCCGCGATGTGGTGGACGACGAACAGCAGCACGTGGGTCTGCGCGGCGCGATCGGCGTCGGGGGCGCGGCGCACCCGCAACAGCCGGATCCGCACGGGCACCTCGTCCGCCACGTCGAAACGACTGTGCGCCAGGGTTTCCGCCATGGCGGCGACCTCGGTGGCATCGATATCGGTGACCGCGAGATCCGGGACGGCGGCGGGTAGAACGCATTGGGTCGCCGCCCCGTCCCGCTCGGGGTAGCGGGTACGCAGGGTTTCGTGCCGCTCGATCACATCGGCGATCGCGGCGCGCAGGGCGGCGATGTGCAGATTGCCGGTCAGCCGCAGCGCGAACGCGATGTTGTAGCTGCCGCCGCCGGTGTCCAGGCGGTTGAGCATCCACATGCGCTGCTGAGCGATCGACAGCGGCACGATCTCCGGGCGCGGGACCACGGCACTCGGCCCGGTGTCACGGGAACCGTTGTCCGACAGTGTGATCCGTGCCGCCAGCGCCCGTACGGTCGGCGCGTCGAAGACCGCGCGCACCGGCACCGTGTCCCCGGTCGCCTTGTTCAGGCGTGCGGCGAGCTGCGTGGCGACGAGCGAGTTGCCGCCCAGGGCGAAGAAGTCGTCGTCCGCACCCACCTGTTCGACGCCGAGCAGGGCGGCGAAGGTGTTCGCGACCAGCACCTCGGCGGCGCCGACCGGCGCCCGGAACCGCGCCGGCGCCAGCACCGGTTCGGGCAGCGCCTTGCGGTCCACCTTGCCCACCGGGGTCAGCGGAATCTTGTCCAGGACGACCAGTGCGGCCGGCACCATATGCGAGGGCAACCGGCGGGCCGCGAAATCGGTGAGGCCGGCGGGGTCGATCGCGCGTCCCGGCTTCGGCAGGACGTAGGACACCAGCATGGTGCCGCGGGTGTCGTGGTCGCGGCCCAGGGTGGTCGCGTAATCGACGTCGGGGTGGGCGCCGAGCACCGCGTCGATCTCGCCGAGTTCGACCCGGAAGCCGCGGATCTTCACCTGGAAATCCGAGCGCCCGACGTACTCCAGCTCCCATTCCGGCTGTGCCTGCCGCACGGTCGGCGCGGGCGCCCGCCAGCGCACGACGTCGCCGGTGCGATACATCCGGCTGCCCGGCGCACCCCAGGGGTTGGGCACGAACCGCTCGGCGGTGCCTCCCGATCGGTTGCGGTATCCCCGCGCCAGGCCACCACCCGCCAGGTACAACTCACCGGCCACTCCGGGCGCCACGGGCCGCAGCCGCCGGTCCAGCACGAGCGCCGACATGCCGTGCACCGGAGTTCCGATGGTGACCGGCCGACCGGCGGTCAGGCGCGCGTAGGAGGAGATGATGGTGGTTTCGGTCGGACCGTAGCCGTTGAAATAGCGGCGGCCGGGCTCCCAGGTCGCCAGCAGTTCGTCGGTGGTGACATCGCCGCCGACCGAAAGTACCTGCAGCTGCGGCTGTTCCGCGGCATCCAGGGTGCCCAGCACGGCGGGCGTGATGATCGCGTGCGTCACCACCTCCGTGCGCAGCAACGCGCCCAGCTCGGGGCCGCCGATGACGCGCGCCGGCACGATCACCAGCGTCGCGCCGGTGGCGAAGGCGCAGATCCATTCCAGGACCGAGGGGTCGAAGCTCGGCGAGCAGATGTGCAGCATGCGATGTTCGGGCCGCAACCCGTACCGCTCGATCGCGTACTGGGCCAGCCCGCCCAGGCCGGCGTGCGTCACGGTGACGCCCTTGGGCATACCCGTCGAGCCCGACGTGTAGATCACATACGCCGGATGGGACATCCGCAGCGTGGCGATCCGTTCGGCGTCGCCGATCGGCCCGGCGGGCAGGGCGGCGAGCTCGGCCTCCGTCGCCGGTGCGTCGAGGACCAGCCAGCGCACGCCCTCGGGCAGTGCGTCGGCGTACGCGGCGACCGTGATGCCGACCCGCGCCGCCGAGTCGGTGACCATGTAGCGCACCCGCTCCGCGGGATAGGTGGGGTCGACCGGCACGTGTGCGCCGCCGGCCTTGACCACCGCCACGGCCGCGGCGACCATCTCGAAGGACCGCGGAAGCGCCACGGCCACCAGCTGTTCCGGGCCGACGCCCGCTGCGATCAACCGGCGGGCCAGCCGGGAGGAGTAGTCGTCGAGGTCGCCGTAGGTGATCGAACGGCCCTCGTAACGCACCGCGATCCGGTCGCGCCCCAGACTCAGCCCGGCGGTGAGCAGTTCCGGCAGCAGCGCGGTCGCCATCACCTCGTCGGGCCGCACCCGGGTCAACCGGACGTATTCGTCGGCACTGAGCAGCGACGTATCACCGACCGCGGCCTCCGGATCGGCGACCAGCTGCCGCAGCAGACCGAGGAAGCGGCTCGCGAAGCCCTCGATCGTGGCGTGGTCGAAAAGGTCGCGGGCATAGGCGAATTCCGCGGCCATCCCGTCGGCCGTCTCCCGGATGTTCAGGGCCAGATCGAATTTCGCGGTTCCGGCGTCCGGCTCGACCGTGCCGACCCGCAGCCCCGGCAGCTCCAGCTCACCGGTGGGCAGATTCTCGAAGGCCAGCGCCACCTGGAACAACGGATGCCGCGCGGTGGACCGTTCCGGATCGAGCAGTTCCACCAGTCGCTCGAACGGCAGGTCGGCGTGTGCGAAGGCACGCAGGTCGGCCTCGCGGGTGCGGTCGAGCAGTTCGGTGAAGCTCGCGCCGCCGGGCACCGGGGTCCGCAACACGACGGTGTTGACGAACATGCCGATCAGATCGTCGAGTTCGCGCTCGCCGCGCCCGGCGATCGGCGACCCGATCGCCACGTCGTCGGTACCGGCCATGCGGGCCAGGAAGATCGCCAGCGCGGTGTGCACGGCCATGAAGGTGGTGGCCTGCCGCCGCTGGGCGAGTTCGCGCAGGCCGTCGCGGATGTCGCCGCCGATATCGAATCGCACCCGGCCACCGGCGTAGGAGGGGCGCATCGGGCGCGGCCGGTCGGTGGGCAGATTCAGCTCGTCGGCCAGCCCGGCGAGCGTCGCCCGCCAGTAGGCCGCCTGGGCGGCCAGGACACTGTCGGGATCCGATTCCGAACCCAGCACCGCGTGCTGCCAGATGCTGAAATCCGCGTACTGCACGGGCAGCGGTTCCCACTGCGGTGCGGTCCCGGCCACGCGGTGGCCGTAGGTGGTCATGAGGTCGCGGGTCAGCGGGGCGATCGACCAGCCGTCGGCCGCGATGTGGTGGGCCACGAAGACGAGGATGTGCTCGGGCTCCGCGCCGTCCGGGCCGGCGGCGCTGATGTCGCTGCCGTCGTCGGCGCGGCTGCGCAGCAACGCGATGCGCAGTGGCGGTTCGGCGGTGACGTCGAATCCCCGCGCGGTGAGCGCGGCGATGCGGCCCGCGATCTCCGCCGCCGGCACATCGACCGGTGTCAGGTCCACGCGCACATCGGCGGCGGGCAGCACCTCCTGGGCGGGGCCGTCCTCGTGTTCGGGATAGCGCGTGCGCAGGGTCTCGTGGCGTTCCAGCACATCCGCGACGGCGGCGGCCAGCGCCGCGACATCCAGGGCGCCGGTCAGCCGGACCGCGACCGGAATGTTGTGGACACCGGACTCGGGATCGAACCGGTTGAGGAACCACATCCGCTGCTGCGCCGGCGAAAGCGGAATGCGCTGCGGCCGTTGCTGTTTCACCAGCGCGGGCCGGGCCCGCTCGGCCACGTCACCGCCGACGGCGGCCGCGAACGCGGCGACGGTCGAGGCCTCGAACAGGGTGCGCACCGGTACCCGGGCATCCACGATCCGGCCGACGCGGGCACTGACCTGGGTGGCGTCGAGCGAACTACCGCCGAGGGCGAAGAAGTCGTCGTCGCGGCCGACCCGCTCCAGCCCGAGCACGTCGGCGAACACCGCGGCCACCCGCTCCTCGAGGGGGGTGCGCGGGGCGTGGAATTCGGCGGCCGCCAGCACCGGTAGCGGTAACGCCGCGCGGTCCAATTTGCCGCTGCTGTTGAGCGGGAATTCGGTCAGTTCGACGACGGCGGTGGGAATCATGTAGGCGGGCAGCACCGCGCCGAGACCGTCCCGCACGGCCTGCACATCGAGTTCGGCACCCGGCGTGCGGATCACGTATCCGGCGAGGTAGTCGCCGCTCTCGCCGGTGATCAGGCGCACCGCGGCCTGGCCGACACCCGGTGCGGCCAGCAGGGCGGTTTCGATCTCCGGCAGTTCGATGCGCTGGCCGCGGAACTTCACCTGGAAGTCGATGCGGCCCAAATAGTCGAGCTCGCCCTCGGGGGTCCAGCGCACCAGATCACCGGTGCGATACATCCGTTCGCCGCCCGGGGCACGACCGGCGGGCCCGGAGGCGGTAGCGGAGCGTGACCCCGCAGGGCCCCCGGGAGCGCCCCTTTTGGACACAGCGAAGGGATTGGCGACGAACCGGTCCGCGGTCAGATCGGCGCGTCCGCAGTAGCCGCGCGCGAGCTGGGTGCCGGCCAGGTACAACTCGCCCGGCACACCGATCGGCACCGGATGCAGCCGGGCGTCCAGCACGAAGACCTGCGAATTCCATTCCGGCTCGCCGATCGGCACGCTGCGCACGTCGTCCGGGGTGACCTCGTGGCAGGTGATCGACACCGCCGCCTCGGTCGGGCCGTACAGATTGTGCAGGGCGCCGTCGCACTTCTCGGCGAACAGCGCCGCGGTTTCGGCGGGCAGCGCCTCACCGACGACGAAGGCGGCCCGCAGGGTGGCCAGCTCCCGCGCCTCGGCATGGTTGAGGAAGACGGTGAGCATCGACGGCACGAAGTCGGTCAGCGTAACCCGCTGCGCGGCAATGGTTTCGGCGAGATAGCGGGCGTCGCGGTGGCCGTCGGGGGTGGCCAGGATCAGGGCGGCGCCGGCCCGCAGCGGAAGGAAATAGCCCCACAGCGACACGTCGAAGGTGGTCGCGGTCTTCTGCAGGTAGATGTCGCCGGCCCGCACCCCGTACTCGGCGTGCATCCATTCGAGCTGGTTGGCGATGGCGCGATGGCTGACCGCGACTCCCTTGGGCCGCCCGGTCGAGCCGGAGGTGAACAGCACATAGGCCGGGTGGTCCGGATGCAGCGTGCCGCGGCGCTCCCGATCGCCGATCTTGGCGGCGGAGTACTCGGAGAGGTCCAGTTCGTCGAGGTGAACCACCGCCGTATCGGAGGCCGTCGGCGGCAGTTCGAAGCCGGCGGCCCGCGTGGTCAGCACCGTATGCGGCCGCGCGGTGGCGAGGATGTGGCCGATGCGTTCGATCGGATGGGACGGGTCCACCGGAACGTAGGCGCCGCCCGCGTGCAGCACCGCGTACATGCCGAGCACCAGTTCGATCGACCTCGGCATGGCCAGCACGACCAGCGTCTCCGGACCGACGCCGGATTCGATCAGCTTGCGGGCGAGGCGGTTCACCCGGTCCGACATCTCGCCGTAGGTCAGTTCGGCGTCCTCGAAGACGAGCGCGCGATTGTTCGGCGTGCGGCGCGACTGCCGGTCGAACCCCTCGTGCAGGAAGTGGTCGGCCACCTTGTGGCCGCTGGCATTCCAGCTGGAGGTCACATAGTCGAGTTCGCCGGCGTCGAGCAGTTCCAGATCGCCGACCGGCAGGTGCGGGTCGGCCGTGGCGCCGCCGAGCAGGCGCAGGAATTTGGCGGCGAATTCCTCGACCGTCGGCGCATCGAAAAGATCGGTGGCATAGGTGAATTCGGCGCGGTATCCGCCCTCGGGCGGTGTGGAAACGGTGAGCTGGAGGTCGAATTTCGCGAAGCCGGGATCGAAATCCACGAGCTCGGTCTCGAGGCCCGGCAGTTCCGGCGTGCCGACCCCGATGTTCTGCATGAACAGGCCGACCTGAAACAGCGGATGCCGCGCCTGCGACCGCGCCGGATTCAACACCTCCACCAGGCGTTCGAACGGAATCTCGGCATGAGCGAAGGCATCGAGATCGACGGCGCGGGTGCGGCGGACCAGTTCGGCGAAATCGGCGTCGCCCGCCACCCGGGTCCGAAGGACGAGCGTGTTGACGAACATGCCGACCAGATCGTCGAGTGCGCGCTCGCCCCGGCCCGCGACGGGGGTGCCGATCGCGATATCGCTCGTCCCGGACAACCGGGCGAGCAGCAGCGACAGGGCCGCGTGCAGCACCATGAACGGCGTGGCCCGCAGTTGTTCGGCCAGTTCGTCGATGGCGGCGCGCAGACCGGCGTCGATGGCGAATTCGACGGTCGCGCCCCGATACGAGGCCGCGGCCGGGCGCGGCCGATCGGCGGGCAGATCCAATTGCGCCGGGAGCTCGGCCAATTCGTGCTGCCAGAACGTGAGCTGGCGGGCCGCCTCGGAGTCCGGATCGGTGTCGTCGCCGAGTACTCGCTGCTGCCACAGCGTGTAGTCGGCGTACTGCAGCGGCAGCGGCGACCATTGCGGGGCGGTGCCGCGGCTGCGCGCGGTGTAGGCCTGGATCAGGTCGCGCAGCAGCGGTCCCATCGACACGCCGTCGGCGGCGATGTGGTGGACCACCAGCGCCAGGGTGTGATCGTCGGCGCCCGTACGCAGCAACCGCACCCGCACCGGAATCTCGGCGGCGACGTCGAAGCCGGTGGCGGCCACCTCTCGCACCGCCGCGACCAGATCGGCCTCGGCGACCTCGACCGGCGCCAGCTGCGGCTCGGCGACGGGCCGCACGACCTGCACGGCCCCCGCGGCGGTCTGGGGATACACCGTGCGCAGCACCTCGTGACGCGCGGTCACGTCGGCGACGGCCGCACGCAATGCCGCGGTGTCGAGCCGGCCCCGCAGGCGCAGCGCGACCGGAATGTTGTCCACCGCGGCCGCGGCGTTGCCGGTGGCGTCACTGTTGGCCAGGCGGTTGAGGAACCACATCCGGCGCTGCGCCGCCGAGAGCGGGACGGTATCCGGGCGCGGGCCGGCGACCAGCGGCGGCCGCATGCGCGCGGTGGTGGCCAGGGCGGCGAGCCCGGCCGGGGTGGGACGGTCGAAGAAGTCCCGCACGTCGACCGCGATGTCGAGAGCGGCCGAGATGCGCGCGATCGCGCGGGTGGCCAGCAGCGAATTGCCGCCGCGGGCGAAGAAGTCGTCGTCGGCGCCCACTGCGTCGATGCCGAGCAGTTCGGCGAAGATCTCCGCCACCGCCCGCTCGCCCGGGGTCGCCGGTTCGCGGAATTCGCCTGCGGTGTCGCCGAATTCGGGTTCCGGCAGCGCCTTGCGATCCAGTTTGCCGTTGGCGTTGACCGGCATGCGGTCCATGGCGACGAGCAAGGACGGCACCATGTATTCCGGCAGTCGCCGCGCGGCGTCGCCGAGAATCACGCCGGAATCGAGTTCGCATCCGCCGGCCGCCACGGCGTAGCCGATCAGGTGGTCGCCCGTGCTGTGCCGGTACAGCACCACCGCGGCCTGTGCCACCGATTCGTGCGCCAGCAGCGCCGCCTCGACCTCACCCAGTTCGATCCGCAGACCGCGCAGCTTCACCTGGAAGTCGCTGCGGCCCAAGTATTCCAATTCGCGCGGGCCGCCGTCGATACCGCTGTTCCAGCGCACCAGGTCGCCGGTGCGGTACATGCGGTCACCGGGCGCGCCGTGCGGGTTGGCGACGAACCTCTCGGCGGTCAGCCCCGCGCGGCCGAGGTAGCCGCGGGCCAGCTGCACACCGGACAAGTACAGCTCGCCCACCACACCGTCGGGGACGGGTTGCAGATTGTCGTCGAGGACGTGCAGATCGGTGTCGTCGGCCGCGGCGCCGATCGGGACCGAGACCGTATCGGCCGCGGTCACCTCGTGGGCGGTCACGTCGACCGCGGCCTCGGTAGGCCCGTACAGATTGTGCAGGCTCGCCCCGCTCACGTCACGGAAGGCGGCGCCGGTCGCGGCGGGCAGCGCCTCACCGGAGGCGAAAACCGCACGCAGGGAGTCGATATCGCTCATCGCCTCGGCATCCGCGACCGCGGCGGCGAACACCGCCAGCATGGACGGCACGAAATGCGCGATGGTGATGTGCTTGCCGGCGATGGTCCGGATCAGATACGCCGGATCGCGATGGCCGTCCGGCGCGGCGATCACCAGCCGGGCACCGACCTGCAGGGGCCAGAAGAACTCCCACACCGACACGTCGAAGGTGAACGGGGTCTTCTGCAGCACCACATCCGCGGCGTGCATGCGGTAGCACCGCTGCCGCCAGCGCAGATTCGCCACGATGGCGCGGTGCGAGACCGCGACCCCCTTGGGCCGGCCGGTCGAACCCGAGGTGAAGATGACGTAGGCGGTGTTGTCCGGGCGTGCCGGCACCACCTCACCGGACTCCAGCACCGAGATCGAAGCCTCTGTCTCCCAGTCGAATTCGTCCACCCGCAGCACGGGCACACCGTCGAACGAGGGACTGCCGGCATGGGTGAGGACCACGACGGGCGCGGCGATCTCCAGCACGTACGCGATTCGATCGGCGGGATGTTCCGGGTCGATCGGCACGTAGGCGCCACCGGCCTTGTGGATGGCGTACATACCGATCACCAGTTCCAGCGACCGGTGCATGGACACGCCCACCCGCGCATCCGGGCCCACTCCCAGCCGGACCAGCTGCCAGGCCAGCGCGTTCGCCCGGGCGTCGAGTTCGGCGTAGGTGAGGGTGCTGCCGTCGAATTCCACCGCGACCAGACCGGGCGTGCGACGCACCTGCTCGGCGAACAGCGTGGCGAGCGTGTCGGCGGGAGCCAGGCCGGGATCGAGCACATCCGCGGCCGCGGTGAGCGCGTCGTCGAGCAGATCGGAGACGGCGGCGGCCAGTGCGCCCTCCCCCGATTCCAGCAGTGCCGGCAGCCGGCCCGAGATCACCACCTGCACGAGCGCATCGGGGGTCAGCGCATCACCCATCGCCGCGGCCAGCGTGGTCAGCTCCGCGCCCAGCTCGGCATAGGTGATCGCGACGTCCGCGTGCCGCACCGCGACGCGCTGCGGTTCCAGGTCGGCGACGACCTCGATCAGGTACGGCAGATCCGCGATGCCGTAGGCGCCGCGCAGCGCGGGGTGCTCGGTGGACCGGACGGGTGTAACCGACTCTGCATGCGTCATCAGTGGGTTCCTTCCGTGGTGATCACGCCCTGTGCGCGCAGATGCAGGGCCTCGAGCATGGTGGTGAGTCCGCCGGCGCCGGCGGCGAGAACGCCGGGCAGCAGGCCGGCCAGCGCGACGTTGACCAGCGCGTCGGGAGTTGCGTTCGCGCCCATGGCCCGGCCGACGGTGACCAGTTTGTGGTGCAGTTCCGCGAATCCGATTCCGCGCCCGCCGAATTCGACGGCCAGCGAATCGGGCGCCGTTCCGGCCGCGGCGGCGATGAGATCGACCAGATCATCGGGCAGCCGGGTGGTTGCCGCGCGGCCGGTGCGGCGGTTGCGCTCCTCGGCGGTGCGAATGTCGATCGCGCGCACGGTGATCGACGGATCCGCCGCCACCGCCCGCACGATCAGCTGTAGTCGTTCGGCGAACAATCGCACCGTGCGCTCGTCGAAGATGTCGGTGGGATAGCAGAATTGCATCCGCAGCCGCTGCAGTTCACCGTCGGCGCCGAATTCCTCCAGCGCGGTGAGCTGCAGATCGAATTTCGCCTCCGGCAGCGCCGGTTCGAGCGTCTCGACCCGCAGACCGGGCAGTGTGACCGCCGTGGCCGGCAGGTTCTGGAAGGTGAACAGCACCTGGAAGATCGGCGTGTAAGCGCTGGTGCGGGTGCGGCCCAGCGCCTCCACCACCCGTTCGAACGGCAACTCGGTGCGGCCGAGCGCCGCCAGGTCGGCTTCCCGCACACTCCGCAGCAGCTCGGCGAAACTCGTTCGGGCGTCGATCTCGGTGCGCAACGCCACCGTGTTGACGAACATGCCGACCAGATCGTCGAGTTCACGTTCCCCGCGCCCGGCCACCGGCGCGCCGACGACGATGTCGGACTGTCCGGACAGCTTCGCCAGCAGCACCGCGAAGGCGGCGTGCATCGTGGAGAACAGGGTCGTCCCGTGTGCTCGCGCGACACCGGCCAGCTGCGCGACCAGCGGCTGATCGAAGGCGAAGTCGACCGTCGCACCGCGCATCTCGCGGCGGGCGGGACGCGGCCGGTCGGTGGGCAGCGCCAGCTGCTCGGGCGCGCCGGCCAGGCGGTCGCGCCAGTAGCCGAGCTGTTCGGACAGCACGCTGTCCGGGTCGGTCTCGGCGCCGAGTACGGTCCGCATCCATTCGCTGTAGTCGGCGTACTGGATCGGCAGCGGACTCCACTGGGGCGCGGTTCCGGCCAACCGGCTGGTGTAGGCCGCGATCAGATCGCGGGTCAGCGGGGCCATCGAATAGCCGTCGGCACTGATGTGGTGGACCACCACGACGAGGATGTGCTCGTCGTCGGCCACCCGCAGCAGACGCACCCGCACCGGTGGGGCGGCCGTGACGTCGAAGCCGACGGCGACGATCTCGGCGATGCGCTCGTCGATCTCGTCGCGCCGCACCGGCATCGGCTCGAGGCCGACCGGCGTGGCGGGCAGCACCTCCTGCACCGGTTCCGGTTCGCCGGAGGTGGTGCGGGCTTCCGGATACCGGGTGCGCAGGATGTCGTGGCGCTGCACCAGATCCGCGAGCGCGGCCCGGAGGGCGTCGAGTTCCAGCGTCCCGGTCAGGCGCAACGCGACCGGCACGTGATAGGCGGCCGAATCCGGGGCGAGCCGGTTCAGCACCCACATCCGCTGCTGGGCGAGCGACAGCGGTACCGGCACGCCGGTGGTCCGCGGCCGCAGCGGTGGACGGACATCCCGCTCGGCCGCATCGATCCAGGCGGCCAGCGCCGCGACGGTCGGCGCGGTGAAGACCGCGGCGACCGGCACCCGCACGCCCGAGGCCGCACCCAGCCGCGCGGCCAGGCGGGCGGCCGCGAGCGAGTTGCCGCCGAGTTCGAAGAAGTCGGTGTCGGCGCCGATGGGCGACTCGCCGTCGGCGGACCGCCCGACGATATCGGCGAATTCCGCCGCCACCAGGCGTTCGGTCTCGGTATCGGGCGCCCGGAACTCGGCCTCGGACAGCACCGGGGCGGGCAGCCGGTCGCGGTCGACCTTGCCGTTGGCGTTGAGCGGCAGCGCGTCCAGCACCACCACGGCCGCGGGCACCATGTATTTCGGCAGTTCGCTGCCGAGCGCCGCGCGCAGCGTGCCCGCGTCGACATCGGCGCCGGGCACCGCCGCGTAGGCGATCAGGCGCGGTCCCGCGTTGCCGTCGGTGCGGGCCACCGCGACCGCGGCCTCGACGCCGGGCCGGCGCAGCAGGGCCGCCTCCACGTCGCCGAGTTCGATCCGGAAACCACCGATCTTGACCTGGAAGTCGGCCCGCTCCAGATACTCGAGCAGCCCGTCGGCGCGGCGGCGCACGATATCGCCCGTGCGGTACATGCGGCCGCCGTGGAAGGGATCGGCGACGAAACGGCCCGCCGTGAGCGCCGGTTGTTCCGCATAACCGCGGGCCAGCTGGTCGCCGGCCAGATACAGCTCGCCGGGCACGCCCGGCGGCACCGGCCGCAGCCGCCGATCGAGCACATAGGTCCGGCTGTTCCACACCGGCGCGCCGATCGGCACCACCGGCTCCGGATCGGCGCCGACCCGGTGCGAGGTGATCGAGACGGCGGTTTCGGTGGGACCGTAGAGGTTGAACAGCGTTGCGTCGCAGCGGGTTCCGAACTGGCGCGCCGTCGACTGCGGCAGCGCCTCACCGATCGCGAGGACGGCCCGCACCGTCTGCGGCAAGCCGATCTCGTCGGCCAGCAGCATGCCCAGCAGCGAGGGCACCGTGAACAGGATGCTCACCCGGTGCCGCCGCATGAGCTCGCGCAGGTGGTCGGGATCGCGTTCGCTGCCCGGCTCGCTGATCACCAGGGCTCCGCCGCTGACCAGCAGCGACCAGAACTCCCATACCGACAGGTCGAAGGTCGCGGGCGTCTTGAGCAGCGCGCGGTCGGCACTGTCGATGCCGAATTCGCTACGCAGCCACAGCAATTGGTTGACGATCGCGCCGTGCGAGATCGCCACGCCCTTGGGGCGTCCGGTGGAGCCGGAGGTGAACACGACGTAGGCGGTATTCGACGGCCGCAGCGGCGCGAGCCGATCGGCGGCGGTGATCGGCGTGCCCGGATACGCGGACAGATCCGTACCGGGATCCACCGTCGCGATGTCGTCACCCACGCCCGGCACCGCACCGCCGCCCAGGACGCACACCGGCCGCGCGGTCTCGACGATCTGCGCGATCCGATCGGCCGGATGGTCGGGATCGATCGGCACATAGGCGCCGCCGGCCTTGGCCACCGCGAACATGGCGATCACCAGATCGACCGAACGGCGCAGCGCCAGCACCACAGTCGTCTCCGGGCGCACGCCGAGGCCGATGAGGTGACGGGCCAGGCGGTTGACCCGGACGTCGAAGTCGCGATAGCTCAATTCGGCGCCGGCCGCGTCGATCAGCGCCACCGCCGCGGGATTCGCGGCGACCCGGGCATCGAACAGATCCACCAGCGTCGCCTCGGGAACCTCCCGCGCGGTCCGATTGCCGTCCTCGATCACGAACCGGTACTGCTGCTCACCGAGCAGGTCGAGATCGCGAATCCGGGTCGCGGGCGCGGCGGCCACCGCATGTAGGACGCGGTTCACCTGCGCGGCGATCCGCTCGGCGGTCTCGGCGGTGAACAGATCGGTCGCATAGCCGAGAGCCAGCTCGATGCCGGCCGGGACTCCGGACTCGGTGTGGTGGTCGACGGCGAACAGATGCAGATCGAATTGCGCTGTCGTGCTGTCGGATTCGACCTCGGTGACGGTCAGGCCGGGTAGTCGCAGGGTGGCGCGATCGTGGTTCTGGAACGACAGACCCACCTGCACCAGCGGATGCCGAGCGGTCGAGCGGCGCGGATTCAACACCTCGACGAGGCGTTCGAACGGCACATCGGTATGCGAGAGCGCGGCGATATCGGTGGCGCGCACGCCGTCGAGCAGCGTGTCGAAGCGCGCGTCCACATCGACCGCGGTCCGCAACACCACGGTGTTGACGAACATGCCGATGACCTCGTCCAGCGCGGCGTCGTTACGCCCCGCGACGGGCGTGCCCACCGCGATGTCGCCGGTATCGCAGAGCCGGGCCAGCACCGCCGCGAACGCCGCGTGCACGACCATGAACACCGTGGCGCCGGCGCCGCGGCCCACGCCGGCCAGCCGCCGGTGCACCGCGGCGTCGACGGCGAATTCGACGCGGCGGCCGTGCAGGCTCTGCCGGGCCGGGCGAGGCCGGTCGGTCGGCAGGTCGAGCTGATCCGGCAGCCCGGCCAGCGTCTCGCGCCAGAACGCGATCTGCCGGGCGGCCACCGATTCCGCGTCGTCCTCGGCGCCCAGCAGACGCTTCTGCCACAGCGCGTAGTCGGCGTACTGGATCGGCAGCGGCGACCAGCCGGGCCCGTCGGACCGGACCCGTGCCTCGTAGGCGCGCATCAGATCGGCGACGAACGGCACGATCGAGGATCCGTCGGCGCAGATGTGATGCAGCACCGCCGCGAGCACATGCTCGTCGGGGGCGAGTTCGAACACCCGCACCCGCACGGGCACGTCGGTGGTGACGTCGAATCCGGTGCCGAACAACTCCCGGATTCGTTGCGGCAGTGCGTCTTCGGCGACCGGCACGGCCGTCGTGTCGATGTGGACCCGCTCGACCGGCAAGATCACCTGCGCCGGTTCGCCGCCGATCTCGGGGTAGACGGTACGCAGCGATTCGTGCCGCGCCACGACATCACGCAGTGCCGCGGCGAGGGCCTGCTCGTCCAGGTCGCCGGACAGGCGCAGCGCGAGCGGAATGTTGTAGGCGGCCGAGGCGCGGTCGAACCGGTTGAGGAACCACATCCGCTGCTGCGCCGGCGAGAGCGGCAGCCGGGCCGGGCGCGCACCGGCGACCAGGGCCGGCCGGTCACCGCCCGTCAGTGCCGCCACCGCGAGATCGGCGACCCGCGGATTCTCGAACAGCGTGCGCACCGGGACGCTCACACCCAGGGCCGCGCCGATGCGGGCGACGGCCTTGGCCGCCGAGAGCGAGCTGCCGCCGAGGGCGAAGAAGTCGTCGTCGGCGCCCACCGCCCGGTCGGTGCCGAGTTCGCCGAGCACCTCGGTGAACACATCGGCCACGATCTGCTCGGCGGCGGTCGCCGGCCGGCGGTAACCGACCGTCTCGAACACCGGCGCCGGAAGGGCGCGCACGTCGAGCTTTCCGTTGACGGTCAACGGAATTCGGTCGACCGCGACCACGGCGGCCGGAACCATGTGCTCGGGCAGCCGCTCGGCGACCGCGCGGCGCACCGACGCCACGTCGAGGTCGGCGCCCACCGCATATCCGACGATCCGGGCCTCGGCTCCGTCGTCCGCGCGGACCACGACCGCGGCCTGTGCCACCGCGTCCACCGCCATCAGCGCGGCCTCGATCTCGCCGAGTTCCACCCGGAAGCCGCGCAGGTTGACCTGGTGGTCGGCGCGTCCCAGATATTCGAGGTCACCGGTCGCGGTCCACCGCGCGAGGTCACCGGAGCGGTAGGCGAGTGAACCCGCCGTCCCGTAGGGGTCGGCCACGAAGCGCCCCGCGGTCAAGGCGGGCCGCCCCAGATATCCGCGGGCGAGTTGTCCGCCGGAGACGTAGATTTCGCCCGGCACACCCACCGGCACCGGCCGCAGCCGCGAATCGAGCAACCGCACGGTCAGACCCGGCAGGGCGCCTCCGATCACCCCGGCCGCACCGGTGCGCGCGTCGATCGGCCGGAACGACACGTGCACCGTCGTCTCGGTGATGCCGTACATATTGATCAGCCGCGGTGTGTGCGGATACCGCGCCAACCAGTCCCGCAGCCGCGCCGGCTCCAGCGCTTCGCCGCCGAAGATCACACAGCGCAGCCGGTAGTCGGCCGGAGCGTCGGCCAGGTCCGCGCTCATCAGCTGGTAGAACGCCGAGGGCGTCTGGTTGAGGACCGTCACGCCCTCATCGATCAGCAGCTCCCGGAATTGCTGCGGCGACCGGGAGGTGAAGTAGTCGACGACCACGATCCGGCCGCCGTGCAGCAGCGCACCCCACAGTTCCCACACCGAAAAGTCGAAGGCGTAGGAGTGGAACAGCGTCCACACATCGGAGTGGTCGAAACCGAATCGCTCGCGGGAATTGTCCAGCAGCCGAATCACATTGGCGTGCGGAATCTGCACACCCTTGGGTCGGCCGGTGGAACCGGAGGTGTAGATGACGTAGGCGGTGTTGTCCGGGCGCAGCGGCGAGCGGCGGTCGGCATCGGTGATCGGCGCGGTGTCCAGCTCCTGCCAGGACACGGTGTCCAGGTCGATTACCGGGCCGTCGAACCAGCCGCGGGCCGGGCCGTCCGTACCGGTGATCGCGCACACCGGCCGGGCGTCGGCGAGGATGTATTCGATCCGGTCGCCGGGGTAGTCCGGATCGATCGGCAGATAACCGGCGCCGGATTCGACGACCGCGAGCAGTGCGACGATCAGGTCGGCCGAGCGTGGCAGCGCCACGGCGACCAGTGTTTCCGGACCGGCGCCGGCCGCGATCAGGCGCCGGGCGAGGCCGTGGGCACGGTCCTCGAGTTCGCCGTAGGTGAGGGCCGCGTCGCCGGCCCGCACCGCGACGGCCGTTCGGTCCGCCCGCGCGGCCGCCGCGAAACGCGCTGCGATGGTGGTCGTTTCGGAACGATCGTCGCCGCTGACGGACCATTCGTACAGCGCGCGATGCTGTTCCTCGGCGCTGAGCAACTGGATGTCGCCGACCACGACGGTGTGGTCGTGGCTGACCGCGGCCAGCACCTGCTCGAAGCGCCGGGCCAGCTCCGCGATCGTCGACGCATCGAAAAGATCGGCGGCATAGGTGATCTCGACCGACATCCCGCCCGCACGACCGTCGTCGTCGATGGACTCGACCAGCGTGAACTGGAGGTCGAACGCGACGGCGGCCGCGTCGACCGCCTCGGGCGTGACGTGCAGCCCCGCCAACTCGACCTCGGGCAGGGTGAAGTTCTGGAAGGTCAGCGCCACCTGGAACAGCGGATGACGGCTCGCCGTGCGGGCCGGCGCCAGCATCTCCACCACCTGCTCGAACGGCACGTCCACCTGCGACAGGGCCGAAATATCCTGCGCGCGAACGGTATCGAGCACGGTGTGGAAGTGCTCACGACTGTCGATCTCGCTGCGCAACACGATGGTGTTGACGAACATGCCGACCATCGGGTCCAGCGCGGCCTCGCCGCGCCCGGCCACCGGGGTGCCGATCGCGATATCGGAGGTGCCCGACATGCGCGACAGCAGCACCGCCAGCGCGGCATGCACCGTGCTGAACAGGGTGGTCTCGTGTTTGCGGGCCAGTTCGCCCAGTTCGCTGTGCAGATCGGAGTCGATCTGGAAGCGGTGGCTGCCACCGCGGTACGACGGTGTCGCGGGACGCGGCCGATCGGTGGGCAGTTCCAGCTGTTCCGGCAGCCCGGCCAGGCGGGTGCGCCAGAATTCGCGCTGGCGGGACAGTTCGGATTCCGGATCGGCCGGATCGCCGAGGACTTCCGCCTGCCACAGCGTGTAGTCGCGGTAGCGCACCGGCAGGTCCTGCCAGCCGGGCGCGCGTCCGTCGCGGCGCGCGGCGTACGCGGCCGTCACATCCGCGGCCAAGGGGCCCAGGGAAAGGCCGTCCGCGCAGATGTGATGCAGGACCAGCAGCAGTACGTGATGATCAGCGGACAGCGCGAAAAGCTCGGCGCGCAAGCCGGTTTCGACGGTGAGGTCGAATTCGGTGGCGCAGATCCCGGCGATGCGCTCGGCCAGCGTCTGCTCGCTCACCGCGGCCACGCGCAACGCCGGGATGTGCGCCGCGGCGGGCTCGACGACCTGCACCGGCCCGTCCGCGGTATCGGGGTAGCGGGTGCGCAACGTCTCGTGCCGCTCCACCACATCGGCCAGGGCCGCGCGCAGGGCGTCGATATCCAGTGCTCCGCGCAATCGCAGCGCCAGCGGGATGACGTCGACCGCGGCGGCCGCCCGCTCGTCGGCGCGGAAGCGGTTGAGGAACCAGATCCGCCGCTGTGCCGCCGAGAGCGGCACCTGCTCCGGCAGCGTGCGCGCGGTCAGCGGCGCGCGCGCACCGGTGCCGGCCAGCAGCTCGGCCCGCGCCGCCAGCTCGGTCACCGTGGTGGCCTCGAACAGCAGGCGAACCGGCAGCTGCGTGTCCAGAGCGGCGCCGATGCGGGCCAGCACCTGGGTGGCGAGCAGCGAATTGCCGCCGAGGTCGAAGAAATCGTCGTCGCGCCCTACGCGCTCGGCGCCCAGCACCTCCGCGAAGACCTCGGCGACCACGGCTTCGGCCGCCGTCGCCGGCGCGTGATATTCGCGCGCCTGCCAGACCGGATCGGGCAGGGCGCCGCGGTCCAGCTTGCCCGAGCCGTTGAGCGGGAACGCGTCGAGTACGACGTAGGCCGCGGGGAGCATGTAGGCCGGTAGTCGCTGCGCCAGTGTGGCTTTCACCGCGTCGATATCGATGCCTGCGCCGTCGGCGGGCAGCAGATACGCGACCAGCCGGTCACCGGTCTGCGGATCGTGGCGAACGATCACCACGGCCTGTGCGATCTCGGGCACGGCGGTGAGCGCCGCTTCGATCTCGCCCAATTCGATGCGCAGGCCGCGCACCTTGACCTGAAAGTCGGTGCGGCCCAGATACTTCAGTTCACCACGCGGATTCCACGCCACCAGATCGCCGGTGCGGTAGAGCCGCTCTCCGGTACCGAACGGATCGGCCACGAACCGTTCGGCGGTGATGTCGGGGCGGCCGACGTACCCTTCGGCCAGTTGCGTGCCGGCCAGGTACAGCTCACCGGCGACGCCCACCGGCACCGGCCGCAGCCGCGCGTCCAGCACGTACAGCCGGGTGTTGAACACCGGGCGGCCGATCGGCACGGTCGCGGTGTCGGTGTCGACGACCTCGTGGCCAGTGACGTCGACCGCGGCCTCGGTCGGCCCGTAGAGGTTGTGCAGTCGCGCACCGGTGACCGCCCGCAGGCGCTGCGCGACCTCCGCGGGTAGCGCCTCACCGGAGGCGAACACCGTCCGCAGCGAACCCGACCGCGCGTGCGCGAGGAACACCGCGAGCATCGAGGGCACGAAATGCGCCACCGAAACGTGTTCGGCGCGAATCAGTTCGGCGAGGTAGGCGGGGTCGCGATGGCCGTCGGGCCGGGCCACCACGAGCCGGGCGCCGACCTGCAACGGCCAGAAGAACTCCCACACCGACACGTCGAAGGTCGCCGGAGTCTTCTGCAGTACGACGTCGGCGGCGGCCAGTTCGTACTCGGCCTGCATCCACACCAGCCGGTTCACGATCGCCCGGTGGCTCACCGCCACACCCTTGGGTTTGCCCGTCGAGCCCGAGGTGAAGATGACATAGGCGGGATGGCCCGGCCGCAGCGGTCGCAGCCGGTCGGCGTCGGTGAGCGGCGCCGACGAGTAGTCGCCGGTGTCGAACAGGTCGATATCGAGGACCGCGCAGTGACTGACCAGACCGCTCGTATCGAGATCGAGCCCATCGGTGGAGCGGGTCAGCACGCACACCGGCCGCGCGGTGCGCAGTACGTCACCGATGCGCCGGGCGGGATGGTCGGGGTCGAGCGGTACGTAGGCGGCGCCCGCGGCGACCACCGCGTACATGGCGACCACCAGATCGTCGCTGCGGCGGATGCCCAGGGCCACCGTGCGGCCGGGGCCGACGCCGATCGAAACCAGCAGCCGCGCCAGTCGATTCACCCGCGCCGAGAAGCCGGCATAGGTCCATTCGGCGCCCTCGAAGCGCAGGGCGACGGCATTCGGGCTGCGCCGCGCCTGCTCGGCGAACAGGTCGGCCAGTGTGGTCGCCGGCACCTCGTGGGCGGTGTCGTTCCATGCGCCGAGGATTTCTTCGCGTTCGGCGGCCGACATCGGTTCGATATCGCCGATGGGCCGTTCCGGCTGTGCGAGGAGGGCTTCCAGTACCAGGCGGAACCGGCGCGCGAATCCCGCGACGGTCGGCTCGTCGAACAGGTCCGTCGCATATTCGAAGACCGCCGCCAGGCTGCCGTCGGCCGCTTCCTCGGCCGTCAGGTGCAGGTCGAATTTGGCGGTGCCGGAATCGAGTTCGAGCGTCGTCGCGCGCAGCCCCGGCAGTCGCGGTTCGCCGGCGGCGGCCTGGCGCAGATCCAGCATCACCTGGAACAGCGGGTGCCGGGCCGCCGAGCGCATCGGATTCAGCACCTCGACCAGACGCTCGAACGGAACGTCGCGGTGGGCGAAGGCGCGCAGGTCGCCCTCGCGCACGGCGTCGAGCAGTGCGGTGAACGAGGACTCGGGCGCGACGTCGGCGCGCAGCACCAGCGTATTGACGAACATGCCGACCAGATCGTCGAGCGAGGCCTCACCCCGGCCGGCGATCGGCGTGCCGATCGCGATATCGCGCTGCCCGGACAGTTTCGCCAGCACCACCGCGAAGGCGGCGTGCAGCGCCATGAAGAAGGTGGCGCCGGTCCGCTCGGCCCGCTCACGCAGCGCGGAGACGGTCTCGGCGGGCACCGCGAAGCGGTATCGGGCGCCGCGGCCCGTCGCCGTCGCCGGCCGCGGCCGATCGCCCGGCAGGGCCAGCACGTCGGGCAGGCCCGCCAGTTCGCCTGCCCAGAACCGGATCTGCTCGGCGATGGGTGAATTCGGATCGTCCTCGGAGCCGAGCACGGCCCGCTGCCAGAGCGCGAAGTCGGCGTACTGCACGGGCAGCGGCAGCCACTGCGGCGCCCGGCCGGCCGTGCGCGCGGCATAGGCCTGCATCAGATCCCGCGTCAGCGGCGCGATCGACCAGCCGTCCGCAGCGATGTGGTGAATGGAGACGACGAGCACGTGCACATCGGCGGCGCTACGCAGCAGTGCCGTCCGGATCGGCGCCTGGTCGCGCACCGCGAAGGCGACGGCCGCCTCGGCCCGCAGGCGCTGCGCCAACTCGTCCTCGGACACCGGCTGCGGCGCCAGGTCGACCACCACGTCCGCCGGGTCGAGTACCTGCTGGAAGGGCACGCCGTCGACGGCGGGATACCGGGTACGCAGGGCCTCGTGCCGCGCCAGCACATCGCGCACCGCCGCGGCGAGGGCGGTGACATCCAGCTCGCCCCGCAGCCGGATGGCGGTGGTCAGATTGTCGACCGCCGATTCGGTGTCGAACTGGTTGAGGAACCACATCCGCTGCTGCGCGTAGGACAGCGGCAGCCGCTCCGGCCGTGGTCCGGCGGTCAACGCGCGATGCCGGCGGGGAGACGAATCCCGCAGTCGCCGGGCAAGATTCGCGACCACCGGGTGCTCGAACAGCAGGCGCACCGCGACCTCGCGGTCCAGCGCCTCGGCCAGCCGGGCCGACACCTGGGTCGCCACCAGCGAATTGCCGCCGAGGGCGAAGAAGTCGTCGTCGAGCCCGACCTGTTCGGCGCCCAGCACAGCGGCGAAGACCGCCGCCACGGCCTTCTCCTCGGCGCTCTCCGGCGCACGGAACCGTTCGGTGGCCAGTACCGGATCGGGAAGGGCGGCGCGATCGAGTTTGCCGGAGGCCGTCAGCGGCATGGCCGCCAGCGCGACGTAGGCGCTGGGCACCGTGTACGACGGCAGCCGATCCCGCAGCCTGCTTTCGGCGAGGGTCCGCGGATCGCCGTCGCACACCGCATAGGCCACCAGCAGATCGCCGGCCCGATGCCGGTACACCCGCACCGCTGCCGCGTCGATGCCGGGCGTGGCCAGCAGCGCCGCCTCGATCTCGCCCAATTCGATGCGCTGGCCCCGCACCTTCACCTGGAAGTCGCTGCGCCCCAGATATTCCAGATCCCCGTTGCGGAGGCGGCGCACCAGGTCGCCGGTGCGGTACATGCGAGCACCCGCGGGGCCGAACGGATCGGCCACGAATCGCTGGGCGGTCGCACCGGTCCGGCGGTGGTACCCCCGGGCGACCTGCGCACCGGACAGGTACAGCTCGCCGATCACCAGATCGGGGACGGGCCGCAGCTGCCGGTCGAGCACCAGAATGTGGCTGTCGCGCACCGGCTTACCGATCGGCGCGGGACCGATGCGGTCCGGCGCAACCGGCGCGTGGGTGGCGTGCACGGTGAATTCCGTGGGCCCGTACAGATTGTGCACGGCGGCATCGCTCACCGCGGCGAACGCCCGCACGGCCTCTCCGTTGAGGGCCTCGCCGGCGACGAGAACACACCGCAGCGTGCGGATATCGGCCGGTGTCACGGTGTTCGCGAAAGTCGCCAGCAGCGACGGTACGAACGAGATCATGGTCACGGCGTGCCGGGCGATGGTCGCGGCCAGATACGCGGTGTCGCGATGCCCGTCGGGTGCGGCGACCACCAGCCGCGCTCCGCTGCCGAGCGGCGCGAACAGCTCCCATACCGAAACGTCGAAGGTCGCCGGGGTCTTGAACAGCACCACGTCCCGCTCACCGATCCCGTATTCAGCGGCGATCCAGGCGATCTGGTTGTCGAGCGAACCGCGCTGGACGGCAACGCCTTTCGGCGTTCCGGTGGAGCCGGAGGTGAAGATGACGTATGCGGTGTCGGCCGACCGCACCGGGGCGATCCGGTCGGCGTCGGTGAGCGGGCGATCGGACAGGCCGTCGAGCTCGAGCGCATCGATCGCGATTCGCGGAATGTCCAGATCGGGCGCATCCCCGGCGGTCAGCATGCATACCGGCGCGGCGGTCTCGGCCATCTGCCGCAACCGGGCCGTCGGCTGATCCGGGTCGACCGGTACGTACGCCCCGCCGGCGGCCAGCACGGCGTAGGCGGCGATCACCAACTCGGCCGACCGGCGCATCCCCAGGACGACCAGCGACTCCGGGCCGACGCCCGCGCCGACGAGATGGCGGGCCAGGCGGTTGATCCGCGCCGACAGTTCGGCGTACGTGTATTGCCGCTCGCCGTCGACCACGGCCACCGCATCGGGCCGCAGGAGGGCCTGCCGCTCGAACGCGGTGAGCACGTCGGGAGCCGTTTCCCCCGCGCCGCGGCGGCCGGCGTCGATCGTGCGCCGCAACTCGGCGGCGTCGAGCAGCGGCAGCCGGCCCACCACACGAGTGGGCTCGGCGACCACCTGGACGAGCAGTTGCCGCCACCACCGCGCATACGCCGCGATGGTGTCCGACTCGAAAAGATCTGTGGCGTAGGTGAACTCCGCCGTGATCCCCGCCGGTGCCGGACCTTCCCCGGGACCGGCACCGGCGAAGCTTTCGGTGACCGTCAGTTGAAGGTCGAACTTGGTCACCGCCGTGTCCAGGGTACTCGTCCGCACGGACAATCCGGGTAACTCGACGGCGATGTCCTGAGTGTCGGCCACACCCAGCATCACCTGGAACAACGGGTGGCGGGCCTGCGAACGGACCGGGTTCAGCGCCTCCACCAACTGTTCGAACGGCAGATCGGCGTGCGCGAAGGCGCCCAGGTCCACCGCCCGGACCCGTTGCAGCAGAGCGGTGAACGGTTCGTCGGCCGCCACTCGGGTGCGCAGCACCAGCGTGTTGACGAACATGCCGATCAGATCGTCGAGTTCGCGGTGACCACGCCCGGCCACCGGAGTGCCGATCACGATGTCGTCGCCGCCCGAGATCCGCGCGAGCAGCGCGGCCAGCGCGCCGTGCAGCACCATGAAGGTCGAAACACCTTGGGCACGGGCGAGTTCGGAGATCGCCGCGTGCAGGTCCGCGGGTAGGTCGAAGCGATAGGTGGCGCCCCGGCCGGCGGCCACCGCGGGCCGCGGCCGATCGGCGGGCAGGTCCAGCTGGTCGGGAATACCCGCCAGCGTGTGCGCCCAGTAGCCGAGCTGCTGGGCGGCCAGGGATTCGGGATCTTCGGAGATACCGAGCCGATCCCGTTGCCACAGCGCGTAATCGGCGTACTGCACCGCCGGCAGCGCCTCGGGGGCGTCGATACCCGACCGGCGGCGGGTATAGGCCGCGGCCACATCCCGCGCCAGCACCGGCAGCGAGAGTCCGTCCGCGGCGATGTGGTGCAGCACGATCGCCAGCGCGACATCATCGGCGGCGAGTTCGAAAATCGTCGCTCGCAACGGGATTTCGGCGGTCAGATCGAACCCGCGTGCCGCCAGGCGCGTCAACTCCGCATCGAGGCCCTCCGCCGCAACGGTTTCCACCGCGAAGGACTCCGGCCCGACCTGCCCGGCGGGGAGAATATGCTGCCGGGCCACGAGCTCGTCGTCCGCCGGAAAGACGGTGCGCAACACCTCGTGGCGGGCCACCACATCGGCCAGGGCCGCTCGCAGGGCCTCGGTGTCCACCGCGCCGGTCATCCGGACCACGAACGGCATGTTGTAGCCGGCGCTGTCCTCCTCGAACCGGTTGAGGAACCAGATGCGCTGCTGCGCGGGCGAGAGCGGCAGCACCTGCGGTCGCGGCCCGGCGACCGGCCCGGCGCTCTCGTGCATGTCCTCGGTTTCGAAGGCGCGGTCGATCAGCTCGGCCAGCGCCTCGACCGTGGTGGCCTCGAACAGTTCCCGCACGGTCAGCGCGCAGCCGAGGTCGGCGTTCAATCGTGCCGCCACCTGCGTCGCGACCAGCGAATTACCGCCCAGGGCGAAGAAGTCGTCGTCGAGTCCGAGGCGCTCACGGCCGAGCACCTCACCGAACACCTCGGCGACCGCCCGCTCCGAGACCGACTGCGGGCGGCGGTACTGTCCGGCCGTCCGCTCGGGCGCGGGAAGCGCGGCCCGATCGAGTTTGCCGGAGGCGTTGACCGGCAGCGATGCCAGCATCACATATGCCGCCGGCACCATATAGCCGGGCAACTCGCGCGCGGCCGCGCCGCGCACGCGCGCCACGTCGACCGCGCCGGCGGTGGTCTCGACCAGATAGGCCACCAGTTGCGCACCGGTGCCGGCATCGTCGCGCACCACGACCACCGCGCGCGCGACCCCGGGCACCGCGCCGAGCACCGCTTCGATCTCGCCGAGTTCGATCCGCAGCCCGCGCAGTTTGACCTGAAAATCGGTGCGGCCCAGATACTCGAGCTCACCGTCGGCCGTCCAGCGGACCAGATCCCCGGTGCGATACATCCGCGCCCCGGGGCCGGCCTCCGTCTCACTGTCCGCGAACGGATCGGCGACGAACCGTTCGGCGGTCAGCTCCGGCCTCCCGACGTAGCCCCGGGCGAGCTGAACCCCCGACAGATACAGCTCACCCGGAACGCCGACGGGCACCGGCTGCAACCGTGCGTCGAGCACGTACAGCCGGGTGTTGAAAACCGGTGCGCCGATCGGCACACCGGTGGTATCGAGCGGGCCCACCTGATGCGCGGTGACATCGACCGCTGCCTCGGTGGGTCCGTACAGATTGTGCAGCCGCGCGCGGGGCGCCGCGGCCCGCAGTCGCTGCGCCAGCGGTCCGGGCAACGCCTCACCGGACGCGAACACCGCACGCAGCGAACTCAATTCGGAGGCGTCGACCACGCCGCCGAGGAAGGCCGCCAGCATCGAAGGCACGAAATGCGCGATGGTGACACCGAATTCGGCGATCACCGCGCGCAGGTAGGCCGGGTCGCGATGCCCGTCGGGCGTCGCCAGCACCAGGCTCGCGCCGACCTGCAACGGCCAGAAGAACTCCCACACCGACACGTCGAACGTGGCGGGGGTCTTCTGCAGGACGACGTCCGCGGCGGTGAGCCGGTAGGCGCTCTGCATCCAGACCAGCCGGTTGACGATCGCGGCATGGGTGACCGCGACGCCCTTCGGCCGCCCGGTGGAGCCGGAGGTGAAGATGACGTACGCGGGATGCTGCGGCCGCAGCGGCGAGATCCGCTCGGCGTCGGTCACCGGCCCCGCGGACAGCGCCGACAGGTCCAGTTCGTCGATGTCGATCCACCGGGTGTCACCGTCGCCGTGATCGCCGGCGGTGGTCAGCACGCAGACCGGCTTCGCGGTCTCGAGCACGTAGCCGATGCGTTCGGCGGGATGGTCGGGGTCCAGCGGCACATACGCCGCACCCGCCGCCAGTACCGCGTACATCGCGACCACGAGCTCCGGGGAACGCCGAATATGCAGCGCCACCGTGGTTTCCGGTCCGGCGCCGCGCGCGATCAGACAGCGCGCGAGCCGGTTGACCTCGGCCGCGAACCCGGCGTAGCCGAGGGTCCGCGATCCGCGCAGCGCGACGGCCTCCGGGGTCCGCGCCGCCTGGCGCTCGAACATCGACACCAGGGTCGCGTCCGCACCCGCAAGGGCGGCGATATCCACCTCGGTGGCATTCCAGATCCGGAGGCTGACCTCACGCTCCAGATCGGTCGTGACCGCGACCGACGACAGCGGCCGCTCGGGATCGAGGTCGACCAGCCGCTCCAGGAACCGCACGAAGCGGGCGTGATGGCGGGCGATGTCGTCGGCGCGGTACAGATTCGGGTTGGCCTCGAAGTCGACGTGCACCCGGTCGCTGTCGCCGTAGTAGACGTTGAGGCTCATATCCTCGACCGGCCCGGTCGAGAGCACGTGGTAGCGGCCGGTGGTATCGCCCAGGGTCAGGTCACTGCGGAACAGCATGATGTTGGCCAGTGGCCCGAACAGCGCGCGGCGGGTGGCCAGGCCTTCCATGCCGGCGTCGCGGCGGATGTCCTCGTGCCGGTAGCGCTGATGCCGCAGGGCCCCGGCCACCTCGACCCGGGTCTGCTGCAACAGCTGCGCCCAGGTGGCCTGCCCGACCTGCAACCGCAGCGGGACGATATTGGAGAGCATGCCGGCCGAGCGCCGCATGACGGCCGTCGTGCGGGCGGTCACCGGCAGGCTCAGCACCGCCTCGTCGCGTCCGGTCAGCCGGGCCAGATAGGCCGCGAAGGCCGCGAGCAACACCACGGCCGCAGTCGAATCATGCGCTGTCGCAAGGTCGTTCATTCGGGTGGCGATCTTGTCCGGCAGCCGGCGGCCGTAGACCAGGTTTCCGGCCGCGCGGGGTGCGCTGCGGCCGTTGAGCGTGGTCGCGCCGTCCAGATCGCGGACCCGCTCGCCCCAGTACCCGCGATCGGAGCCGAACCGGGTGCTGTCGCGGTAGCCGCGTTCACCCTCGACCAGCGATTCGAGGCTGCCGGCCTTGGCGGGTTCGGGTTCGATGCCGCGCAGCTCGGCGGTGTAGCGCTCGGCGACGCGCATGGTGTTGGTCAGGGCGCCGAATCCGTCGAGAACGATGTGGTGGGCGCGCAGATACCAGAACCAGCGCCGTTCACCGACCCGCAGCACGGCGCCGGCGAACAGCCGGTCCGTCAGCAGATCCACCGGCCGCGTGTAGTCCGCGCGCATCCAGTCGTGGGCCGCCGCGACCGGATCGGGGGCGTCGCGCAGATCGACCGGCACGATGTCGACGGGTAGCCGCGGGTCCACGCACTGATACGGCTCGCCGTCGACTTCGCCGAGCCGCACCACCGTGGACCCGAACTCCCGGGCCGCCTCGACCGAGACCTTTTGCAGCACTTCGACATCGAGGTCTCCGTGCACGTCGACGTACTGGGCGATGTTGATCGGAGTCCGCGGATCGAGCAGCTGGGCGTACCAGACGCCGAGCTGCGCCGGCGTCAACGGGAACGGCGACGGATCCGATGTGATCTCGGCGCCGTGACCTTCACCCGGACCGAAACCGCTCAACTCCGAACTCTGCACCAGAGCCTCCTCGTTTGACGAAATACCCAGCGACCGAACGCTTTTCGGGCAGCACGAAATAAGCCCCGGGCCCCGCGCGACGGCGCGGACCCTGGCTTTGCCACGGATGGTTCGGCGAATACACCTCACGCGATCGCGAAGGTGTGAAAGAGCGAAATGGTTTGTGTCTCAGTAATTTCGGTGAACCGGTGCGGTCACCAACTCATCCTCGAACTCGACTTCCTCCAACATCGCGGCCCCGAGCTCCCGCGGCCTCATCTCCTGCATCGGCCGGTGGCGACCCGCGCCACCGTTCATGCAGCGAACACTAGGCCGAAGACTAATAAAAAGGAATCAGTTCCTTCAAAAAAACTCGGACTAGCGTCCAATTCGGTCGATCTCGGGGCAGAGATGTGCCCGAAACCACACTGTGACCTGTTTGTGTGAGTCAGGACACTTTCAGACGCGGAGCCTACGAGCCGAAACGTTGCATCTGCGTTGCATCGGCGCCCATCCGCCGGTCGAGCACCCGAATTTTGGCCTCGATCTGGGCATACAGGGCGGAATCGCGATCGGCGGTGGCTCGATAGGCCACCCATGCGGCGGCATCGTCACGCCCCTCGGCTCCCGAGGTCCAACGGCTCAGCACGGTCGCGTCACCGGAACGTAACACTGCGGTTCGCAGCCGCACCCGCAATTCATCGCGAATGTCTATAACTCCGGGAGCGGTCGAACGGGGCAGCACCGGTCCGGTGTAATGGCGGACCGCACTGTGCACATCACCGGAGTCCAGTGCCGCGCGCAGCGCCTCCACATCCGTGGACACCGGCACCCGCAACCGATACGGCCGCGAGCCGAAGACGTCCGGGCCGACCACCGAGCGCAGCCGCGACATGGCGGCGCGGATGGTGGCGTTGTCGAGGTCGGTGTCGTCGAGCAGCAACGCCAGATGATCGGCGGACAGACCTTCGGCGTGTTCGGCCAGCAGCAGCAGGATCTCGGCATGCCGCTGCGACAACGCGATGCGCTCGCCGTCGACCGACAACTGCGGCTGGCCCAGCCCCAGCACCTCCAGCGCCAGCCGGCCGGCGGTCCGCGGCGGCGTCGAATGCCCCACGGACGCACGGCGATCCGCGCCTCGTTGTTCGGTGCGCACGGCCGCGAGGACCAGATCCATTTCCGCCGCGGTCGCGGCCGCCTTCACCAATGCCAGAATCTCCGGGCGCGCGACGCGCACGCCGCCGGCGATCATCAGCACGCCGACCAACCGGCCGTCCGGATCGTGGACGGGCGCGGCCGCCCCGGTGAGCTGATGCATCCGGTGCAGAAAGTGTTCAGGGCCGTGGATCCAGGTGGCGCGCCCGGTGCGGACCACCAGTCCGACCGCGTTCGTGCCGATGCGGCGTTCGGACAGATCGTCGCCCTCGCGCAGGCCGACCTCGGCGGCGGCCTCGACCCGGTCGGGATTGCCGTGCACCGACAGCACCCGGCCGAACTGGTCGGCGACGACCACGATCAGGCCGATGCCGGTGGCGTCCTGCAGCAGCAGCTTGTCGACCAGTGGCATCACCGCGGCAATCGGATGGTTGTCGCGGTAGCGCTGCAGATCGGCACCGCGCAGACCGCGGCCGTCGAGTACGTCCATGGGGTCGACCCCGCCGCGCAGACTGCGCAGCCAGGACTCCAGAACCAGCGGACGCAGCAATCCGGGCAGCTGATTGAGCTGATCACCCCCGACGCTGAGGTAACCGTGGGCCTGAGCGGCATAGGCTTCCAGCGCACCGAGCTGTGTCCCGGGCTCGACCCTGCCCTCGGGACGGTTATCGCCTGTGAGATTGCTGACCATTTGCCTTTCTTTCCCGTCCCACACTGTACCGGCGGGTCAGGAAGGGCATGGGCGAAGCATACGGTTTGTCCGACAGGTCACACCAGCATCGGAGCGCGGCGAAATGTGAGGTAGACGGCATATCGGGGCCAACTGTGACCCCGGCCATCAATGCCGCGGAACGGCCGGGCGCAGCGCGGCCACGTTGCGAGCACGCAGCGCACCCGACCAGAGGCCGGTCCCGTAGGCGAGGTCGTCGAGCCGCTTGCACATCAGATACCGCACCGGATCCAGGCCGCCGGCATCGCGGTGGGTGAACCAGTCGGCCAGTCCGTCGGCGATCGCCAGCGCGACCGCCAGCCGGCGGATGCGCCGGGAGGCGATCATCGCCAGCACGGTCACCGGCCAGTAGTGCCGGCACAGCGCCGAGACGATCCGCCACACCCCAGCGGAGAATCCGCGGGCCAGATGGATGGCCGCCACCCGCGTCGGATTGTCGAGTTCGGCGAACACCCGCCGCAGCCGGATCAGCGCGGCGAGCAGCGTGGCGAGCCCGCCCAGGATTCCGGCCCGCGAGGCGGTGGCCAGCAGCGCGGTCGCGGCGACGGTCCAGAACGGCACCGACAGCGGGGCGACCATCCCGGCGTGGCGCCGGGCCAGCGGCGCCGCGGCGGCGCCGTGAGAAACCTTGCGCCCGAACCACTTACCGAACGAGGCCGGTTGATCGCAGGCGACGTGCGCGGCGGGCTCGTAGCGCAACCGCCAGCCGGCGCGCTCGAGTCGCCAGCACAGATCGATATCGGCGGCCGAGCGCATCTGCTCGTCGAATCCGCCCTCGGCCAGCAGGGCGTGCCGCCGCACCAGCAGGGCCGCGCCCGGCGCGTACGACACCGAGCCGCGCGAACTGACCGCGGTTTCCCGGCGGCCGAAATCCAGCGACGACCGCGCGCTCTCGTAGCGGCCCAGCACACTGGCATCCGGCTCGCGCGCGACGATGCGGGGCGCGACCAACGCGACCTCGGGATCGCTGAAATGGCCGAGCATGACCTCCAGCCAGCCCGCGCGGGGGACCACATCGGAATCCAGGAATGCGACGAATTCCGTTGTCGCCGCCCGCAGTCCGGCATTGCGCGCGGCGACCACGCCCTGGCGTGCATCGTGGCGGAGCACCGTGACGCGGCAACGGCCACCGGTACGCGGGATCCGAACCGGCCGGTCCGAACCGTCGTCCACGACCACCACGCTGTGCCCGCGCAGGGCAGAGAGCAGCCGCTGCAATCCGGCGGCGTCGTTGCAATGCGGCACCACGACCGTGACCTCTTCCGGGGAAGGAAGCAGGCGCGGACGCGGGTTGGCCACCCCGGAGTCGAGCAGCCGTCTGGCAACCACCGCGGACTGGGGATCCGTCACTTCGAGATACCCGTCACCGATCAGGGCGGCCGCTTCCGGAGCAAGTTTCAGCAACCTCGTCGGCGAGCCACCGACCAAGAGCCGTCCACCGGAATAGGTGCGCACCCGAGGATCGATTCGCACCCCGAACCCGTTGGGCAGTCGATCATGGCGCATTCCAAGAATGCTATGCGCTAACCGCCCTCCGGGCATCCCGTGTCGAAAAAAACGGACCGAATTCGATACGAATCCGGCGGCAACCCACCGGCTCCGGCGTTGCGTGGGTGTCAATGACCATCGACGCTATCTGGCTATCGCACGGCAACATTCGCTTCATGATCAACGAGATTCCGCGTGGGACGCGATAGTTCATCTCCGGCTACTACCGCGTGAGATGCGGCGTCGCCGTGTGCGCCGATCTCCTCCACGTACCGGGCCGCGACCACGAACGCGCACTCTAGACTGCGGAAGGCAAGCACGTTGAACAGCAGATGACGGGTGGCCGTCGGGCGGGCTGCGCAGGTCTAGAGGTGGCATGGGAGTCGGACGGATGCAGACGAGCGGGGGCGGCAACACACTCTCGGAAGCCGAGATAGTCGAGGCCGCATTGCGTGTGGTGCGCGCCGACGGCGTGGAGAAGCTGTCGATGCGCCGGCTCTCCCGCGAACTGGGCGTCTCGCCGATGGCGCCCTACTACTACGTCGCCGACAAGCGCGAATTGCTCGATCTGGTGGCCAGCGCGGCCCTGACCGGCGTGCGGACCCCACCGCCGGAATTCGGCACCTGGCAGCAGCGCCTGCGCGAACTCATCGATCAGATCGACGAGAAGCTGCGCAAACATCCGGGCCTCGGCGATGTGCTGATCGAACAGACGCTGGGCAAACAGCTCGATCTGATCGCCGCTGTGATGGAAATCCTGTCCGATGCGGGCTTCGACGATCGCAATGTGCTCGCCGCCTATGCCACCATTCACACGTATCTGTTCGGCCGCGCCCGGGTCAATCCACGGGACCGATCCGCGCTGGTCGACATGCCGCTTCCCGAAGCCGTCGAGCGGGCCGTCAAGCACATGGGCGATCTGCGCGGCAAATACTCCTACGACTTCGGTATGGATGTGCTGATCGCGGGGCTCGAGGCCCAGCTTGTCCGGCAGCGGGACGGCCACGTATCATAAATTAGAACACGTTCTAGTTTACCTGCTCCAGCGCCCGGCCCCGAGAGGACACCATGACCACCGCCGATCCCGTCGTACCGCACAGCTCACGATCGGCCGTGCTGCGGGTCGCCGCTGTCGTCAACGAGACGGCCGACGCCTGTTCGCTGGTCTTCGACGTGCCCGAAGAACTGCGCGAGCGCTTCGCCTACCAGCCCGGCCAGTTCCTGACGCTGCGCATCCCGAGCGAGCGCACCGGTTCGGTCGCGCGCTGCTATTCGCTGGCCAGCTCACCGCACACCGATGTGCAACCGAAGGTCACCGTGAAGCGCACGGTCGACGGATACGCGTCGAACTGGGTGTGCGACAACGTCCGAGCCGGTGACGAGATCGAGGTGCTGCCGCCTTCCGGCGTCTTCACGCCGAAGGATCTGGACGAGGATCTGCTGCTGTTCGCCGCCGGCAGCGGTGTCACCCCGGTGATGTCGATCCTGAAATCGGCGCTCGCCCGCGGCACCGGCCGGATCGTGCTGGTCTACGCCAACCGCGATCCGGAATCGGTCATCTTCGCCGACGAACTGCGCGAACTCGCCGACAAGAATCCGCAGCGGCTCGTGGTGGTGCACTGGCTGGAGACGCTGCAGGGCCTGCCCACCGCCGACGGACTGGCCGCGCTGTGCGCCCCGTACACCGGTTTCCGCGCCTTCATGTGCGGGCCGAAGGCGTTCATGGACCGGGTGCACGACGCACTGGCCCAGCTGGAGGTGCCGCGCAACCGCACCCACGCCGAGGTCTTCAATTCGCTGTCCGGCGATCCGTTCGCCGCCGGCGCCCCCGTCGAGGTCAGCGAGGAGGACGCCGCCGACGCGGCCACCGTGGAGGTCGAACTCGACGGCCAGACCCATTCCATGCAGTGGCCGCGGCGTCAGACCCTGGTCGACATCATGCTCGCCAAGGGCCTGGACGTGCCGTACTCCTGTCAGGAAGGCGAATGCGGCTCCTGCGCCTGCACCGTGCTGGAAGGCAAAGTGGAGATGGACAATTCGGAGATTCTCGATCCGGAGGACATCGAAGCCGGGTACATCCTCGGGTGCCAGGCGCATCCGGTCACCGATCATCTGAAGATCCAGTTCTGAGGACCGCCGCTGCCGCAGCCGACCGCTGGGCCGTGCGCGGCAGGGGAATCCGCCGCGGTGCATGGGCGCCGTATCGGCACCGCGGCGGACACCGCGTAGTCGGCGGGCCGGCTTACGGCGCCTGCCGTTGCGCCCGATAGGCCGCGCGCGTCTCGGGTTCCAGATGTTCGGTGGCGTAACTCAATGCCGTGCGGCCCATATCGTGGGCACGGCGGTCCAGGAATTCGGTGAGCAGGGCGCGGTCCACCCGTTTGCCGACTTCCCGCAGCATCCATCCGACCGCCTTCTGAATCAGGTCGCGCCGATCGTCGAGCAGCCGTTCGCACAGTGCGAACGTGGTCGAGGCGTCGCCGGCCTTGATGAATGCGAAGGTCGTCAGCAATGCGACCCGTCGTTCCCACAGCGATTCCGACCGCGCCAGTTCGTCGAGCAGATCGCGCGGCCGTTCCAGTAACCACGGGCCGAGGATGTTCTCGGCCGACACGTCGACCAGATCCCAATTGTTCACGCGCCCGCCGCGCACCGCCGCCAGATACATCTCCACGATTTCCTGTTGCGCGGCAACGTCGTACGTGCGCGGTTTCCCCGCCTTCGCCATGGCATTGTTCGCGATCACCAACGCCGCGAGCCGATGTTCGTGCACCGGACTCCGCAAAAGCTCAGCTATCTCCGAAACGGGCAGTGCGGAAAATTGTTTCGCGACCTTGCGGGTCTGCGGCACAGGGACTCCGAGGAAGGCGTCGCCCTCGCCGTAGTCCCCGGGCCCGGTTTTGAAGAACCGCCGCAACTCGAGGGCGCGGCCGGGATCTCCCAGCTCGTCCATGGCACGGGCGACATCGGCGGCGGTCGGCGCGGAGTTCATGCCCGCACTCCGCCGACACCGCCCGACGCCGAATGCCGATCCTCCGGATGATGCGCAACGATCATGTACGGCAGTATCACTCACTCTTCACCCGATTCCCGACGACAACGTGTCCGGCCGCGGCCGGACACGTGCCGTTGCGGATCTAATTGGCGAAGGTGCGCTCCCCCCGCGCCGGAGCGTGCGCGGACACCGCTCCCGCGGGAATGACGATGCGCCAGCTCGGTTGTTTCCGAACCGGAAACGGCGGAAGTTCGGCGGCGCTCGGTGCGGGCTCGTGCCGCTCCGCGGTGATATCCCCGAATTCGACAACGGGCGCTGGGGGTGTCGCCGGTGCGGGCGGCGCCGGATTGGGTGCTGTCGGAGCCGGGTGCGTTGCCGCCGGCACCGGATCGGGAGCCGTCGGCACCGGCTGCGGTCCCGCCGGCGCCGGAGTGGGTGCGGCCTGGACCACCTGCGATGCGGCCGATGTCAAATGGGATGCGGCCGGAACAAGCTGCGTTGCCACCGGAGCCAGCGGGGATGCGGCCGGAGCCGGGTGCGGTGCCATCGGATTGGGGGCGGTCGGCACCGGCTGGGATGCGATCGACGCCGGATACAGCGCGGCCGGCGCCACCTGAGGTGCGGTCGGCGCCGACGGAGATGCCGGCGGCACGAGCTGCGGTGCGGTTGCTGCGGGCGACACCAGTTGCAGGGCTGCCGGTACCGGACGAGGTGTGGTCGGTGTCTGCGGCCGTGCGGTCGGTGTCGAGGGGTGTGCGACTGCGACCGATCGCGTCGTCGGCCGGGCAGCGGTGCGCACAATCGGATTGTCGCGCAGATGATTCGTCAGCACACAGGCCGCGGCGCCGAAAGCCGTGATTCCGGCGAGCATCGCGGCGAAATCGAGATGGGCCCCCGCCAGTTGATGCGCGGCATGTGCCCCACCGAAGAGACCGCGGAGGATGCCGGAGAAACTGCTGTCGTCCGCGACCGCCGCGCGCATCTCGGATTCCTTGTTGTCGAGGTACAGCACATCCGCGAGGACGAACACCGCCACACCGGTCCCCGCCACCGCGGCCGCGGCGGAGAATATCGACGCGCGGGTGCGCAGATAGGCCACCGCGGCGAAGATCGTCGCGAGCACCGCGACACAGGTCAGCACCGCCCACGTGCCGCTGATATCGGTGTCGCGCAGCCCGGCACCCGCCCAGTCCTGCTGGGACACGGTGGTACCGGTCAGCCTGCCGAAGGCATCCGACCGGATCGCGCCGCCCGGTCCGGAGGCCGACAACCAGGGCTGGAACAACAGGACGAGAGTCGCGGCGCTCAACACGGCCCCGCACAGGTATCCCCAGCTCGGACGGCGACCACCCGGTGGCGTCGGTAGTGAGCCGGACGATTCGAGGTCGCCGGTTCCGGGATGAACATCGCTCCAAGGCGTTCGGGTAGCCATAACTCCGGGTCTGTCTGTTACCGATGCGCCGGCCTCGTGGCGGCCGGCCCGGTAGGGGTGGGTGCGGAAATGCGTCGACGACCGCGCTGTACGTCTGCGAAAAATCACGGTAGAACCGCGTCCGAGTACGGGCCACCAGACCTCCCACGGCTGACTGGGGCGCAGGTCACAGCCCTTTTCCGGAGCACCGGCGAGATATGGTGAAAGAAGTTGTCCCGGAACATGTTTCGATCGTCGGCACCGGCGCCGGTAGTGCCCGGCCGGCGGGAAGCGCGGGCGCGAACGTGACCGGGTCGACACCGGCTACGCCGAGTGCCCCGCGAAGCTAGGCGGTCGGGCACGCGGTGTCGACCGCTCCGAGCACACGGCCGGATTCGAAGGCCGCCGCACTCGCGGGCAGTTCACCGGCGCGACCGCTGTTGTAGACCGTCACCGTGCCGGCGCCGGCGGTCGGCCGGCCCAGGGCGTCGATGCGCCGAAGTGTCTGGCCCGCAACAGCTTCCGCGCTGTCGAACAGCCGGACGCCCGAGGGCAGCGCGGCCACGATGGAATCGAGGACCAGCGGGTAGTGGGTGCAGCCGAGGACGACCGCCTCGGTGCCGGCGGGAGTCTGCTCGGCGGCGCGGGCGATGGCGTGCTCGACGGCCTGGAGATCTCCGCGGTCGATCGCGTCGGCGAGGCCGTGGCACGCCACACCGGTCACATCGGCGTCACCGCCGAAGCGAGCGATGAGATCGGCCTGGTAGCGGCTCGCGGTCGTGGCCGCGGTCGCCCACACCGCGACCGAGGCACACGCGGCGGCCGCCGGTTTGATCGCGGGGACGGTGCCGATCACCGGCACCTCGGGCCCGACCTCGGCCCGCACCTGTTCGAGTGCGGTGACGCTGGCGGTATTGCACGGCAGCACAATGGCCTCCGCGCCGAGCCGCAACGATCGGCGGGCCGCATCCAGCACCCGATCGATCACCCACTGCTCGGGTTTGGGCCCCCACGGCGCACCATCGGGATCCAGTTGCAGCAGCAGATCGAGGTCGGGACGCAACTTGCGCAGCCACGCCCCCGTCGGCAACAACCCCAGTCCCGAATCGATGAGCGCAACGATCACCCAGCCACTGTATTAGCGTCGCCACGAACCCTTACGCCCGACCGGGGTATCGACCGGACCTGTTCCGCGCGGCGCTGGCGTGCCGTCGCACCGACCGATCCGGGCGGCACGGCCCGTTGCGGGCGTTCAGCTCGCGGGTGCGGCGGACCTGGTGTTGGCTGCGAGTTCGGCGCGCATCTTCATCACCTGCGCGGTGCGACCGCCGCCGACCACGGCGGTCAGGACTCCGCCGTCGAAGTAGTGCGCCAGGAATTTGCGGCCGTCGTCCTCGACGATCCGGATCTCGTCGGCGCCCGCCGGGGTGCCGAGGACCTGGATCTTCAGGTCGTACTGGTCACTCCACACGTACGGCACCCGGGCGGCCGTGGGAACGTCGCCGCCGAGCAGCGCGGTCACCAGCAGCCGTGCCTGCTCGCCGGCGTTGGTCCAGTGCTCCACCCGCTTGTGCCGGCCGTTGTCGTGGCGCCACGCGGCGACATCGCCGACCGCCCACACCCCCTCGACCGAGGTGCGGCCCACCTCGTCGGCGAGGACACCCCCGCCCGCCTGCGGTTCCGCCAGCGGGATGCCGGATCCGGCCAGCCATTCGGTGATCGGCGCGGAGCCGACACCGATGACCACCAGATCGGCGGTGACCGTAGTGCCGTCGGTGAGGGTGGCCCCGGTGACCGCGCCGTCTTCGACCTGCAACGAGCTCAGTCCGACGCCGCAGCGCAGGTCCACCCCTTCGTCGCGGTGCATGCGCCCGACCAGGCGGCCGACCGCCTCGCCCAGCGCGGCGGCCAGCGGAGTGGGCTGTGGTTCCACCAGCACCACGTCGACGCCGCGGGAACGGAAGCTCGCCGCCAGCTCGCAGCCGATGAATCCGGCGCCGACCACCAGCGCCCGGCGCGCGGTGGCCAGTCCGTCGCGCAGCGCGGCCGCATCCTCGTGCCGCCGCAGGACGTGGACACCGGCGGCCTCGGGCAGACCCGGAATCCGCTTGGGGCGCAGGCCTGTTGCGATGATCAGCTGTCGGTACTCGAGCACGGAGCCGTCGTCGAAGGTCACGGTGCGCGCCGCGGTGTCGACTCCGGTCGCGGCCAGGCCCAGTCGCAGCTCGATGTTCTTCTCGGCGAAGAATTCGGCGGGGCGCAGCGTCGTATCCGCGGTCTCGCCGCGCACGAACTGCTTGGACAACGGCGGCCGATCGTAGGGCAGGCGCTGTTCGTCACCGACGAGGATCACTCCGCCCTCGTATCCGGCGCGGCGCAATTCCTCCGCGGTACGCAGGCCGGCCAGACCGGCGCCGACGATCACGATCGGGGCTGTCATCGCTGCGCTCCTGGCTCGGTTCCCACTGCTGGCACGTATTGCTGCACCAGTCCACCATAAACTAGAACACGTTCTAGAATGCGGTGACGGGCGCCATATCCGACGCGAGTGCAGGAATTTTCCGGAACAAGTATTGATCGGGCGGTCAATCAGAGTTATACCGAGATCAGAACATAATTCCGCCCCCGAGGAGGCACCCATGCTCACCGAAAACCGCACCCTGAGTTCCGTGGCCGTGGCACTGGGCGTCTATACCGCCCTGTCCCCCATCTGGACCGACCACAGCAACCGCGCCATGTGGACCCTGATCGTGCTCGGCGTGCTGATCGCCCTGGCCGGCCTGGTCCAGTTCACCCGTCCGGGCATCGCCGGAACCGATTACGCGATGGGCCTGTTCGGCGTCCTGCTGTTCATCTCGCCGTGGGTGATGAACTTCAGCTCCTTCAGCGCGGCGTCGTGGACCGCGTGGATCGTCGGCGCACTGACCGTCGTGGTCGCCCTGGCCGCCCTTCCGCAGGTATCGGCACGGATGCATACTGCTCACTGATGCAGATGCCCAAACCCCGTCGAGCGGGGCGTCGCCGCAGCAGCAAGGTCGACGGCGACGCCCGCGCCCTGATTCTGGATGCCGCCGAAAGCCTGTTCGCGGCACACGGATTCGACGCGACCGCGACGGCTGCGATAGCCGCCGCGGCCGGCGTTCCGAAGGGGCTGGTCTTCTATTACTTCCCCACCAAGGACTCGATCCTCTCGGCGCTGATGGCCGAGCGAGTTCCCGCGCATCCGATCGACGACATCGCCACGGTGGTCCGGCCCGGCGATCCGGCGACCAGCCTGGTGAACCTCGACGCGGCGCTGAATCTGCGCGACCACCATTCCTCGGTGCTGCGCGTGATCATGTGGCGCGAGGCCGATACGCATCCGGATGTGCGAAAACAGGTGCGCCGCATGCGCGATCAGCTGCTCGACGTCACCGCCCGGGTATTGCAGGCGAGTGCGCCCGGGCAGGTACAACCCGGAACCCTGCGGGCCTGCGCAGCCGCCTGGGTGTCGGCCATGCTCACCATCGCGAGCACCGACCGGTTGCACGCACTGGACGGATTGACACTCGCCGGCGCCGAGGAGATCACGAACCTCTCCCGGGTCGTCGCGGCCGGCATGACCGGCCTGGGCTGAGCCGGCGCCGCCGGTTCAGCGAGCCGGCAGCAGACCATCGACCAACGCGCGCAATCCCTCCTCGTAGGTGTCGGCCGCGGTGAGCGCGCCCCACCGGTCGGCCACGGCCGCCAGGCGCGGAAGTTCGCCGGCATCGATATCGGCGAAGACGCGCTCCCGGAACACCGGCCGGTCGTCGTCGCGACGCCGGCGAGCCGCGGCCCGAATCAGAATTTCCCCGGCGGTGTAGTACCAGATCGTCCGATAGGCGTGCACCGCCCGCTCGGCATCCAGTCCGGCGTCCATCGCCGCGTCCAGAATCGTCTCTGGATACCAGAGCGCGGCCGGTGAGAGCAGGTCGTCGGCGGTGAGCACCTCGGTGATCCACGGAACCGGGGCCAGGATGTCGTGCATCGCGCGGGCCGCGACGATCAGGCGTTCTCCGGGGTCGTCCGGCAGTGGCGGATGGACCGCACCCGTCGCCACGTCGTCGAGCAGAAGCAGCAGCAGCGCGTCCTTGTCCGGTACGTGGTGATAGAGCGCCATCGGCGTCGCGCCGAGTTCGGTGGCCAGGCGCCGCATGGTCAGCGCCTGCACGCCGTGGGTCTCGATCAGCTCGCGCGCGGCGGCCACGATCTGCGCGCGGGACAACCGCGGCGGACGTCCGGTTCGGGTGCTCACCCGGCCATCTTGACACGAGGTCTCGACAGCGAGCATCGCGGTCGGTTACTTTTTATACATGTATAGAAAATGCGCACCGGGCTCCGCTCCGGCAGCGATCACGCCACTCGCGGCCGGATGAAGGGCACCACCATGCACCTCTCACCTGTCGACCTGTTCGCCCGCGGCATCCGAATGCTGCCCGACGGCCGGGTTTTCGACGAACAACGCCGTATGTCCGGAGATATGGAGGGGTGGACGCTGGCGACTTTCCGGGTGGCCACCGACGCCGACGTCCACGGCGACCACTGGGAAATGCATCCGAGCGGAGAGGAGTTGGTGGCGGTGCTCTCGGGCGGAATCCGGATGTATCTGCGTGAGCCCGGCGACGCGGCGGGACCGGTATCGCTGCGCGCCGGACAGGCGTTCATCGTGCCGCGGGGGTGTTGGCATCGGATTGAGGTGGACGAGCCGAGTGAACTGATGTCGCTCACCCTGCGCCACGGTACCGAACTCGCAAAACGGACGGATTGAGCTGCGGCGCAAGGGCGGCGGGAACCGTCGCACACCCCCGCGAACTCGCACCCCGAAACGTGAGCGATAAGAATGGAGTGTATGACGGATCCCGCCAATGCCCGTTTCGGAGAACCCCATACTGCACGAGAGGGGCACCGACTGACCCGCTCCGAGGAGGAGCCGGGCCAGCAGACGGGTGGCGGCGGTCCCGCGCACGGCGGTGCCGAGAAGTTCGGACTGCGCTGGGACAGCGCCGAATTCGGTGAGTCCGGATCGGGTGAGAGCGTTTTCGGCCCGCCCCCGGTCGCCTCGCCCACCGATGTCCCGTCCTTTTCACCCGACTACCTCGCCGGCACCGCGGTTCCGGCACCTCCCGCCGCACCGCCGCTGCCGGTCCGCGACACATCGGCCCGCACGAACATCCCGCCGCTGGCCACCCGAGAACCCGCGCAGCGCAGCATGTTCGCCTCACCGTTCGATGCGGATTACGAGCAGGGTGCGGCGCGGTCGCGGAACAATCCTGCGGCCGACGACGAATCCGCTCCCACCTCCAGTTTCGCGGTGAGCGCGGCGGAGACGCCGCCGGTGGATCCGAGATCGGGTGTCCTGGGATCGTCCACGGCTCCCGGCGACAACGAGAACCCGACGCCGGAGAAGGCAACCTGGGAAACCGAACTCGATGCCGGAGCCCAGGATCCGGAGGACACCGTCCGCCGCATCGCGGAGAGCCTGGGCATCGACCCCGGGCGGCAGAGTCGCTCCCGTACCGCCGAAACCGAGCCCGCCGAGGCGTCCGCCGAGCCGCCGGAACCGCGGCGATCCGATCCGGCCGAATCCGGTGCCCCGTCGACCGCATCCGTCCCGGCTCCGCCGAAACTCCCGATGCGGCTTCCCACTCCCGCCCACGGCATCGTCCGGACCGAACCGGCCGGTGCCGGAACGGGTCTCGCCGCCGACGCGACACCGGCGAGCACCGACCCGCGCCCGGACACGCCCCGCCGGCCCATTCCCCGTGCGGCTCGGCGGGCACGCGGCGACGAGCAGCACGCCGCGAACACCGCCGCGGCCCGGCTGCCCGGCGACATCGCGGCAACCGAATCGGCAACCGGTGAGCAGCACACCACCGCGGTGACCGAACCGGCATCCGCCGGCAACGAGCCGCCCGCAGCCGCCTCCGGGAGCGAGAGTGAATCCCGCCCCGCGACAGCGGAAGGTGTGAACCGCACGGCGATCGGTCACGCGACATCGGCCGGCGGCGACGCCGATCCCGCACGGCTCGCCGCGACCCCACTGACCGACCGGTCGCCCGACGAAGCCCTCCGACCCACCGCGACCACCGAATCGGCAGCCGGGAGCGAGCACACACCACGCCCCATTACGCGGGCCGAATCCGTCGCCGAGAGCGCCCAGGCCGCCGAACACACCGTCGCCGAGGCGAATACGGGCGCAGCGGAGGACGACAAGGGTGAGCCGGCGACCCCCGCGGCGCGGCTGCCGCACCGGCATTCGAACGAGCCGGCACACTCCCACCGCGCGGAGTCGACGCCCCCGGCCCACTCCGATCCGGCCGACCGAACGGACGAAGCCGGCTCCGGAGATCCGCAATCGTGGCAGAACACCGACATGCTCCCGGCGATCCGCAGCCGCGCGGACAACGCCCACGCCGCTTCCCACCAGCTTCCCTCCCGCAACGGGGCGACGGTCGGCCTGCGCTCGGCCCCGACGAGTACCCTCGCCGAACAGTCCGATACCGACGTCCTGCGACGACGCGCCGCGGAAGCCCGGGTGGCGGAGTCCGTTCCGACCAGCCGGCACCGGTCGCTCGCAGCGGAAACCCGAGCCGACGACTCGACGACCGAGGCCCCGGAAGACGGTGCGACACAGCCGGATTCGGCGATCGGTGCCGCCCACATCGAATCGTCCACCAGTGCCGCGGGTACCGGCGGTCGCCGAAATCGTCGCGCCACCGGGGATCAGCACTCCGGTGACACACCGGACGACATCGCTTCGCGCACCGGCCTGCCCCCCACCTCCCGCCGCGCGGCCCGCCGCCGGGCCGAGACCACCGGCGAACCCCCGGCCATCGACGTCGGCCTGGTGATGCAGTTACTGCTGGCCAGCCACACATTGGAAAATGTGGCTCGCAACGCCGAAGCCGGCGACGTCGACCTCAACGGCCTCATCACCGCCGCCCACCGAACCCGCACCGCCGCAGTCGAACTCGTCACCACCTGGTTCGGCGGCGCCGACCAGATGCGCGAATTCGCCGAAGCTCTCCTGGCGGCGACCGAGAACTGAGCCAGCGACGCGAAAAGGGCCGCTCCCCGAGGGGAACGGCCCTTTTCATGCTGTCACATGTCGTGACGGCCGATCACAAAGTCACTTGATGACCTTGGTGACGCGGCCGGCGCCGACGGTGCGGCCACCCTCGCGGATCGCGAAGCGCAGGCCCTCTTCCATGGCGACCGGCTGGATCAGCTTGACGCTCATCTCGGTGTTGTCGCCCGGCATGACCATCTCGGTGCCCTCGGGGAGGGTCACGACGCCGGTCACGTCGGTGGTGCGGAAGTAGAACTGCGGGCGGTAGTTGTTGAAGAACGGGGTGTGGCGGCCGCCCTCGTCCTTCGACAGGATGTACGCCTGGCCCTCGAACTCGGTGTGCGGGGTGGTGGTGCCCGGCTTGATGACGACCTGACCACGCTCGACATCTTCGCGCTTGATACCACGCACCAGCAGACCGACGTTGTCACCGGCCTGGCCCTGGTCCAGCAGCTTGCGGAACATCTCGATGCCGGTGATGGTGGTCTTGGTGGTCTTCTCGCGGATACCCACGATCTCGACCTCTTCGTTGACGTTGATCACGCCACGCTCGACACGACCGGTGACCACGGTGCCACGACCGGTGATGGTGAAGACGTCCTCGATCGGCATCAGGAACGGCTTGTCGGTCTCACGGACCGGGTCCGGGATGGACTCGTCGACGGCGTTCATCAGCTCGACGATCGACTCGACCCACTTCTCGTCACCCTCGAGGGCCTTCAGGCCGGAGACGCGGACGACCGGAGCCTCCTCGTCGAACTCCTGGGCGGCCAGCAGCTCGCGGACCTCCATCTCGACGAGCTCGAGGATCTCCTCGTCGTCGACCATGTCCGACTTGTTCAGCGCGACCAGGATGTAGGGCACGCCGACCTGACGGGCGAGCAGCACGTGCTCACGGGTCTGCGGCATCGGGCCGTCGGTGGCGGCCACGACCAGGATGGCGCCGTCCATCTGGGCCGCACCGGTGATCATGTTCTTGATGTAGTCGGCGTGACCGGGGGCGTCGACGTGCGCGTAGTGACGCTTCTCGGTCTGGTACTCGACGTGGGAGATGTTGATCGTGATACCACGAGCCTTCTCCTCCGGAGCCTTGTCGATCTGGTCGAACGCGAAGCTCTGGTTCAGGTCCGGGTACTTGTCGGCCAGCACCTTGGTGATGGCGGCAGTCAACGTGGTCTTGCCGTGGTCGACGTGACCGATGGTGCCGATGTTGACGTGGGGCTTCGTCCGCTCGAACTTCGCCTTCGCCACTGTTGTCCTCCTGGACTAGTTAGTGCGTGCTTTTGTGCAGCAGTGCGGTTTGTATTTACAGGGGGTCGTACGCGACCGAACGGGGCGGATTCTCGCAAATCCGCCCCGACTGCGATTACTCGCCGGTCGCCTTGGCGATGATCTCCTTCGCCACGTTGGCCGGAACCTCCGCGTACGAATCGAACACCATGGAGTAGTTCGCCCGGCCCTGGGTCTTCGACCGCAGGTCACCGATGTAACCGAACATCTCCGAGAGCGGAACCAGCGCCTTGACGACACGGGCACCACTGCGTTCCTCCATGGCCTGGATCTGGCCACGGCGGGAGTTCAGGTCGCCGATCACATCGCCCATGTAATCCTCGGGCGTGATGACCTCGACAGCCATGAGCGGCTCGAGGATCACCGGACCGGCCTTGCGGGCCGCTTCCTTCAGAGCCATCGAACCCGCGATCTTGAACGCCATTTCCGAGGAGTCGACCTCGTGGTAGGCGCCGTCGAGCAGGATGGCCTTCAGGTTGACCAGCGGGTAACCGGCGAGGACACCGTACTGCATGGAGTCCTGGATGCCGGCGTCCACCGACGGGATGTACTCGCGCGGAACGCGGCCACCGGTGACCTTGTTCTCGAACTCGTAGGTCGCGCCGTCCTCGCCGGTGAAGGGCTCCAGGCCGATGATGACGCGGGCGAACTGACCCGAACCACCGGTCTGCTTCTTGTGGGTGTACTCGAGCTTCTCTACCTTCTTGGTGATGGTCTCGCGGTAGGCCACCTGCGGCTTACCGACATTCGCCTCGACCTTGAATTCGCGCTTCATCCGGTCGACCAGGATGTCGAGGTGCAGCTCGCCCATACCGCCGATGACGGTCTGGCCGGTCTCCTGATCCAGCTTCACCGAGAAGGTCGGATCCTCTTCGGCGAGCTTCTGGATCGCGGTGCCCAGCTTCTCCTGGTCGGACTTGGTCTTGGGCTCGATCGAGACCTCGATGACCGGGTCCGGGAAGGTCATGGACTCCAGCACGATCTGGTTCTGCGGATCGCACAGGGTGTCACCCGTGGTGGTGTCCTTCAGGCCGATGACCGCGTAGATGTGGCCGGCGGACGCCGAGGGAACCGGGTTCTCCTTGTTGGAGTGCATCTGGAACAGCTTGCCCAGACGCTCCTTCTTGCCCTTGGTCGAGTTGATGACCTGGGCGCCGGAGTCGACCTTGCCCGAGTACACGCGGACGTAGGTCAGCTTGCCGAAGAACGGGTGCACCGCGATCTTGAACGCCAGCGCCGCGAACGGCTCGTCAGCGCTCGGCCGACGGGTGATGACCTCGTCCTCCTTGCCGGGGACGTGGCCTTCCACGTTCTCGACGTCCAGCGGCGAGGGCAGGTAGTCCACGACGGCGTCGAGCATGGGCTGCACGCCCTTGTTCTTGAACGCCGAACCACACAGCACCGGGTAGAGCTCCGAGGCGACGGTCAGCTTACGGATGGCGCCCTTGATCTCGTCGATCGTGAGCTCCTCGCCGCCGAAGAACTTCTCCAGCAGCGCCTCGTCCGACTCGGCGACGGTCTCGAGCAGCTCCTGGCGGTACTGCTCGGCCTTCTCCTTCAGATCGGCCGGGATCTCGGTGACCTCGTACTTCTCACCGAGCTTGGTCTCGCCGGTCCACACCTTGGCGTTCATCTCGACCAGGTCGACGATGCCCTCGAAGGAGTCCTCCGCGCCGATCGGCAGCTGGATGACCAGTGGCTTCGCGCCCAGGCGGTCCTTGATGGTCTGGACGGTGAAGTAGAAGTCCGCGCCCAGCTTGTCCATCTTGTTGACGAAGCAGATTCGCGGCACGTCGTACTTGTCGGCCTGACGCCACACCTGCTCCGACTGCGGCTCGACGCCCTCTTTACCGTCGAACACCGCGACGGCGCCGTCGAGCACACGCAGCGAACGCTCCACCTCGACGGTGAAGTCGACGTGGCCGGGGGTGTCGATGATGTTGATCTGGTTCTGGTTCCAGAAACACGTCACCGCCGCCGAGGTGATGGTGATGCCGCGTTCCTGCTCCTGCTCCATCCAGTCGGTGGTCGACGCACCGTCGTGGGTCTCACCGATCTTGTAGTTCACACCGGTGTAGAACAGGATTCGTTCGGTAGTGGTCGTCTTGCCGGCATCGATGTGAGCCATGATGCCGATGTTGCGGACCTTGTTGAGGTCGGTGAGCACGTCCTGTGCCACGGAAATCTTCCCCGCTCTGCTCTGTTAGCGATCAGCTAGTTGGGATTTTCGGGAACGGCCCGGGCGGTTCCGCTTCGATGCGGGCCCCTGGCCATCACTATGTCAACGTCGGGTGCGGCTGATTGGTGCCCTGCTGAGCACGTGCCGCACCCGACTGTGACTCGCCTCCCGGCGCCGTTCCTTCACCGGCGGACCGGGTGACCAATCACCAGCGGTAGTGCGCGAACGCCCGGTTGGACTCGGCCATCTTGTGGGTGTCCTCGCGACGCTTCACCGAAGCGCCCAGACCGTTGCTCGCATCCAGCAGCTCGTTGGCCAGACGCTCGATCATGGTCTTCTCACGACGCGCGCGCGAGTAGTTGACCAGCCAGCGCAGCGCCAGGGTGTTGGCGCGACCCGGACGAACCTCGACCGGGACCTGGTAGGTGGCGCCACCGACACGACGCGGCTTCACCTCGAGGGCGGGCTTCACGTTGTCGAGCGCACGCTTGAGGGTCACGACCGGATCGGTGCCGGTCTTCTCGCGCGCCTGCTCGAGGGCACCGTAGACGATGCGCTCGGCGGTCGACTTCTTGCCGTCCAGCAGGATCTTGTTGACCAGCTGAGTGACCAGCGGCGATCCGTAGACCGGATCGTTGATCAGCGGACGCTTGGGTGCGGGGCCCTTGCGTGGCATATCAGCTCTTCTCCTTCTTGGCGCCGTAGCGGCTGCGGGCCTGCTTGCGGTTCTTCACACCCTGGGTGTCGAGCGAGCCGCGGATGATCTTGTAGCGCACACCGGGGAGGTCCTTCACACGACCACCGCGAACGAGCACCATCGAGTGCTCCTGCAGGTTGTGGCCCTCGCCCGGGATGTAAGCCGTGACCTCGACCGCGCTGGTCAGGCGAACACGCGCGACCTTACGCAGCGCGGAGTTCGGCTTCTTCGGGGTCGTGGTGTACACGCGGGTGCACACGCCACGACGCTGCGGGCTCCCCTTCAGGGCCGCAGTCTTGGTCTTGGCGACCTTGTCGCGACGACCCTTGCGGACCAGCTGGTTGATGGTTGGCATATACCGGCTTTCCTTATTCAGTAACCAGGTGTCTGGAACTCTTCGATGTCTGTTTGTCGGCGGTGCTGCCCGATTCCCCGGAGTTCACACCGACGTCATAGAGCTGTCACCACTTGCCCGGATCGCGTTTCCACGCGTCCCGAGGTCGGGCGTGTCGCGCGCAGTACATGCCTACTTTTCCGGGCACGCTGAAACGGTCGGCCGCTCTCGCTGGCTTACGTTCTACGCACAAACCTGCCCGCACGCTTCCGGGCACAGCGATCCACGATACCCGTCGGCGCGGCGGGGGGCAAAAGTGGGGTCCGGCAAGCACGCTTCACCACTCACGATGCACAACAACTATCTCTCGAGCGCTCCCCCGCCCCACACGCGGGCACCCGAGGCAATACATCTACCCTGCCGGAGCGAAGCGGAGGCCGAAATTACCGCGCCAGGTTCAAGGTCAACTCCGCCAGCTTCTTCGCCCCGGCACACGGATCCGGATGACCACCCGGCCGGTAGTTCACCCACCAGCCGATGATCCCGGTGTCCGCGGCCGGCGCCATCACACCGCACGAATCCGGATCGCCCGGCCGCTGCACCTGCAGCGAGCGCCGGCCCTGCACGTTCACATCGGTGGTGGTGTAGCCGAGCCGATCGTTGTTGGCCTTCTCGTTCGGCAGCGAACCCATCTCGTACCAGTTCAGCGTGGCCATACCGTCGCCGCCGGGCGTACCCGACAGATCCCACATGCACACCGCGCCGTTGAACGAACCCTGCGCGTCCTGAGCACCGGTCGCCTTGGCGATGTCCTCCTGTTTGACGACCTCGCATTCGCGCAGCAACTTGTCGAAGTTCATGTTCACGCCGCCGCCGCTACCCGCCGGCAATGCGGTTCCCGAGACCGTGCGACCACAGCCGCCTACCGTCAGCCCGACCGCGAGTGCGAGGACCGCGATCCCGCCCGCCCGCACGCCGCGCCGGGCGCGGCCCTGATCACGCATGGCGTCGCTCATTTCAGCCGCCCTCACTTCAGCCGCTGCACGGTCAGTTCGGCCAGTTTGCGGTTCTTGTCGCACGGTGTCGTCGACACCTGCCCGAATGCGCCGGCCGAGGTCGACCATTCGAAGAAGTCGTCGCCCAGCTGCACCGCGAAGTCACAGATGGTGCCGTCCGGGCTCGCATCCTGGAAACCCTGATGCCCGCCGACCTCGATCGACTCCGGATTGCGGCCCTGCGCGGTGACCCACGCCTTCTCCCGCCCGATCGGACTGCCCCGATACGACGCGAACGTCACGCTGGGACCGCCGATTCCGCCGGCCTGCCAATTGCAGCCGACCGAATTCTTGAACACCTGCGAGATCTGACCGAGCCCACCGAGATTCCGGACCTCGTCATCGGTGACATGCCCGCACTCCCCCACGAACGGGCCCAGCGCCGCCACCTTCGCGGGCGGACGAACCGACGGGGAATCACTGTCGGACTTGTCGCCCGAACCGCAGCCCGCCAGCAGTGCCGCGAGAGCCGTCCCGGTGACAATCGCCGCCGTCAATCGCATGATGGGCACTCTACTGGTTTCGGCGTCCTGGGCCCGGGTGTCGCGTAGCACAGGGCCACCACCTCAGTCAGCGGTCGGGTCGGCCAGGCCGTGGCGGTAGCCGTAGCGGACGGCGTCGGCGCGGTTGCGGGCGCCGATCTTGGCGAAGGCGTTGTTGATGTGAGTTTTCACCGTCGCCGGCGAGACGAACAGGTGGGCGGCTATTTCGGCATTGCTCAGTCCGCGCGTGATCAGCGCGACCACCTCCGCCTCGCGAGCGGTGAGGCCGTCGGGATTCGGCGTACCGGCGGCAGGGGCACTCGGCGCCGGCCGGTCCCGTGCTCCGATCAGGGCGTCCACCAGCCGCTGGGACACCGTGGCGTCGAAGGTGGACTGCCCGGCCGCCGCGGCACGGATGGCGGCGACGATCTCCGCCCGGCGGGCGTCCTTGGTGAGGTAGCCGCGCGCGCCCGCGCGCAGCGCGCTCACGATCGAGGCGTCGTCGGCGTAGGTGGTCAGTACCAGTACCGCGGTGCCGGGATGGTCGGCCGCGATCCGGCGGGTCGCCTCGACGCCGTCGAGTACGGGCATCCGCAGATCCATGAGCACCACATCCGGGCCGGTCTCGGCCACCGCCCGCAGCGCCTGTTCACCGTCACCGGCGGCGCCGACCACACGCACCTCGTCGACCAGGCCCAGCAGTGCGACCAGACCCTCACGCATCACCTGCTGGTCGTCGACCACCAGCACCCGGAGCGGTTCCTGTCCCTCACTCAAATCGGAACCTCCGCTGTCACAACCCATTCGCCGTCGGCCGCACCGGACGACAGCGTGCCCCCGGCCAATGCGATCCGCTCACGCATCCCCGTCAGACCGTACCCGCCGCCGGGCAGCGGCTCGCGATTCTTCTGCTCCGCGAACGCGTTTCGCACCGACAGTCGCACCTCGCCGGCCGCGAACTCGAGCGCGACATGCACCGGCCGGCCCGGTGCGTGCTTGGCGGCATTCGTCAGCGCCTCGCGCAGGGTGCGCAGCAGCGATACCGCGGCACCGGAATCCATCGGCCGGGCGGGGCCGTCGCAGCGCAGTTCCACCGTCATCCGGTGATCGCGCCGATAACTCTCGACCAGTTCACGCACGGCATCGGGCAGCGGTGGCACGTCGCCGCGCAGCGCGGCCACCGCACCGCGCGCCTCGATCAATCCGTCGCGGGCCAGCCGGTGCGAGCGCCGCACATGCGCCAATGCGCCCGGTATATCGCCCCTTTCGTCGAGCAGCAGCTCCGCGACCTCCAACTGCATACTCAGCGCTCCCAGCGAATGTGCCAGTACATCGTGCAATTCCCGCGCGATCCGGGCACGTTCGTCCAGCGCGGCCGCCCGAGCCTGTTCGTCCTGTGCGCGCCGCGTCTGTTCGAGCAGCAGCTGGGTCTGGCGTACGCGCAGTCGATGCTGTCGGCGATACAAACCGAGCAGCAGCAGTATGACGAGCACGCCGACGTAGGTCAGCAGGTCACCGAGGCTCTTCCCGGCCGCCGCACAGCCGACAATCAGAACCGCGACCTGTGCCGCGAAGCCGAGCAGGATGATTCGCGTAGCGGACCGGAACTGCTGGGCGAGCACACTGGCCGCCGCGCACAGCATGATGAACGCGGAGATGTCCGGGGCCGCTCCGACGACCGCCGCACTCGACAAGGCGCACCAGGTCAACGCCAGGGTGGCCACCCGGGGATACCGGGATTCGACCACCGCGAACACGAGCCACCCGGCATAGGCGGCCGCCAGCACCGCCCACAGCCACGCCGCCGGCGCTCCCCGGTGGTTGAACACCAGATTGGCCGCGAGCAGCGTCGCGCCGATCGAACGCATCAACGGGCTGGCGTCGGGATCGTTGCCGATCAGCCTTCGCCCGAACTCCCGCAGCCCCTCTCGCATAACCCTCCTGGTGGCATGTCGTGCCGGTACCACGACGGTAGGCGCGGTCGAATCGTTGCCGGAACGACCGTCGGGCCGAGATTCGGCCGCGCAGGCTCCACCCGTGGGTGGAGATCCCGTGGTCCATCTCCCGGCCGAGGCGCACACATGCGCGAAATCCCTAGCGTGTCAACGACATAGCGCCAGTACTCACAGGGGAGATTCCGATGACCGACACCGCCACATTCACCGCCGCCGACACCGGGAGCGAACCACGCCGGCTGTGGCGGGTGCTCGGATTCGCGGCCGATATCGGCCTGTCGCCCGCGACCTACTATCTGCTGCTCGCGGCCGGGTTCACCAGCTATCGAGCGCTGGTGGGTTCGACGATCGTCGCGGGCGGGTGGGCGCTCGGTGTCGCGGCGGCGCGCCGCAAGGCCGACGGCATCGCCGTGTTCGTCTTCCTGCTCAACGCACTGGGCCTCGTCCTGGCCGTACTCGGCGGTGACGAGCGAATGATGCTGGCCAAGGACCCGATCACCTCCGCTGTGATCAGTGTGCTGCTGGCGGGCAGCTGCCTGCTGGGCCGACCGGCGATGTTCGCGATCTCGCAGCGCATGCACGCGCTCGGGCCGGATTCCGCCGTGCACTGGGAGACGTTGTGGCACAACGACTCCGTCGTGCGCCGCGCGTTCACGATCGCCACGGCGGTGTGGAGCGCCGGACTCGCGGTCGATGCGGTGGTGCGCCTCCTGGTGATCTATTGCCTGCCGGTGCCGGCGGCGGTCGCGCTGATGAACCCGGTGCAGTGGACGATCATCGCCGCGCTGGCCGTCTACACCGTGCGGTCACGACGGCGCCTCGACATCAAGGCGCGCCTGCGCGCACTGCCCGGCGCCGGGTGAGGACGCGCGCCCGGTCACAGATTCCCGCGCGCGTGCTGTTCCCGCTCGATCGCCTGGAACAGGGCCTTGAAGTTGCCCTTTCCGAAGCCCAGCGAGCCGTGCCGCTCGATCAATTCGAAGAACACGGTGGGGCGGTCGGTGAGGGGCTTGCAGAAGATCTGGAGCAGGTATCCGTCCTCGTCGCGGTCGACCAGGATGCCGCGCGATCGCAGTTGTCGTACGGGGACGCGGACGTGGCCGATGCGGGCGCGCAGATCGGGATCGTCGTAATAGGCGTCCGGGGTGTCGAGGAATTCGATGCCCTCCCGGCGCAGGGCGTCGACGGTGCTCGAGATGTCGCCGGTGGCCAGCGCGATGTGCTGGACGCCCGGGCCGCCGTAGAACTCCAGATATTCGTCGATCTGTGAGCGTTTGCGCCCGGCGGCCGGTTCGTTCAACGGGAATTTCACCCGGTGGTTGCCGTTGGCCACGACCTTGCTCATCAAGGCCGAGTATTCGGTGGCGATATCGTCGCCGACGAATTCGGCCATATCGGTGAAGCCCATGACGCGCCGATAGAACTCCACCCATTCGTCCATCCGCCCGAGCTCCACATTGCCCACGACGTGATCCACGGCCAGGAACAGCCGATGCGGCGCCCGCGGCTGATAATTCGAACGGCGCGCGATATATCCCGGCAGATACGGACCGTGATAGCGCGACCGGTCGACGAGGGTGTGGCGGGTTTCGCCGTAGGTGGCCAGAGCAGCGATACGGACCGTGCCGAATTCGTCGGACTCGTCGTGCGGCTCGACCAGGATCCGCGCGCCCTGCCGCCGGGCGTGCGCGATGCAGCGGTCCACATCGGGCACCTCGAGCGCGATATCGACGATGCCGTCACCGTGCCGGTCGTGGTGGGCGACCAGCGGACTGGCCGGATCCACCGCCCCGCACACCACGAATCGCGCACTGCCGCTGCGCAAGACGTAGGACTTGTGATCGCGGTTGCCGGTCTCCGGTCCGGAATAGGCCTCCAGCGCCATCCCGAAGGCCTGCAGGTAGTGCGTGAACTGGGTCGCGTTGCCGACCACCCACACCAGCGCGTCCCAGCCGAGGACGGGAAACGGATCCGCACCGGGATCGTGGTCGACCAGACCGACGAGCCGGCGCAGCTCCGCATCGCTCGCCACCGCGGGCCGGGTGTCGCGGGAGATGTCCTCGATCGTCATGCATCCAGATAATCTCCGAGCCGTGGTGCTGGGCAATATCGAGGATTTCGAGTAGACACCCTGGCGTAATTGGTCACCATATGCCGCCGAGTGCTGGACAATTTGAATAGCTGCACCCGGTCCTCGTCCGGTGGCGCGGCGCCGGACCGAATACAGGAGACGACGATGACGCGCACCCCCGCCAAACTGGACGAACTGGATCTGGCGATCCTCACCGCCATGCACGAGTACCAGAAGGCGGGCGTACTCGAGCTGTCGCGACGCACCCGGGTGGCGCGGGCGACCGTCCAGTCGCGCATCGCGCGCATGGAGGAGGCCGGGGTCATCGCCTCCTACGATCCGCGGGTCGACGTCACCGCCGCCGGATTCGATGTGCAGGCCTTCGTGAGTCTGGAGATCGCGCAGGGCGCACTGGACGCGGTGACCACCGATCTGGACGCCATCCCCGGCGTGCTCGAGGCCTACGCGACCACCGGTTCCAGCGATGTCCTGTGCCGCATCGGCGCCGATTCGCATTCGGGCCTGCAGGCGGTGCTGCTGAGTATCGACCGCAGCGCCGCGGTGGTGCGCTCGCACAGCGTGATCGTGCTGTCCACGGTGGTCGCACATCGGACGCTGCCGCTGCTGCGCACGCTCACTCCGGCGGGGACGAGCAAGGCTCCGGCATACCGGAATTCGACGCCCTGAGCGCGCGCCTACTTCCCGGTTCTGAGATTCGCTCCGGGTGCGAGGATTTCGACCTCCGGCCGCAGGTTCGGTTCCAGAAAGCCCAGCAGATTCCGGGCCTCCGCTTCGACCTCGGACGCTTCCCGCGCCGACCATTCCCGGCTCGGTGCGATGCGCAACCGCGCCGCCGACTTGTCGGCGAATATTTTGTAGATGCCGGCCAGAAACCCGTCGATGAGCACCGGACACACCTGGGCGGCCATATGTTGCAGGGGCAGTGGGGCATTCCCGGGAATGATCCGGCTGCGATCCCGATGCGACAGCAGCACATTGTCGTACCACCCCAGCAGCCGGACGGGTGCGGGCAGATCGGGATCGGCGAGTTCGGCGTCGGCGGCGTCGTAGAGAACGCGGCCGCGCTCGTCGGTGTAGGTGCGCACGCGCTCGCCCAGCCCGGCCAGTATTTCCCCGATTCCGAGCAGCCGCGACCAGGTCTGCACATCCATCGTGGTCGCGGGACCGAAGGCACGCAGATAGCGAAGGACCAACTCCTGCACCGGATATGCGTCATCGAGCGGCACGTCCAGCCACGGTTCGATGCGCGACCACACCGGCCGGCTGTTGTTCCGCCACAGGCCGCGCGGCGGGGTCTGCAGCACCGGGAGCTGGTAGAGCCAGGTCTGGGTCACGGCCGTGGGGTCGCGGTCGGGATAATTCTCGACGGCACGGGCCCGCAGATCCGCCGACGACATCGGCTCCGCTCCCAGCACCTTCTCGCCCCGGGCGCGAACCTCCTCCGGATCCAGCCCGACCATCGCGCCGTAGAAGAAGCCCTTGCGAAACGGGATCTTCTCCAGCTCCGGCTGGATGTGCGGCGCGATGCGCACCGCATCGGCCGCCGTCACCAGGTGAATCGTGGCGCGCATCAGGGTGATTCGCACCAGCGAACGGTTCTCGAGGCCGACCGAGACCGTCGCCGGATCGAAATCGCCGATCCGGCTCCACAATCCGACGTAGGGCGGCGTCACATCCTGGGCCTGCAGCCCGACCAGATGTTCACACAGCTGCGAGACCGGCACCGGGGACCGCTCGAGCAGGTGCTGCCGGGCCAGCAGGGTGCGATTCAGAATCCGGTCGGACAGTTCCATGATGCGCACACCCTACGGCCCGGCACCGACATCCGGCGGGTGCCGAACGAAGGCCCGCTCAGCGGACGGTGACGACGACTTTGCCCTTCGCCGAACGGTTGTCGAGCGCGGCCACCGCGGCCGCCGTCTCCGTCAGCGGATACAGCACGGGCTGCGGGGCCGCGATCTTGCCCGATTCCAGCAGCGGCGCCACCTCGTCCCACTGCTCCTGCAGATACCCCGGATGGGTCATCACCCATTCGCCCCAGGCGGCGCCGACCACCTCGACGTTCTTGAGCAGCAGGCGATTCACCTTCACGGTGGGGATCTCGCCCGCGGTGAAGCCGACCACGAGCAACCGGCCGGCCGGGGCCAGCGAGCGAATGCTGTCGGTGAACCGGTCGCCGCCGACCGGGTCCAGCACGATGTCGACGCCGCGTCCGCCGGTCAATTCCTTCACCGCAGCCAGCCAGCCGTCGGTCAGCACCACATCGGATGCGCCGTTGGCCCGCGCGACCTCGGCCTTCTCCTCGGTACTCACCACGGCGATCACCCGGCTCGCGCCCAGCGCCTCGGCCATGCGCAGCGTGGAGGTGCCGATGCCACCGGCCGCACCGTGTACGAGCACGGTCTCGCCCTCGGCCAGCCGGCCCCGGTTGCGCAGGCAGAAGTGCACGGTCAGATCGTTGAACAGAATTCCCGCACCCGCTTCGAGGGAAATGTTGTCCGGCAGCCGGAACACCATTTCCTTCGCGGTCACCGCGGTTTCGGCGACCGCGTTCCCCAGCATGGTCAGCGCCACCACCCGGTCGCCCGCCTTCACGCGCGCGTCCTCGGGGGCCGAGCGCACGATTCCGGCCACCTCGCCGCCGACCACGAACGGCAGTTCGGGTTTCATCTGGTAGAGCCCCCGGGTCATCAGCACATCCGGGAACGCCACCCCCGCGGCATGGACGTCGATTACCACGCCACCGGGGAATTCCGCCGGTTCGGGGATGTCCACGACCTCGATGGATTCGGGCCCCTCGAGCTTGCTCACCTGGGCTGCGCGCATGAAACGACCTCTCTGTCCGCGGCTGCTTTCCAACAAGTTAACCGGTCTTCGCGCACCCCTGTCCACAGGTCCCCGATTTGCTACGCTTGGGCCCGCTGAACTGAGCGAAGAGGGGGATTTCTCATGGCCGGTCCCAACGATCCACCCGCGAACGCGATGAAGATCGATCCCGCGGCCCTGCAAAGTTTCGCGAAGACCCTGCGCGACGAGTCCGATGCCATCGGCAAACTCGACTCCGGACTGGCCGACGCGGCCGGCGCGCTCCCGGGCACCGGCTGGGACGCGGCCTGCACCGGCGCCAAGGATTCGGTCGAGAACGCGTTGAAGCGAATCGGTTCGCGCGTAACGCATATCGCCGACACCGTCGAACAGGCCGGCAAGGTCATCATCGATACCGACCAGCAGTTGCGCGACGATCTGAACAAGATCGGCATTCGCGCATGAGCGGCGCGGCATTGACCATCGGCGATGTCGAAAAATGGGACCCCGACAAGCTGAACACCGCCGCGACCGCCGTCGGCAAGCTCTCCGGTGACCTCGATCAGGCCGTCATCACCGCCGTGAACAGCACGCAGAAGCTGGGTCAGGACCAGAAATGGGGCGGCGGCGCCGCGCAGGCCGCGGACGGCCGGATGCAGGTGGAGAAGGGCCGCGCCTCGACCGTGAGCCAGGCGATCCTGGGCTTGCAGACGGCGCTGAACCAACAGGTGGAGAACCTGAAGAACGCCAAGATCGCCGTGCTCCAAATGCGCGACCAGGCGACCTTCGTGCCCGCCCCCAGCCTCATGCCCGCATTCGAAGTCAATCCCGACGGCACGGTGAACCCGCAGAAGCGGCTCGACTGGCTCGACCAGCACCGCGACAAACTCAACGACATCGAGTACACGGCGAAGACCACCGAGATCAAGACCGACGCCGCCACGCACGAGTGGGCGATCGTCAACGCGCTGAAAAATGCGCAGACAGTGGCGGATTCGGCGATTACCGCCCTCAACGGCGCCAAGGCTCCGGTGGATGCCGCGTTCGCGGGGCTCGGCGACCCGGTCACCGGCGCGGGCGCCGCACCTCCGGCGCCACCCGCTCCCACCGCACCCGCCGCGGCGGCGCCGCCCGCCGCCCCGGCCGCCACACCGGTCGTGAGCCATTCGGGCACCCCGGCGTCCTCCAGCCTGATGGGCAACTCCCACCACGGCGGCGGCACCAGCTCCTACAGCGGCGGCAGCTACGGCGGCGGCAGCTACAACGGCCCGACCAGCGGTCCGCCGCCGACCGCCCATCCGTCCGGTGATGTGCAGCAGTGGATCGCCCAGGCCAAGCAGGTCCTGATCGAGATGGGCTATCCCCCGGAATCGATCGACGAGAACGCCATCGCGCTCATCATCGAGCACGAATCCGGCGGCGATCCCAACGCGATCAACAACTGGGACAGCAATGCGGCGGCCGGTCATCCGTCGAAGGGTCTGATGCAGTGCATCGACAGCACCTTCAACGCCCACGCGGCCCCGGGCCACACCGACATCTGGAATCCGGTCGACAACATCGTGGCCGCCACACGCTACTCGATCGATCGCTACGGGTCGCTCGACAATGTGCCGGGAGTTTCCGCGGTCTCCGGTGGTGGCGGCTACGTCGGCTACTGATCGGCGGCCGGAACGCCGGTGGCCGCGACACAACTGGACATTTGCTACGTGTGAGTAGAGCCATCTCGACGTAACAGTGTGACCTGCGCCCCGTAAAGTCATGTCACAAGAAGCACCGCATGAAGTACGCGGCACACCGTGCAGCGCGAGGAGCACCAGTGTCACTCGATCAGCCACTCGCCCCGCTTCCCCAGGAGGGCATGGGCTTCGCCTCGGCGTGGCCCATCCGGGCTGGCGATGTAGATCCCTACAGCCGGCTGCGGCTCGACGCCGTGGCTCGATATTTGCAAGACATCGCGTGGGAAGAGTTGCACAGCACGTTCTTCCACCGCACCGACCCGGCATGGATCGTGCGCCGCACCGTCATCGACGTGGTGCGTCCGATCGTCTGGCCGGATCGGGTGCAGTTGCGACGCTGGTGTTCGGCGATGTCGACCCGCTGGACGAATATGCGGGTGCGGATCACCAGCGACAGCGGCGGCCTGATCGAGACCGAGGGCTTCTGGATCAATATCAACGAGTCGACGAATATGCCGACCCGGATCAGCGACCAGGGATTGGCGCATCTGGCCCGCACCACCGACGAACATCGGCTGCGCTGGCGGCCGTGGCTGACCGATGCGGTGCCGCCGGAGTCGGATACCGATCTGACGTTCCCGGTGCGCGCGACCGATATCGACCAGTTCAACCACGTCAACAACGCCATGTACTGGCAGGCGGTCGAGCACTTCCTGGTGGACTATCCGAAGCTGGTGGCCGGGCCGCATCGCGCGGTGATCGAATATGTGGCGCCGGTGCTGGCCCGTCAGCACATCAGCGTGCGCAGCCGCTACGAGCCCGGTGACCGCAACGGCCAGCCGGTGCTGCGGCTGTGGTTCATGGTCGGTGGCACCATCACCACCACCGTGCGGATCGGCGCGTTACCGACCTGAGTGTGGATAGCGGAGAGTTCGCGAAGGAGCCCCGCCGAGGTCCGGACCCTCCCCGCGGGGAGGTCCGGACGCACCGGTGTTCAGCCGCGCGCGGCTTTGAGCAGATCTTCGATGGTGGTGAACTTGACCCGCGGGCGGCCGCCGGACTTGCCGGCGCTCTTCTCGGCCGCGTCGATGGCCTTCCAGCCCTCTCGGCCGACGGCGTCGGGCTGGCGCTGCGCGAGCAGGGCCTCGAGCGCGGCCCGATCACCTTGCGGGGCAGCCAGTTTGCCGGAGGTGAAATCCTCGAGCAGCTGTTCCACGGTTTCGGTGGCATCCACGCGGTTGGAACCGATCACGCCGCGCGGACCGCGCTTGATCCAGCCCGAGACGTAGACGCCGGTGACGTGAGCGCCGTCGGCGACGACGCGGCCGTGCTCGTTGGGCACGATCCCGGCGCGCTCGTCGAACGGCAGATCGGCGATGGGAACACCGCGATAGCCGATCGAGCGCAACACCATCGACGCCGGCAGCGTCTCGGTGCGATCCGACGCCCGCGCCACGACGCGGCCGTCCTCGCTGACGAGTTCGTTGTGCACGAACTCGAGCTCGGCGACGTGACCCTCGCCGCGGATCTCGGTCGGTGACGCCAGGTAGCGGAACACGATGCGCTTGTTGTCCGGGTTCGGGGCCTTGGCCGCGTACTCCTGCGCCAGTTCGTACTTCAGGCGCAGCGAGGGCTCGATATCGGGATCGTCGAGCAGCGCCTGGCTGGCGGGATCCAGCTCCAGCTCGGCGGGGTCGATGATCACATCGACGCCCTTCAGATGTCCCAGCGCCAGGAACTCCGCCGAGGTGTAGGCGGCCTGCAGCGGACCGCGCCGGCCCAGCACCACGACCTCACGGATATTGCTCGAGCGCAGCGCGTCCAGGGCGTGGTCGGCGATATCGGTCTTGGCCAGCTCGTCGGGCGACAGCGTCAGCACGCGTGCGACGTCGAGGGCGACGTTGCCGTTACCGACGATCACCACGCGTTCACCGGACAGGTCGAAGCTGCGCTCGGCGTAGTCGGGGTGGCCGTTGTACCAGGCCACGAATTCGGTCGCCGAATGGCTGCCGGGCAGATCCTCACCGGGCACGTCCAGGCGGCGGTCGGTGGAGGCGCCCACGGCGTAGATCACCGCGTGGTGATGGGCGGCCAGTTCCTCGTGCGAGATGTGTTTGCCCACCTCGACATTGAGCCGGTACTGCAGGGTGTCACGCCGGAACGCGCTCTCGAACATGGCAGACACCGACTTGGTCCCCGGATGATCCGGGGCCACACCGGCGCGCACCAGACCCCACGGGGTGGGCAGCCGGTCGAACATCTCGACCTCGACATCGGCGCGGCGCAGCAGCTCGTCGGCGGCGTAGCAGGCCGCCGGACCGGCGCCCACGATCGCCACCCGCAGCGTGCCCAGCTCCTTGGGCGGGCGTGCCGGGGTCACCAGTGGGTCGAAATTCGACTCCAGCGGGTGGCGCTGGAAGTAGGCGGCGTTGATATCGCGGAAACGAGCCAGCGACGCCGTCAGATCGTCCTCGGAGAAGATGGCCTCCACCGGGCAGGCATCCACACACGCACCACAGTCGATACAGGTGTCGGGGTCGATGTACAGCTGCTCGGTCGTCGCGAACTCGGGTTGCTCCGGAGTGGGACGAATGCAATCGACCGGGCACTCGGGAACGCAGCTGGCGTCGTTGCAACAACGCTGCGTGATCACGTAGGCCATATCTCGCAGATCCTCGAAACATCATGGGACGTCCCCACCCGGGTTTGGACAGGGCGTGCATCGCACCGGTTGCCTTCGGCCCCCGCTGTGACACTACCTTCAGTGTGCCTCAAGAGTGAGTTACATCTCTCATCAGGTAGCGATTTAGATAACACCGTTTACTTTCTACGGCGCTACGGTATTGCTCATGGCGCGGACGCTGATCCTGATGCGACACGGCAAATCCGCATATCCGCCGGGTGTCGACGACCACGATCGGCCGCTGGCGCCCCGGGGGCGGCGCGAGGCCGCGCTGGCCGGCACCTGGCTGCGCGAGACCCAGCCGGCGATCGACGCGGTGTGCTGTTCGGACGCGGTCCGGACCCGCGAAACGCTCGACGCGACCGGCATCGACGCGCCGGTCGTCTACGAGCATTCGATCTACGAGGCCACGCCGCACACGCTGATCGAATTGATCCAGTTGACCGGCGACGAGGTGGAGACGCTGCTGCTGATCGGCCACTCGCCGGGGATGCCGTGGACGGCGTGGGAGCTGGCGGCCAATCGCGCCTCGCTGCCGGCGGAGGAGCTCAGCCGCAAATTCCCGACCTCCGCACTGGCCGTGCTGGAATTCGACCGGCCGTGGTCACGCGCGGACCCGGGCACCGGCGAATTGGTCCGGTTCCACGTGCCGCGCTGACGCGCTGGTGTCGAAAAGGCTTGTCAGCGTAGGAATTTGCCGCGCACGACGACGACCGCGCCGAGCAGCACGAGCACCAGCAACGCGACGAACCAGTTCGTCAGCGCCCAGACGACGCCCAGTACGACGATCACCGGGACCGCCGCGACGAGGGCGATGAACGGGCTTTCCTTGACCGTTTCCAGCGCCGACCGCGCCCGGACCCGATCGATTTCCTTGGCCATGTACTCAGAGTAGGTGCTCGGCGCTGGTTGCGCCCGAATTGTCCGGCAACCCGGATTGTCGGTGGTCGATGAGATGCTCCTCACATGGATTGGAAAATCGAACTCGTCGCCATCCCGGTCACCGACGTCGACCGGGCGAAGGACTTCTACACGAGCATCGGATTCAACGCCGACCACGACGCCAGCCCGACCGAGGACATCCGGTTCGTGCAGCTGACTCCGCCGGGTTCGGGGTGTTCGATCTGCATCGGCAAGGGCATCACCGACGCCGCGCCGGGCAGCGTGGTCGGTATGCAGATGGTGGTGTCCAGCGCCGAGGATGCCTATCGACAACTGGTGGCCGCCGGCGTGGAGGCCACGCCGGTCAAGGACGAGGGCTGGGGCCTGTTCACCTATTTCGCCGATCCCGACGGCAACAAGTGGGCCGTGCAGGAATTGCCGCAGCGGGGTTGAGCCGCCGCCGAGTCGAGCCCGGGCGGTGCGTTCCGATGCGCTCGGGCTTGCATGGAGTGCACTCCAGGTGGGTACTGTCGAAGCGCAGATCCGGCGCAGCCGGTGCGGGTCGGCAAGCGGCTCAGGAAGGCGAGGGGCGATGACGGCAACCACGGCGAATCCGCTCGAGCACACCGAGGATTACGAGCGCCCGAAGTATTCGATCGGCGATGTCGCGGAGCGGTCCGGCCTCACCCGCGACACGCTGCGCTGGTACGAGCGAATCGGCCTGATGGACTACATCGGCCGCGATTCCAGCGGCAAGCGCCGGTTCAGCGATCGGGACCTGAGCTGGCTGCACCTGATCGGCTGTCTGCGCACCACCGGGATGTCGGTCGCCGATATGGTCCACTACGCCGAGCTGGTGCGCGCCGGCGACGAGACCACTCCGGAGCGGCTGGAGATGTTCCGCAAGACCCGAGAGGGCGTGCTCGCCCAGATCGAGGACCTGCACAGCACACTCGCCGTGCTGGACCGCAAGATCGGCCTCTACGAGGGCAGAGTGGCTGCCATGCAAGACATCTGAACCCGCGTGACGTCGCATACATCCCGCGCAAGGTGACGCAGCGCACGGTTAGGATGCCTCCGCTATGCAAACCCCCGCCGCCGATGCCCGCATCTGGATCGACAAACAGAGTCCCGAGCCCTTCCGCGCGCTCAACAGCGTCGCACTGGCCGTCCGCAACGCCGCCGCGGCCGCCGGTCTCGACCGCTCCCTGGTCGAGCTGGTCAACGTGCGCGTCTCGCAGATCAACGGATGCGCGTACTGCCTGGATCTGCACTCCCAGGCAGCGCTGAAGGCAGGCGTGACCCGACAGCAACTCGACGTGTTGCCGGCCTGGCGGCGTACCGAGTTGTTCACCCCGTCCGAATGCGCCGCCCTCGCACTCGCCGAGACGACCACCACGTTGCCCGATGAGGACACCCTGCAACGTGTGTACGCCCATGCGCGGCAACAGCTCTCGGACGAACAGGTTTCGGTGATCGTCTGGGTCGCGACGACCATCGGCGCGTTCAATCGCGTGTCGATCATGAGCAGGCATCCGGTGCGGGAACGGAAGGAGTAACCCGATGATCGATCAGGCCGCGACCGCAGCAGTCGTCCGCAACGACGCGCAGCACCGCTACGAGGTGTGGTACGGCGACAAACTCGCCGGATTCGCCGAATATCGCGACAACGGCGAGGACACCACCTTCATCCACACCGAGGTGGATTCGGAGTTCAGCGGGAAGGGCCTGGCCGGCACGCTGGCGCAGCACGCGATCGTGGACACGATCGACCGCGGCCGTGCGATCGTGCCCCGCTGCTCGTTCATCAAGAGCTGGCTCGACAAGCACCCGGACTACGATGCTCACGTAGTGGGCAAAGGCATTCAGCGGTAACCGCGCCCGGCATCAGCGGTGACCCCGGACCGGAGGTGGCCGATGAGCGATCTCGAGGCGAATCCCGCCGAGGCGCTGTGCGAATCGTCGCCGGCGCCCGGCCCGCGGGCGGATTTCTATCCGGCGCGGGAGGTGCCACTGGGCGGCGTGCGCGGCGTCACGGTGATGCGGGTGCTGCCCCAGCGCGATCTGCCGACGGTCGGGGCCTGGTGTTTCCTCGACCACTTCGGTTCGACCGAGACCTCGCATCGGCTGCCGCCGGATATCGATCCCCATCCGCATATCGGATTGCAGACGGTGACCTGGCCGTTCGACGGCCGGATCCGGCATCGCGACAGCGTCGGATCCGATGTGGAGATCGAACCCGGCCAGCTGAATCTGATGACCTCCGGACGCGGTATCGCGCATTCGGAGTACACCGTGCCCGGTGCGCCCGCCGGGCAGGGGCTGCAGTTCTGGACCGCCCTGCCGGACGCGCACCGCGATATCGCCCCGCACTTCGAGCAGCATCGCGAGCTGCCCGTGCTGGCCCGCCCGGGACTGCGGGCGACCGTGCTGATCGGCTCGCTCGGGGATGTGCGCTCCCCGGCGATCACCTACTCCCCGATCGTCGGCGCGGACATCACCGTCGGCCCGGGCGCGGACGCACATCTGCCGCTGGCACCCGAATTCGAGCATGCGGTACTGGTGATGTCGGGTGAGGTGCGCATCGACGACGTACTCGCCGAACCCGGTCCGCTGCTGTATCTGGGCAGCGACCGCGCCGAACTGCGGCTGCGCAGCGCATCCGGTGCGCGGGTGGTGCTGATCGGCGGCCAGCCCTTCGGCGAGGATCTGGTGATGTGGTGGAATTTCGTCGGCCGCAGCCACGACGAGATCGACGCCGCCCGCACCGCATGGGAGAAGCACGACACCGAACGCTTCGGCGACGTCGCGGGACATACTCCGCAGCAACGCATTCCGGCGCCGCCGCTGCCCAACCTGCGGTTGCGACCGCGCACCCGCCGCACATTCCCGCCCCGCTGATCAGCCCCGATCGAAAACCGTGCTGCCCGAATCGGTCTCGTCGGTCATGGTCTGGGTTCCGATGACGCGCAACAGTTCCAGCCGCTCCTTGGCGTCGGTACCGGGGCGCGGATAGTAGACCAGCAGATGCTGGGCGGCATTCGGCGTCACCAGCGTTTCGCAGACCAGGTCGAGCAGCCCTACCTGCGGATGCCGGATCCGCTTGGCATCGCTGATCCGGACCGCCACCTCGTGCGCCGACCACAGCCGTTCGAATTCGGGACTGACCGCCCGCAGCTTGGTCACCAGTTCCGTCACGTCGGGGTCGCCCGCCCGCCGCGCGGCGGTCGCCCGCAGATCGGCGACGTGCCGGCGGGTCAGCCGGTCCCAGTCTGCGTCGGGGAACGTCTCCCGGCCGGCCGTATCGGTGAACCAGCGCCACAGCAGGTAGCGATCCATGCCGGTGAAGCGGGTGTGGTCACCCATCATGTTGATGTGCATGCGGTTCTGCGCGAGGATCTCGCCGAGATCCGACACCACGCACGCGGGCGTGTCCTCCAGCTTGTCCAGCAGGTAGAGCAGCCCGGGTCCGACGTGCCGGTCGCCGCCGCCACGATGGGGCGCCGCATGGCCGCACAGGTGGTAGAGATGATCGCGCTCGTCGTCGGTGAGCCGCAGCGCGCGGGCGAGTGCGCCGAGAACCTGCACCGAGGGCCGCGGGCCCCGTGACTGCTCGAGACGGGTGTAGTAGTCGGTGGACATCCCGGCGAGCAGGGCGACCTCGTCGCGACGCAGGCCGGGAGTCCGGCGGCGGGTACCGGGCAGCAGTCCCACATCGGCGGGCTGTAGCTGTTCGCGCCGGCGCCGCAGGAAATCGGCCAGTTCATCGCGATCCATCACTCCACTGTGCCCCGGCGCGGCGGCCGCAGCCAGGGATCGCCGATCCCCCGATAAACGATCTCTGCCGAAGGCGGCGGATCGAGGCGCAGGATTCGAGCATGACTATCGAGCAGACACAACTGGGCGCGACGGGCCCGAAGGTCGGACGCATCGGTCTCGGCGCGATGGGGATGTCGGGCGCCTACGGGAAATCCGACGAGACCGAATCCATCGCCACCATCCACGCCGCCCTCGACTCCGGCGCCACCCTCGTCGACACCGGCGATTTCTACGGCGCCGGACACAACGAAATGCTGATCCACCGGGCCCTCGCCCAGCGCCCGCGCGAGGACTACCAGCTGAGCGTGAAATTCGGCGCCCTGCGCGGTCCGGACGGCAGCTTCGGCGGCGTCGACACGCGCCCCGAGGCGATGCGCAACTTCCTGCACTATTCGCTGCAGCGGCTGGGAGTGGACTACGTCGACATCTACCGCCCCGCACGGCTGGATCCGGCGGTTCCGATCGAGGACACCGTGGGCGCGATCGCGGAGATGGTGCAGGCCGGCCATGTGCGCCACATCGGACTGTCCGAGGTCGGCGCGCAGACCCTGCGGCGTGCGGCGGCAGTGGCACCGATCGTCGATCTGCAGATCGAGTACGCCCTCATCACCCGGGGCATCGAGCGCGAAATCCTGCCCACGGCACGGGAACTCGGCATCGGGATCACCGCCTACGGTGTGCTCTCGCGCGGCTTGCTGAGCGACTCCCTGCGCGCGAACCAGACCTTCGCCCCCGATGATTTCCGCGCCCACAGCCCGCGATTCCAGGGCGAGAACCTCACCACCAATCTCCGGCTGGTCTCCGCGCTGGCGGAGATCGGCGACCGGCACGGCGTGAGCGTGGCACAGCTGGCGATCGCCTGGGTCCTGACCCGAGGCGCCGATATCGTCCCGCTGATCGGCGCGCGCCGGGTCGACCGCTGGACCGAAGCGGTTGCCGCACTGGATATTCGGCTCTCCGAGTCGGAGCTCGCCGCGATCGAGGCGGCGGCGCCCGCCGAGGCGGTCGCCGGTGACCGCTACGCCGCCCCGCAGATGGCCATGCTGGACAGCGAGCGCTGAATCTCCTTCACCGCCCGCGTATTCGCGGCGCGGCTACTTGCGGCGCGGCCGGATCACCGCGGTGAACGTGGCCGCGGCGACCGACTTGCCGGTGCTGTCGGTGATGTCGACCGGCATCGCCAGTTCCACCGGCTGCTGCGCGGCGATATCGGCGCGGGCCTGTTCCAGTTCCGCCGCGGTCAACTCCGAGGTGGCGCGGAACGGGCCCGCCTCGCCCTTGGCCCGGGCCAGATATTCGATCCGGCCGTCGCGCGCGACGATGAACGTCTCGCCCATCAGGTCGACGATGCCGGAAATGGAGGCGCCCATCGCGGCCGTCTCCGCGAGGCCGAACAGGATCGCGGCGTGCACGTCGCCGTTGTGATTGAGGTGTTCCGGCTTCGGCGCCATGCTCACCACATTGCGGCCGGGCAGATATTCCACCCCTTCCACCCCCGCGAACTGGATGAATCCCAGCTTCTGAAATCCGGCCATCACCAGCTCGCCCATGGCAGCGTGGTCCATTGCGTCTCCCGTCGCACCCAAAATTGAAACGTGTTCCACTTTTTTACTCTGTACGAGGAAACCTGTCCACAGCACGCCGCCACACCGATCCGACAGGAGTGCCCGAAAAATCCGAAAAGAAGGTTGTTCAGATTCGGCGGATTTTGGTTAAGCTTCATTCCACTGCGCTGAGCACGGCAGGACAACCAACCGGGTCCGCGGACCCATGATGCACGAGGAAGCAGTTCATGAACGCCTTTATCGCCCTGATCGACTCCAACTCCGCCGGCACAGTGAACTCGAACAGCGTCTTCACCAACATCATGAACCTGTTCGTGACGGGGTCGGCGGGGTCCGCCACCCAGGGCGGCGGCATCTTCAACTGAGCCGCGCTCCGCAACCTCGGCCCGCCCCCGACCCCATGCACGGAGGCGGGCCGTCGGCATTCCGGCGGACGACCGGGATGTTCAGGCGCGCAGCTGACCGGGAGTGGTGTGGAAGCGGCGGCGGAACGCCTTGGTGAAACTACTGGCCGAACCGAATCCCAGATCCGCGCCGATATCGGCGACGCTGCGCTGCCGGTAGGCCGGATTCCGCAGGCGGTCGCGGGCGATCTGCAGCCGCTGCTCCCGGATGACCTCGCTCGGCGTGGTGCCGGCCTGACTGAAGGCGAGTTGCAGCTGGCGCAGCGACCAGCCGAGGGCCGCCGCGACGCGCGCGCCGGTGAGCTCCGGATCGCCCGCATGCGTGCGGATGTAGCGCCGGGCACTCACCTCCACCTGCGCCAGCTGGGCGGGCGCACTCGGCGGTTCCCCGAGAATCTGCATACACAGCAGATCCACCAATTGTTCCGCGACCGTGTCGAATTGGTGGTCGGTGAGCGCTGCGCGCTCGGTGTACAGGGTGCCGGCCACCGCCCCGGCGACGCCGCCGATCCCGGTGCTGAGATCGAGCGGCCGCGGCGGTGGCTCCCGGCGGTTCAGACGATGCCGGATGTCCTCGCGCGCGATCGTGACGATGAGCCCGTGCGAGCCCTCACACATCGACATCTCGAAGGGTTCGTCGGTGGAGACCAGGCACGCGCTGCCGGGCGGCAGGGAACCGGTGTCGTCGCCGTGGCGGAAGGCCAGGGTCCCGGTGATCGGTACGAGCAGACGATAATCGTGGTCGGGGTCGGTGCGAATGAGCCGCGCACTCCGGAAATAGGTGACGGCATCGGATTCCCAGCCGACGAGTTGATACGACTCGGTACGGCGCAGCGAGGTCCGGCCGTGAAAGTCCGCGGAAGTCGGGAACCGGTAGCCCAGCGCGCACTGGTACGAGCTGATCAGATGAGCCCAGTAATCGACCCGCTCGTGCGGCTCGATCGCACTCGTCGTCTCCGATTCGGCAGTGGTCATCGTGGATATCATCGCCGGTTTTCCGATTCTGCGCACGCGAACAATGGCCGTGCGTTTCAGGACACGTGGGCACGCCCCGGCGCTCGCTACCGTGCCGGAGAGCTGATATCCGGAAACGGGCTGTACAACGGCGGAATACGGGTCCGGATCAGCGCGGAATGGATGAGGATCAGGAGGTTTTCATGCGCAGGATCGTGGTCGGGGACGACGGCGCCGGACAGGGCACAGTACTTTCCGACGAGAAGGTCGAGCCGCTGACGCTGGCATTGTTGCCGGGGGCGCAACTGCATCGGATGTGGGAGGTCGACGAGCTGCCCACACTTCCCGTCGACCGGATGCCGTCCGATGCCGACACCAGCTACTTTCCCGGCCCCGGCGGAGTGCGCTTCGGATTCATCTCCGTCCCACCGGGTTTGAGTTACGAGCCCGACGCCGAGCTGTCCGAGGCCGAGATGGCGGCGGTGGCGGCCGAGGCGGAGCAGAAGCTGCCGGGCATGATGGCGGCCTTCGACCCGGCTCGTCCCGGCGTGCACGCCACCGAGAGCGTCGACTTCGTGGTGGTGCTCAGCGGAGAGGGCCGCCTGCGGATCGGCGACGGTGAGGATGTGGCACTGCGACCGGGCGATTGTGTTGTGCAGCACGGCGCCCCGCATGCCTGGTTCAACGACGGCACCGAGCCGTTCGTGTTCTGCTACACCCTCTGCGGCGTCGAGCGGACCACGCCGGCCGCACCGTGAGGCGAGCGCGACGATGAGAATTTCCGGAAGTCGTTGGCGCAGCTTCGAATACACGCCCGTCGACGCCGGTCCGTGCGCGGTGGAACTGCCCTCCGCCGCCGTGGGCGTACCGCGGCGATTCTTCGACTGCCTGCTGGTGCGCATCGTCGTCGAACCCGGGGACTGCCCCATCAGTGGTGACGCCGTGCGCGCGGTCCGGCAACTGTGCGCCGACAGCGACGCATCCTTCGTCGTCCTCGCCGGCAGTCCGTTCTGCGTGGCGGGCGGCAGTCGTTTCACCTTCGCCTCCGGTCAGGCCGACGTACTGACCCATCTCGCCGACACCCTGGACGTGCTGGCCGAGTTCGCCGATCGCCTGGAGGAACACGGCGAACGCGCCCACGCGATTCCGTTCGGCTGGAACGTCGCGTGCCGGATGGAGATGCCGGCGCGGCCGTGGACGTCGACGCTGACGCTGCGCGCACCGGCCCCGCCGCTGCGCTTCGACGGATTCGCACCCGCACCCCGCGGCCGTCCGCATTGCCCGCACGCCCTCGTGTCGGCGCATTCGCGCACCTTCCGGCGGTGAGGTCGAGCCACCGCTCGTGAAATTCACCGCTCTTGACCTTCAGGTCGGCTGAAGCTTCATGATGGGGCGGTGGCGGAATCCGGAATGGTGACGATCGGGGCGTTCGCGCGGGCCAGCGGGCTCACGGCGAGCGCACTGCGGTTCTACGCAGACTCCGGACTGCTACCGCCCGCGATCGTGGATCCGGTGTCGGGATATCGGTACTACGCCGACGACCAACTGGAACGGGCGGTGGCGATCCGCGGTTTGCGCGAGATCGGCATGCCGCTGGACACCATCGCGGCGGTGCTGGCGGCCGGGGACGAGAGCGCGGGACAGCTCATCGACGAGCACGTCGCCGGGCTGGAACAGCAGGTGCGCCGCGCTCGGGGAAGGGCAGCCGAGATCAAGGCGACGCTCGGCACCGGGCGCGGGTGGGCGGTCGCGACGGTCAGTGGTCCCGTCTTCGCGACGGCGGTCGAGCAGATACTCGCCGCGACCGTGCACGAGCCGGAGCATCCCGTCTTGAGCGGTGTCCACGTCGAGGTCTCGGCGGAGGCGCTGACGCTCACGGCCACCGATCGCTACCGGCTCGCCACCCGCACCCTCGTCCCCGAGCGGCCGAGTTCGACCGAGTGGGCCGCGACCGTCGACGGTGACGATCTGCGGCTGGCCGTGCCGCGGATCCGCCGCCACCACCAGGTCCGGCTGGATGCCGGACCGCATTCGGTCCGGTTCCGGGCCGGTGAGTCGCCGGCCGGTACGTGCCGCATCCTGCCGGGACCGTTTCCCGACCACCGCATGCTGCTGGGTTCCATCGACACCGCCCGCACGCGCGTCGTGACGCCGAGGGACGCACTCGTCCGGGCGGTGGAATCGCTACGCGCACGCCATATCCGGCTGTGCGTCCGCACCGGGGCGATCGCACTCGCCGGGGCCGGTTCCGATGCGGCCGAACAGGTTTCGGCCGCGGTCACCGGACCGGATGTCGAGCTCACCTTCGACATCACCACCCTCTACCCGGCGATCGGCGCGGCCATCGGCCCGGACGTGATGATCGACATCGCCGGTCCGAAGCAGCCCGTCGTCATCCGATCCGCGGACGACGGCGACCTCACCACCCTGGCGATGCCCGTCGCCCCCGCCCAGTTCGAGGAATCATGACCGACACCGTTGCCCACGACCCCACCATGGCGGCCATCGGCGCGGCCGTGGAACGCGGCCGGCAGGGCGAAACCGACTCCGCCCGAGGGCAACTCGCCGAACTGTGGGAAACGATCGGACCGGTGGGCGATCCGCTGCACCGCTGCACCCTCGCCCACTACCTGGCCGACCTCCACACCGATCCGGCCCGGGCACTCGTGTGGGACATACGGGCCCTCGACGCGGCCGACGCCCTCACCGAGGCGCGGGTGCAGAGCCATCACTCGAGTCTGCACATCGCCGGGTTCTACCCCTCGCTGCATCTGAACCTCGCCGACAACTACCGGCTGCTGGGTTCGTTCGACGCCGCCGCGGAGCACATCGCCGCGGCGCGCGACCGTGCCGGCGCGCTGGCCGAGGACGGCTACGGCCGGCTCATCCGCACGGCGATCGACGAGGTCGGCGCGGCGATCGATCGACGATCGACCCGGCGCCGCGATTCCGCGCCGTCGCCGTCGTGACCGAAAGCCGCGGGGCCGGAGCCACTATCCGCCGACGACCACCGGTACCAGTTGTTCGTCGTCGGTCCACGCGCCGTGGTGGCCGAGCAGTGTCGATTCGACAGGTTCGCGACCGGGGCAGACGAGCACGCTGCGGTCGCGTGCCACGGCGATGATGTCGCCGATCCGTTCGGCGATCGCCGGACCGGGCGGGGTGGGCCCGAACCAGTGCTCGGCCAGCGCCTGGTCGCGACTCACCACACGTGCGTGCCCGGCCAGTTCCTCGGCCCACGCGGCCAGCACATCGGGCAGCGCGCCGGGACGTTCCAGGTAGACGTGCCGCGCCCGGGCCTCCCCGCCGATCAATCGCACCTCGCGATGCAGGTCGGCGCGTGCGTCCAGATCGACGACCTCGCCCGCGCGAATCATGCCGTGATCTCCGGTGACGATCAGCGTGCACGTCGCGGGCAGTTCGGTCAGCAGATCCGCCACGAGCGCATCGATCCGAGCCAGTTCCGCCAGCCATTGCGCCGATCCCGGACCGTACAGATGTCCGTTCGCGTCCAGCTCCGGATAGTAGGCGTAGGCGAATCGGGACCCGGAGCCGGAACCGGCCGCGACGGAAAGGATTCCGTCCCGGACGCCGTCCAGGTCTTCGGCCGGGTGCAGCGTGCCCGGGGCGCGGAAGACGGCGCGCGTCAGACCGGATCCGCCCTGATATCCGGGAACGACGTAGTGCACCTCGACGCCGTGCGCGGCGAGGTCCTGAACCCGGCTGCGAGCCGGCTGTATCTGCTCGGGCGGGTACTGCTCGCGGGCATCCGGACCGGTCGCACTGTCCAGACGCCAGCGCAGCGCGTTGAGCAGTCGCGGCCCCGCATCGGCGGGCACGGCGAAGCTGTAGCCGATGATGCCGTGGGTCGCGCACGGTGCGCCGACCGCAAGGCTCGCCAGGCCGACCGCGGTCGTGGCCGGGAATCCGGTGGCCACGGTGGTTGCCACATGTGCGGCCAGCGTCGGCGCGGTGTCGCGGTGGCGGGCGAGCAGTTCGGCGCCCAACCCGTCGACCAGCAGCACCACGGCTTCGCGGTTCGGCCTCAGGCCCAGCGGATTGTGCACATCCATCCCCAGGGCGGCGGCCACCGAGGGCAGGAGGTCGGGGAGTGAGTAACGCATCATCGCCCATGGTGCCGCATCGATTCCGCTGCGACGAGCCGATTTCCGAGCCGACCCGCGGCGGCTCCGGTTTCCCGCTCAAGCGAGAGGTTCGCGCAGTTCCCGGACGACGATGGCATTGCCGCCCCGTTGTTTCGCCCGATACATGGCGGTGTCCGCGAAGCCGAGAAGCCGCTCGGGCGAGACACCGTCATCGGTCGCCGCACCGAGGTCGACGACCACCACGCCGATGCTGGCGGTGACCGCGGCCCCATCGCTCGAATTCTCGACCGCCCGCCGCAGCCGCTCGGCCATCGCCCGAGCGGCTCCGGCGTCCAGCGGACCGACGATCGTGAACTCCTCACCACCGGTGCGCGCGATGGTGGCAGTGGGGTCGGCGGTGTCGCGCAACCGTGCCGCGATTCTGGCCAGCACCCGGTCGCCCTCCTGATGCCCGAAGGTGTCGTTGACCTGCTTGAATCGATCCAGGTCGATGACCATCGCGCAGAGCGGCGCGCCGGGGGCGAACACTCTCGGTAGGTGGTAATCGAGGCCGCGCCGGTTCAGCAGGGTTGTCAGCGGATCCGACAACGCGTTAGTGCGCAGCACCCAATAGAAGAACTGCAGCGTGGGGAGCACGAAAACGACGGCGAGGACCATGATCAGCGCGGTGGCCATCGCAAGGGGGACGTCGCGATCGGAGTCGGAAGAGATCATCATTCGTCCCGTGACCAGCAGCACCGAGAACAGCGACCACCCCGCGTGCACGGCGAGAGCCTTGGCGCTGTGGAAGAGCGCGAGGTAGCCGCCGGTCAGGATGAGGGTGGTCGCGTTGATCATCGCCACGCGGCCGGAGACCAGCAGGCTGCAGATCGTGATGGCGATATCCGCGACTGCTATCAACGCCAGGGAAACCGAAGCAGTCGGCCAGGGCAGTAGATACCAGCGCAGGGCCGCCAACAGCGCCACAACGGCGAACAGGCCGATCACCGCCCGGCCGAACGCGCTCTGCGGGCCTTCGGGCGACAGCAGGAGCATGAGGGCGACGAAGCACAGGCCCAGCCCGGATGTGCCGATCGAGAATTTCAGCAGGCCGAGCGCCCCCTGGTTCCGGAGCGTGCTCAGCAGCCAGCGATAGTCGATGGGTTCTCGCCACCACATCCGCACGGCGCGCAGTCCGCCGGAGTTCAGCGCGTCGGCGACACGTGTCCGCGCGGACACGCCCCTGCTGCGGCGAGGCTCGACGCCGACCGGCTCGGGTGCAGCCATCCGACAACGTTAGGACCGCGTCGGACGCCCTGTGAAGTGCCGCAGGACCAGCGATCGATGGCCGTTATGCCCTCCTCCGCCCAAACCTCGAACGAGCCGGCTCGGTGCCGGGGTCAGTTCCTGATTTCCCGGATGAACACCCGGCCGTCACGGGTGGTGGTGATGGCGGTGTAGGCGCGATAGAGGAAACCGCGGTCGGGGCGGCGCTCGAACACCTGCACCCGGTAGCGGTCCGGGACATCTCCACCGGTCACGTGCACGCAGTGCTGGGTGCCGACGGGGACCTGGTCGATCTGCCTCTGCAGGGTTTCGGCGGAGGGGACGGCGGTCGATTCCGGAGCGACGTATTCCCGGGCCGCCGAACCGCTTCGGGTGTCGTACCGCGCGTATTCGTAGCCCAGCACGGCGTCCGGGCCGGATGCGGTGCCGCCGGGCGCGTCGTCGTTGACGTCGGTCGCGGTCCGGGTGGCGTAGCACCACGGAACGCTGTCGGGCGCCGCGGCTTTCGCATCGGGGGTGGCTGTCGCATCCGGCGCGGCGACACCCATCGGCAGCTGCGGCCACCAGCGATCGTAGATCTCCAGCGCCGCATGTTTGGTCCAGCGCAGGCCGAGGACGAATCGGGAACGCTGCGCGTCCCGGGGGAACAATGTGTACAGGTCCTGCGTCCCGGTCGAGTCCGGCGTCGGCAACACCACATCCAGCGGATCCGCGAAACCTGGATGCTTCGCCAGCAGGTCCCCACTGTGTCTACTGGCGTCTGCGGCGAATTCAATTGCGGCATCGCTGTTTTCGAGATCGACGATCTCCACGCGCAGATCCCGATCCGGATTCTCGCAGGCGACGGCCGCTCGCTCTCCCGCCGTCGCATCGACCGCGCACCGCGTCCCCGACCACCCCGTCTCCCCGGGCCGATCGGACAACAGCTGCGGGAAACTGTCCACGATCAGCCGATGTTTCGCATCCCAGCCGACAGGAGCCGAACCCCGGCCCGACAGTTCCCCGATCGCCAGCCCCGCTCCGGCCACGAGGACCACGACTGCGGCGACGGCCGCGCCTCGCCGGATCCACCTCCTCGGCCGCGCCCCGACGCGAACCGCCGGCGAAGCGATCGACGGCTCGCCCGGCGTCGGTCGATGCCCCCGCCCCGGCACGTCGAATGCCTGCCGCACCGGAAATCCCGCCTGCGTGACTGCCACCGCCCCTTCCTCCTCGGCACGGTCCGGGGCGTAATACACATCGCGTACCGAACCAGATCCTCGGCCGTGGAAGGCATTTCGTAGATCGGCGGCGAATTCCCCACAGCTGCCGTACCGCTCGCCCGGGTGTTTCGCCATCCCCCGCACGAGCACCGCGTCGAGCGCCGGCGGCAGATCCGATCGCACCGCGGTCAGCCGGGGAATCGGTTTGGTGACGTGCCCGGCGACCACCTGCCCGGGATTGGTTCCGGCATAGGGCGGCCGGCCGCACAACAGGGTGAACAGGGTGCAGGCCAGGGAATACTGGTCGCACCGATGGTCGAGCGGTTCACCGGAGAGCTGTTCCGGGGAGGCGTAGGCGAGAGTGGCGGTGAGGGTGCCGGTCACCGTGAGTTCGGTATCGGCGTCCTGTAATCGGGCGATGCCGAAATCGGTGAGGACCGCCCGTTCGGCGCGACCGGCGTCGGGTGTCTCGAGCAGGATGTTCGCCGGTTTGATGTCGCGGTGCAATACCGCCTTGCTGTGCGCGTAGTCCAGTGCCGCAGCGGTTTCGGTGACGATGCGCAACACCCGCTCGGTGGTGAGAGCCCGCCGGTCCAGCCGCGCCGCATCGGTACCGTGCACATACTGCATGGATATCCACAGGTGTCCGGCATCGGCGCCGCGGTCGTAGATCCGCACGATGCCCGGATGTTCCAGGCGGGCAACGATATCGGCTTCCTGATCGAACCGGCGGCGGCGCTCGTGATCGGCGGAGACCTCGCGGTCGAGCAGCTTCAGTGCCACTCGGCGCGGCAGCCGCGGGTGGCGGGCGAGATAGACCGTTCCCATTCCGCCACGGCCGAGGACGCCCTCGATGAGGTAACCGGCGAACGTCTCGCCGATCGCGAGTGCGGCCACGGTCCCCCTTCTGGTCGAACCCACCGAGGCGTCAGCAGCTTACCGGGCGGATCCGCCGGCCCTCGCCGGGCGGTGGCCTCCTCCGATACCGTGGATATCCAGCGTCGCGTATGTCGATGAAGGTGGTGAGATCGCAGTGTTCGACCCGTTGGCCGATATCGACCGGGCCCTCGCCGACCGGGCCGGATGGACGTGGTTCGACGACCACCTGCTGTACACCTGCGGGGTGCTCGATCTGCTGCGTCGCGAGGAGTTGGCGCGGATGCCCGTCAAGTCCACCCGGATCCGGATCGACCCGGGCGAGGTCTGTATCGCGGAAGGCCCGGCGACCTGGTCGTTCTGGCGGGCGCCCGGGGACGGCAGCTGGACCCGCAACAACATCTACGTCGCGGGCAGCGCCTCCTTCGTCGCGGCCGCGCAACTGGGGAACGCGCTGGTGAATCAGGCCCGGCGCCAGCGTGCGGAGGCCGCGTCGCAACCGCGCTGGATCGCCGAACGCCCCGGTTCGGTGATGATCTCCGACCGCCGCATCCACCTCACCAACCCCGACTACTCCTTCCGGATCCGGTGGGCATCGCTGGAGACGATCGACCTGACCGCCGCCGATCAGGTGGTCGCGCGCTACGTCGACCGCAATCGGACCTTCCACCAGTGGCAGGTCCGAACACCTTGGGCCGTACTGATATTCGTCGTCGCCGCCCATCTGCACTTTCCGAATCATCCGCTGCTGCTGTCCGGAAATTGGCTACCCGCGGGTTTCGAGGACAAATGCCATCTCGCGGGGAAGAAATGCCCACCGGTCCGAGAGCGCTGACCTCGTCCGCCGCCACCCCTCGTCCCGCTCGTGGTGAGGGTTGCTGGGCAATGTCGGCGCCGCGTGGCACCATCGCGTTGTGAGCAGCACACCTGCCCCCGACCCGCGCCTGCGCGATCTCGCCCGGCTGCGCAAGGTCCGCGACCGCATCGACCGGGAATATGCGAAACCCCTGGATGTGGAGGCCCTCGCGCGCGATGTGCACATGTCCGCGGGGCATCTGAGCCGGCAGTTCCGCCTCGCCTACGGGGAATCGCCGTACGGATATCTCATGACGCGGCGAATCGAACGCGCGATGGCGCTGCTGCGCCGGGGTGATCTCAGCGTGACGGAGGTCTGCTTCGAGGTCGGCTGCCAATCGCTGGGCACCTTCAGTACCCGCTTCACCGAACTGGTCGGAGTGCCGCCGAGCGTCTACCGGCGCGAGGCCGCCGACGCCACTCTGGGCATGCCGTCGGTGTCGCGAAACAGGTGACCAGACCGATCAGGAATCGAGAAGCGCAGGTTACCGAGTAGGAATTAGCGTGAGCGACATGGACATCACCATTCACGACACCTTCCTCCCGCAAGACGATCCGGAGGCCGCGCTGACGTTCTACCGCGACACCCTCGGCTTCGAGGTGCGCAACGACGTCGGCTTCAAGGGCATGCACTGGATCACGGTCGGCCCCGCCGGACAGCCGGACATCTCGATCGTGCTCTACCCGCCGAACGCCACCCCCGGTGTCACGGAAGAAGAGCAGCGCACCATCTCCGAGATGATGGCCAAGGGCACCTTCGCCAGCCTCAACCTGGCGACCAAGAACGTCGACGAGGTGTTCGAGCGGCTGCAGGCGAACGGGGCCGAGGTCGTGCAGGAGCCGACCGACCAGCCCTACGGACTGCGCGACTGCGCGTTCCGCGATCCCTCGGGCAATCTGCTGCGGATCCAACAGGCCTCCTGAGCCGACCCCGACAACCGAGCCGGCCCGGCGGACCAGGCCGCCCACCCTGAATTGGAGAAACCATGAGCAAGGCCTCGACGCCGGACCGGCACGTTGCCGACACCCACGACCTGATCCGCGTACACGGTGCGCGGGTCAACAATCTCAAAGACATCAGCGTCGAAATTCCCAAGCGTCGCCTGACCGTCTTCACCGGCGTCTCGGGATCGGGGAAGAGTTCGCTGGTCTTCGGCACCATCGCCGCGGAATCGCAGCGGATGATCAACGAGACCTACAGCGCCTTCGTCCAGGGCTTCATGCCGACGTTGTCGCGGCCGGAGGTCGACTTCCTGGACGGCCTCACCACCGCGATCTCGGTCGACCAGGAGCGAATGGGCGCCAACCCCCGCTCCACGGTCGGCACCGCCACCGACGCCAACGCGATGTTGCGCATCCTGTTCAGCCGCCTCGCCCAGCCGCAGATCGGCTCGCCGAACGCCTATTCGTTCAATGTGCCCTCGGTGACCGCCAGCGGTGCGATCACCGTCGAGCGCGGCGGTAAGACCAAGGCCGAGAAGGCGACCTTCCACCGGCTCGGCGGTATGTGCCCGCGCTGTGAGGGCATGGGCTCGGTCACCGATTTCGACCTGACCGCCCTCTACGACGAGAGCCTGTCGCTCAACGAGGGTGCGCTCACCATCCCCGGCTACAGCATGGACGGCTGGTTCGGCCGCATCTACCGCGGTTGCGGGCTGTTCGACCCCGACAAGCCGATCCGCAAGTACAACAAGCGGGAACTGCACGACCTGCTCTACAAGGAGCCGACCAAGATCAAGGTCGAGGGCATCAACCTCACCTACGAGGGGCTGGTCCCGAAGATCCAGAAGTCGATGCTGTCCAAGGATGTCGATTCGCTGCAGCCGCATATCCGTGCGTTCGTCGAGCGTGCGGTGACCTTCACGACCTGCCCGGAATGTGAGGGCACCCGGCTCAGCGCCGAGGCCCGGTCCTCGAAGATCGGCGACAAGAGCATCGCCGACGTCTGCCGGATGCAGATCAGCGATCTCGCCGAATGGGTGCGCGCTCTCGACGAGCCGTCGGTCGCACCGCTGCTGAAAGGTCTGCAGCACCTGCTCGACTCGTTCACCGAGATCGGCCTCGGCTATCTGTCACTGGATCGGCCGGCGGGCACGCTCTCCGGCGGTGAAGCCCAGCGCACCAAGATGATTCGCCACCTCGGCTCGTCCCTGACCGATGTCACCTACGTCTTCGACGAACCCACCATCGGCCTGCATCCGCACGATATCGAGCGAATGAACAACCTGCTGTTGCAGTTGCGCGACAAGGGCAACACGGTGCTGGTGGTGGAGCACAAGCCGGAAGCGATCGCGATCGCCGACCATATCGTCGATCTGGGTCCGGGGGCCGGAAGCCAAGGCGGCACAGTCTGTTTCGAGGGCGATATCGAGGGGCTGCGCGCCAGCGACACGATCACCGGCCGCCATCTCGACGATCGGGCGAAACTGAAGGACGCGCCCCGGAAGTCGGCCGGCGCGTTGGAGATTCGCGGCGCCTCCACCCACAACCTGAAGGATGTCGACGTCGACATCCCGCTCGGGGTGCTGTGTGTGATCACCGGCGTGGCCGGATCCGGTAAGAGTTCGCTCATCCACGGGTCGGTCGCCGACCGCGACGATGTCGTGGTGGTCGACCAGGGCGCGATTCGCGGCTCCCGGCGTAGTAATCCGGCCACCTACACCGGACTGCTCGAGCCGATCCGCAAGACATTCGCCAAGGCCAACGGCGTCAAGCCGGCGCTGTTCAGCGCGAATTCCGAGGGCGCGTGCCCCACCTGCAACGGCGCCGGCGTGATCTACACCGATCTGGCGATGATGGCCGGCGTCGCGACCACCTGCGAGGAATGCGACGGTAAACGCTTCCAGGCGGCGGTTCTGGACTATCACCTCGGCGGGCGCAACATCAGCGAGGTGCTGGAGATGTCGGTGGCGGAAGCCGAGGAGTTCTTCGGCGCGGGTGAGGCGAAACTCCCGGCGGCACACAAGATTCTGCAACGCCTCGGCGATGTGGGACTCGGCTATCTGAAACTGGGTCAGCCCCTCACCACGCTGTCGGGTGGTGAGCGCCAGCGCATCAAACTCGCCACCCACATGGGCGAGAAGGGCGGGATCTACGTTCTCGACGAGCCGACCACGGGCCTGCATCTCGCCGATGTGGAGAACCTGCTCGGCCTGCTCGACCGCCTCGTGGACTCGGGCAAATCGGTGATCGTCATCGAACACCACCAGGCGGTCATGGCGCATGCCGACTGGATCGTCGACCTCGGTCCCGGGGCCGGCCACGACGGCGGGCGCATCGTCTTCGAGGGAACGCCGGCCGATCTGGTCGCCGATCGCTCGACGCTCACCGGCGAACACCTCGCCGCCTACGTCGGCGGGTAATTCGCGACCCCCCGCGACAGCGATCGCTTCTCCGAGCGCCTGCCGGTTCCGGTCGACCGGAACCGGCAGGCCGGGTGCGTCGGCGCGGGCGGCTCAATGCTGCGCCGACGCGGTCTGTGGTCGCCCGAATCAGCGAGCGGGCGGGTAGGGCGTCATGCGGTGTCCCCACCGGTGGGATCGGCCAGGCCGCGTTCGTAGGCCGCGCGGGTGGTGGAACCGCGGGTCGCGGCGACCTGATCGGGAACCATGCGCCGGAAGGTCAGGTCGCGCAGGCGCTGCGGGAGCAGTTCGGCGAGCCGGACGAGAGGACCGATGTATCGCGGCACGGTGACCTCGAAACGAGGGTGTTCGAGGGTCCGCAGCACCGCGCGGGCGACATCGGCGGGCTGGAGCAGTTTCGCGGCGCCGGTGGCGGTTCCCGCGGCCAGTTCGGTCGCGACCACCCCCGGCATGATCACCGAGATCCGCACGCCGCTGCCGCGCAGTTCCTCGCGCACGCCGGTCAGATAGCCGAGCACCCCGTGTTTGGTCGCGGCGTAGGTCGATTCGCCGGGCGGGGACAATCGCGCGGCGGCCGAGGCGATCGTGACGATATGGCCCTGCCCCCGCGCCCGCATGCCCGGTGCGACCAGCCGCACGCCGCGGATGACGCCGTGCAGATTGACCTCCAGCATGCGCGCGGTCGCGACCTCGGGCTCCGCGTCGAACGGGCCCACCCACATCACCCCGGCATTGTTGACCAGCACGTCGATCGGACCCCACAGCGATTCCACGGCGGTGACGAAGCCGCGGAAAGAGTCCGTGTCGGTGACGTCGAGCGCGAAACCGCGCACGGTACCGGACAATTCGGCCGCGGTGGCGATAGCCGCCGGTTCGTCCCGGTCGCCGATGGCAACCCGGGCACCGGCCTCGGCGAGCACGCGCGCGATCTCCCGGCCTATGCCCCGCGCCCCGCCGGTCACCGCGACGACACGACCGGCAATCGGTGAGGTCATGGATGTTCTCCATTCTGACATGCCTGCGTGTCAGCAACGATGCTCTAGTGTGCCATAGGCCGGGACGTAAGGACAGGGGCATGTCGGGACGGAAGTATCAGGGACTGATGCCGGACGAGCGTCGCGTGCAGCGGCGCGCGGCGATCCTGGACGCCGCGCTGGAGGTTTTCGGCACCACCGGGTATGCGGGCAGTTCGGTCAAACAGATCTGCCGGGTCGCGCGGCTCACCGAACGGTATTTCTACGAATCCTTCGCCGACCGCGAAAGTTGCCTGGCCGCCCTGTATTCCGAGGTCGTGGACCAGGTGCGCGCCGCCACCACGGCCGCGATGATATCGGCGGGCGACGACATCGACGACCGAACCCGTGCCGGAATACAGACGTTCATCGAATATCTGACCGAGGATCGGCGACTTGCCAGAGTGGCCCTGATCGAGGCCGTCGGCGTGTCCTCCACCATGGAGGAACGCCGCCACGAGGTACTGCGCGAATTCGCCGAGATCGTCACCACCACCTGGGCCGCCGCCCGCTCCGAACCCCTGTCGGCCAAACAACATGCGGCCGCGGTCGCCCTCGTCGGCGGCGTCAACCACCTACTGGTCGACTGGCTGATGAGCGGCACACCCCACACCCCCGCCGCACTCACCGACGTCTGCACCACCCTGTTCATCGCCGCCCGCCACACCCTCGAAGCGGAAGCCTGATCGGCGGACCGACCCGCCGGCGGGTTTCCGAGGCCGCCTACCAGGTTATTTCGGGCAGTTCCACGTCGATCGGGAAAGGCTTCTCGATGCGCAACTGTTTGCGGAAGACGCCACTGGGCGCGTAGCAACCGCCCTCGGGCAGCAGCTCGAACGTGTAAACGACCATCGCGTCATCCTCGTTCTCGACGCGCCAGAAGCACTTGATGCCTGCCTCGGCATACTGCGCGGGACGAAGTTTGCGATCCTTGGTCTTCGTGCTGGGCGAGACGATCTCTACGGCGAGATGCACGTCCCCCGACTGGTAGACCGACGTATGCGGCCCGAACGCGGCCCGCGACACGATCAGAACATCCGGCTCCGGCACGGAATGGCCCAGGTCGATGCCCTTCTCGGAGATCACGACCATCTCCGTCGGCAGGATCGGTCGTAACGCGGCCTTCAGCGTGTCCCGGACCTCGTCGTGCCAGGGATCAGCAGGGGCCATCATCACGACTTCACCGTCCAGCAGCTCGAAGTTGCCATCGACTACTTCCATCAAGCGAGGTAGATCTTCGGCGGTGAACCCGCCGGGTGGCGGCGTCGGCAACAGCACCATCCGACCGCGGATCGGTTCGTCGTGGTGATGGTGGGCGACGGTCATACCTGAAGGCTACCCGCTGGATCGATCGTGATCGGGTCCGTTTCCTCGCTCATTCGACTCGGTTCCACCCGAAGGCGCTCGCACCGAGCGAACCGTGAATACGATTCGGCCCCCGTTCCGTTCGGAACGGGGGCCGAATGTGGTTGTCCTCTACCGGATTACCGGTAGTCGCTGAAACCGTAGTCGTCCAGCGGGACCGCGGCACCGGTGGTGGTGCCGAAGCCCTCCGGGCTGTAGTAGGTGTCGTCGTAGGACGGCACCGCGTACGCCGCGGCACGGGCCTCTTCGGTCGGCTGCACCTGGATGTTGCGGTAGCGGTTGATACCGGTACCGGCCGGGATCAACTTACCGATGATCACGTTCTCCTTCAGGCCGATCAGCTTGTCGGAGCGGCAGTTGATCGCCGCGTCCGTCAAGACACGAGTCGTTTCCTGGAAGGAGGCCGCCGACAGCCACGAATCGGTGGCCAGCGACGCCTTGGTGATACCCATCAGCACCGGGCGACCCGACGCGGGCTCGCCACCCTCGGCGACGACGCGGCGGTTGGACGCCTCGAACTCCGAACGCTCCACCAGCGAACCGGGCAGGAACTCCGTCGCACCCGAGTCGATGATGGTCACGCGGCGCAGCATCTGGCGAACGATGACCTCGATGTGCTTGTCGTGGATGGACACACCCTGCGACCGGTAGACCTCCTGGACCTCGTGGACCAGGTGGATCTGCACCTGACGCGGGCCCATCACACGCAGCACCTCGTGCGGATCGGCCGAGCCCTCCAGCAGCTGCTGGCCGACCTCGACGTGGTCGCCGTCGGCGAGCAGACGCTCGGAGCCGTCCTCGTGCTTGAACACCCGCAGACGCTGACGCTTCGACAGCTTGTCGTAGACCACCTCGTCCGAACCGTCGTCCGGAATGATCGTGATCTTGTAGAAGCGGTCGTCGTCCTCGAGCCGCACCCGGCCCGAGACCTCCGCGATCGGCGCCTTGCCCTTGGGCACACGAGCCTCGAAGAGCTCCTGCACGCGGGGCAGACCGCCGGTGATGTCGTCACCCGCGACACCACCCTGGTGGAAGGTACGCATGGTCAGCTGGGTACCGGGCTCACCGATGGACTGGGCGGCGACGATACCGACGGCCTCACCGATGTCGACCAGCTTGCCGGTCGCCATCGAGCGGCCGTAGCAGGTCGCACACACGCCGGTGCCGGTGGTGCAGGTGAGCACCGAGCGGACCTTGACGTCGGTGATGCCGGCCTCGAGCAGCGCCTCGATGGCGGGGTCGCCGAGGTCGTGACCCTTCTCCACGATGACGTTGCCGCCTGCGTCGACCGCGTCGGCGGCCAGCGTCCGGGCGTAGGTGCTGGTCTCCACGTGCGGATCGCGGATGAGCAGGCCGTCGGGCTGCTTCTCGGCGATCGCGACGAGGATGCCGCGCTCGGTGCCACAGTCCGTCTCGCGCACGATGACGTCCTGCGACACGTCCACCAGACGACGGGTCAGGTAACCCGAGTCGGCGGTACGAAGCGCGGTGTCGGCCAGACCCTTTCGCGCACCGTGGGTGTTGATGAAGTACTCCAGAACGGTCAGGCCCTCACGGAACGAGGACTTGATCGGCCGCGGAATGAACTCACCCTTCGGGTTGGTCACCAGACCCTTCATGCCCGCGAGGGTACGAGTCTGGGTGAAGTTACCCGTGGCGCCCGAATCGACGATCGTGATGATCGGGTTGTCGGCCGGGTAGTGCGCACGCAGCGCCTTACCGACCTCTTCGGTCGCTTCCTGCCAGATCTTGACCAGGGCGTTGTTGCGCTCCTGGTGGTCGAGAGCACCACGCTGGTACTTCTTCTCGATCTGGTCGGACTGCGCCTCGTAGCGCTCCATGATCTCGGCCTTCTCCGGCGGAACGAGAACGTCCGACATGGAGACGGTGACACCCGAACGCGTGGCCCAATAGAAGCCGGCGTCCTTGAGCTTGTCGACGGTCTGCGCGACCACGATCATCGGGTAGCGCTCGGCGAGATCGTTGATGATCGTCGCCTGCCGCTTCTTCGGCATCTGCTCGTTGATGAACGCATAGTCCGCGGGCAGCAGCTCGTTGAAGATGACCCGGCCCAGGGTGGTCTCGCACAGCCACGCGTCGCCGCGCTGCCAGCCCTCGGGGAACAGCTCAGCCTCGATGTCCTTCGGCGGGCGCTGATCGGTCAGGCGCACCTTGATCAGCGAACGAACCGTCAGCTCGCCGCGGTCGACGGCCATCTGGGCCTCGGCCGGCGACGCGTAGACGCCCTGCTCGGGAGCATCCGCGGTGGCAGGCCGGTACTCGCCCTTGGCGCCCTCTTCCAGGCGGGTCAGGTAGTACAGACCGGTCACCATGTCCAGACGCGGCATGGCCAGCGGGCGGCCGGACGCCGGGGACAGGATGTTGTTCGACGACAGCATCAGGATGCGGGCCTCGGCCTGCGCCTCCGCCGACAGCGGCAGGTGCACGGCCATCTGGTCACCGTCGAAGTCGGCGTTGAAGGCCTCACAGACCAACGGGTGCAGCTGGATGGCCTTACCTTCGACCAGCAGCGGCTCGAAGGCCTGGATACCCAGGCGGTGCAGCGTGGGCGCACGGTTCAGCATGACCGGGTGCTCGGCGATGACCTCTTCGAGGACGTCCCACACCTGGGCACGCTGCCGCTCGACCATCCGCTTGGCGGACTTGATGTTCTGCGCGTGGTTCAGGTCGACCAGACGCTTCATCACGAACGGCTTGAACAGCTCCAGCGCCATCAGCTTGGGCAGACCACACTGGTGCAGCTTCAGCTGCGGACCGACGACGATGACCGAACGGCCGGAGTAGTCGACGCGCTTACCGAGCAGGTTCTGACGGAAACGACCCTGCTTACCCTTGAGCAGATCGCTCAGGGACTTCAGCGGGCGGTTACCGGGGCCGGTCACCGGGCGACCGCGACGGCCGTTGTCGAACAGCGCGTCCACGGACTCCTGCAGCATCCGCTTCTCGTTGTTGACGATGATCTCGGGGGCGCCGAGGTCGATCAGTCGCTTGAGGCGGTTGTTGCGGTTGATCACGCGGCGGTACAGGTCGTTCAGGTCGGAGGTGGCGAAGCGGCCACCGTCGAGCTGAACCATCGGGCGCAGCTCCGGCGGGATCACCGGAACGGCGTCGAGGACCATGCCCATCGGCGAGTTGCCGTTGGACTGGAAGGCCGCGACGACCTTCAGGCGCTTGAGCGCGCGCAGCTTCTTCTGGCCCTTACCGGTGCGAATGGTTTCGCGCAGGTTCTCGGCCTCGGCGTCGATGTCGAAGTTCTCCATCAGCTTCTGGATGGCTTCGGCACCCATCGCGCCGGTGAAGTACTCGCCGTAGCGGTCCTGCAGCTCGCGGTAGAGGACCTCGTCCACGATCAGCTGCTTGGGAGCCAGCTTGGTGAAGGTGGTCCAGATCTCGTCGAGCCGGTCCAGCTCGCGCTGGGCGCGGTCGCGCAGCTGGCGCATCTCGCGCTCGCCGCCGTCCTTGACCTTGCGGCGGACGTCGGACTTGGCACCCTCGGCCTCGAGCTCGGCCAGGTCGGCCTCGAGCTTCTGGGCGCGGGCCTCCAGGTCGGCATCGCGCTGGTCGGCGATCGCCTTCTTCTCGACCTCCATCTCCGCCTCGAGCGTGGACAGCTCGTTGTGGCGCAGATCCTCGTCGACGGTGGTGATGACGTAGGCGGCGAAGTAGATGATCTTCTCGAGATCCTTCGGCGCCAGGTCCAGCAGGTAACCGAGGCGGCTCGGCACACCCTTGAAGTACCAGATGTGGGTGACCGGCGCGGCCAGCTCGATGTGGCCCATCCGCTCACGACGCACCTTGGCGCGAGTCACCTCGACGCCACAGCGCTCACAGATGATGCCCTTGAAGCGGACGCGCTTGTACTTGCCGCAGTAGCATTCCCAGTCCCGGGTGGGACCGAAGATCTTCTCGCAGAACAAGCCGTCCTTCTCCGGCTTGAGCGTGCGGTAGTTGATGGTCTCCGGCTTCTTGACCTCACCGTAGGACCAGTTGCGAATGTCTTCGGCGGTCGCCAGGCCGATCCGGAGTTCATCGAAGAAGTTGACGTCTAGCACGTAACTTCCTTTCCCCTGTTCGGGTTCAGTATCGAGCAAAGTTCGCTAGTTCGTCCGCCGTGGCGGACCACTTCCGCGGAGCGGGAAACTATGCCCCGGCGCCCAATGCGGGCGCCGGGACCGATCGGCTACTGCGCGAGGTCGTCGACCGTCGCAGCTTCGTTGCGGGACAGGTTGATGCCGAGGTTGGCCGCGGCACGCTCGAGGTCCTCGTCGTCACCGTCGCGCATCTCGATCGCCGCGCCGTCGGAGGACAGTACTTCGACGTTGAGGCACAGCGACTGCAGTTCCTTGAGCAGAACCTTGAACGATTCCGGGATACCCGGCTCGGGAATGTTCTCGCCCTTGACGATCGCCTCGTACACCTTCACACGACCGACCACGTCGTCGGACTTGATCGTCAGCAGCTCCTGCAGCGTGTAGGCAGCGCCGTAGGCCTGCATGGCCCAGCACTCCATCTCACCGAAACGCTGACCACCGAACTGCGCCTTACCACCGAGCGGCTGCTGAGTGATCATCGAGTACGGACCCGTCGACCGCGCGTGAATCTTGTCGTCCACCAAGTGATGCAGCTTCAGGATGTACATGTAACCCACCGCCACCGGATACGGGAACGGCTCACCCGAACGACCATCGAACAACACCGACTTACCGT